>CAKZYJ010000267.1 GCA_937884755.1 uncultured Flammeovirgaceae bacterium
ACAATAAAATCATGTGTTCTAATCACATCTTCATTATCACACCCAAAAAAGCCAGTGGCCAGAAAGGCTAGCAGGCTGGTAAATACAATATATTTCTTCGTCATGATTTTATCACAATTTAGTTATTACCATCAAAGCGTCGTGGATAAGCCTTAGTATCCCAAAATACTGGGGAAGTTTGCCAAGGAGTATCCGATTGCCGGAATGCATTAGGGTTAGTATTTATTTCATCCTGTGGGAAAGGCAACCGCTTAGGGTAAGGATTAGTAGGAATAATTGATACAGAAGCGTTAGCATTATCGGCAGTTAATGCTACCGGAAGCTTGGTTCTACGCAACAGGTTGTAAGCTTCTACTGGGTTTCCGATTAAAGAAATCTGGAACTGGGCTGCCCAAATATCCTGCTTACTACCTAGCAATGTGGTAGGCTCGGTATTGTCGGGAGCTGCATCATAAATAGCCAAAACATTGTTCACGTAGGCAGCCACATCGTCAGCACTTGGCACGAAAGCAGCGTCTGCGCTAACACCCGCTCTCCCAGGAAAAGCTTGTACTTCAGCAATATGCGCTTCCATAGCCTCCTGTAGCAAGGTACGAGGATCACCCGAATTTGCACCGTAGAACAGAGCAGCTTCCGCTAACCAGAACTTCACCATAGAGTTAGTAATCATAGGTACAACCCCTGCGCCCGTACCATCGCTTTGCCCTACGGTTAATCCTGAATCGTCGTCGAATAACCCGCCAGCAGGATATACACCAAAAGTGGTTCTTGCCTGACCGTCGTTAGGAATACCAGTTCCGTCTCCATGATCACGACCGACGTAACCATTCCCCTGGTAGCCGTAAGCACAAGTAGATTGCCAGGTGGTTTCATCTTCAAAACGGGCTCCATAACCAAAGCAAGGAAAATCATCTCGAACCACTTTAGCTCCATCGGCAGTTGGATCAAAGTCCAAAATCTGACGGTAGAAATAGTAGCGGGTACGTGGGTCTATAGAACCGAAGCCACCGATATTATTTAACATACGGGCCATCAGGCTATTACTCATGTAGTATGTCTTGGTAGCAAAGTAGTGAGTTTGATGCCAACGATGACGGTTCTCAGGGGCAAGCGTACTTCCGTATTGAAATTCAAAATTATCAGCATTACTATCAATTAGATTCCCGCCACTTGCCAGCGATTCTATTTGCCCCACCGCACCGGCGTCTCCTCCATTTGCTAAATTGATGAGCATCCTCAGTTTCAAGCTATTGCCCATTTTTATCCACTTATCTACCTCACCGTCATAAATCAGGTCGGAACTCGGGGTTGGGGCATCCTCAGGAAGAGCATTCAGTTCACCCAATGCCTCATCAATCAGACTGATTACCTTCGGATAAACTACCGCACCCTCTTCCCATGTGGGTTCGTTGAACTCAGCATTAACCGCTTCATCAAAAGGAGCAGCTCCCCACATATCCACAAGAATGGAGTAGATGTAGGCCTTCTGTAATTTAGCAATGGCTGCATGGGCAGGTAAGTCAGCATCTGGCGCTGAAGTAATCACCTGATCCAGGTTTACCAAGCCTAAAGTAAACATATTATCCCAGGCGTTATTGAAATCAGCCCCACCAAGTTCGTATTGGCTATCGGTAGATTCGTAGATCTGACCAATAGGCCCAACTTCCCCCAAACGGGTGGTATGGACAATAACGGTTGAATAGGCAACCTGGGCAGAAGGGAAAAGCAAATCTATACTCGGGTTTACCGGTTCGTTGGGATTATCGTTTATATCCAAAAAATCCTCACCACAAGAAGTGGTTAACAGTAAGGCCATGCTCATGGCACTTACTGTAAATAATTTATATAGTAATTTCATTCGAGTTTAGGTTTAGAATGTCAGTGAAATATTCACACCATACCGCCTAGTAGTCGGTACTCCCATGAGTTCAAGTCCTTGACTAGGCCCATTTATCACTCCAAGTCCACTTACTTCGGGGTCCATATTCAAAGCATCAGGAAAGTTAGGTGCGTTAAACCATAGGTTTCGACCTGAGAATCTGACACTAGCCGAACCAAAAGGAAGCTTTTCTAACAAACTAGCAGGCAGGGTGTAACCTAATGTTACTTCACGCAAACGTATGGTAGTTCTATCATACACCGAGGCCCAGTCGGCTCCACCGGCAGCCCACCCGTTGAAGAAGAAGAAGTCGTTACGAGGTAATATTACGTTAGTAGGCTGAATACCTCCAGCACCATCCAAGATGGGGCCATTCACATTACCCAAAATACCAGGTTCAGGTAAAATTGGGGTTCTATCGTTCAAGATTGGCTCGTTCAATACTCCTCGGCTACGCATCTGATCAGCCGCCAATGACCACATATCACCACCGGCATGGTAATCAATCAACGCGCTCAGGGTGATGCCCTTGAAACTCAGTGTATTGGTTATCCCCAGTATATAATCAGGGTTCGGATCACCAATAACCTGTACATCTGGGTTGATTACTGGCTTACCACTCAATGGGTTTACTAAAGGTACCCCTACGTTACCCACTTCCCCGGTAGCCTCATTGTAGCGCAGCCAGTCTTCACCAATAATGACACCGGCGGGAAAACCAGGACGGTGAGCAATAGCTAGGGTAGTTGTTCCATCAACAATTACTTGCTCTAAATCACCCAAATCCAAGATTTCGTTACGGTTACGAGTGTAAGCGGCAAAGATGTTCCAGGTAAAGCCACTTGGTAGGGCAATCGGAGTAACGTCTAAGCCAATTTCAATACCTCTATTTTGCACTTCTCCCAGATTAGTTACCCGAGTTCCAAAACCAGTTGAAGCAGGTACGTCAATCGTTACAATCTGATCGGTTGAGCGTCGGTCGTAGTAGGTGAAATCAATTCCGATTCGATTAGAAAAGAACCTCATTTCGGTACCAACTTCGTACTCAGTAGTAAATTCAGGACTTAGCGCCGGCTCTGCTTTTCTTCGGTTAGCATTAACACTATTAGTACCATTAAAAGGAAACTGCGCATTTAAGTTGGTAAAACCGATGTTATCGTTAATCCGGAAAGTGTTCTGTGTTAAATACGGGTTGGCCTCGTTACCCACCCGGGAAATACCACCTCGTACTTTGAAGTAATCCCAGAAACTAGGCATATTAAATACTTCACTAGCTACAAAGGAGGCACTAGCTCCAGGATAAAAGTAGCTACGCTCGTCTGCAGGAAGAGTAGATGACCAGTCGTTACGTGCTACCACGTTTAAAAAGGCAAAGTCTCGATAAGAAAAGGATAAATCTCCAAAGACTGCCTGAAAACGCTGCTGCTCAAAAATATCACGACGAATAACCTGAGCACTGGTATTCTGGATATTTGAGATAGTTCGATCAATAATACCCAACCCTTCAATAGTTTGCTGCTCAAAAGTACGCTGGTTTACATTGTGTCCTAAGATAGCACGAATGTTAAAATCGGTGGTAACTTGCTTGTCCAAAGTAATCAACAGGGTACCATCCAATTCCTCACGGAAGATATCGTCAACGTTATATGCCCCAGCAGGAATGTTTTCTCCGAGAGCAGGAACCAGGGAGGAACGGCGATCAGTGTAGGTATTAAAACCAGCTTGGTAGGAAACGGTTAACCAATCAGTAATATCGTATCCAAACTGTGCCTTACCAAACGCCCGGCTAACTTCACTGTTAAGAGGAGCAAATTCAGCTACCCAGTAAGGATTATCAAAACCATTTCTGTAGTAAATACTACCACCAGTACGAGGGTTAAAGTAAGGGTTATTAGTTAAGTCGTAGGTAGGGCTCATCAAGTACAACATACTAATCAGTGACGAACCAGGGTCGCCGGCAGCAAATATTTCTGCCCCTTGCTGAGCCGTACGCTGATTGGTTTCAACGTAGGTTACACTACCGTTAATGAAGATGCCATTATCGAGTTGAGCGCGGCCACCAAAGCTAACACTGGTACGATCCAGTTCAGAAAAAGGAATAATACCTTCGTTATCGGTTCGGGAAATACCCGCAGTAAGTGAAGTTTTTTCGCCTCCAGCATTAACGGTTACCGAATTCTCGAAGAGGATACCATCCTCCCAGAAATTTTCCCAGTTATCAGTATTAGGGAGAACCTGAGTTGGGACCTCCCCAATCTCTGGATAGATATCAGCCGCGAATAAGTCGTTATTTGGGTTATTATACTTGCGCAGTGGAGGCAGTACCGAGAAAGGGTCACCATTATCGCCTACACCATTTTCCAGCCAGCGATTAACATCAGAATAACGAGGTCCCCAGGTACCGAAGAAACCATTATTGAACACAAAGTTATTAGAACCAAAAGTTGCCCCCTGCGTCCACACACCTTGATATTCAGGGTTCATAGCTACTTGCTCAACTGAGAAACCACTGTTAAGGGTAACCTCAAAGCCTTTCTTGCTACCAGCCTTACCAGCTTTGGTAGTAACTACAATTACCCCATTGGCAGCACGCGAACCGTACAAGGCAGCAGCAGAGGCACCTTTTAGCACAGTAATAGACTCAATGAGGTTAGGATCAAGGTCAAGAGCCCGGTTAGACTGTGGATTACCCTGCTCAAAACCATCGTTTGAAGCCGTAGTTGAGTTATCGAAAGGAATCCCATCTACTACAAAAAGTGGTTGGTTATTTCCTAACAATGAAGAGTTACCTCGAATTGTGATGTTGGTAGCTGAACCAACACCCCCTCCCGAGCCTTGAATATTTACCCCTGGAATTTTACCAGTCAGGCCACGAATTGCATCGGGCTCAGAGATTTGCTGAATGGCTTCGCCTTCTACATCAGAGACAGCGTACCCTAAAGCCTTCTTTTCCCGCTCAATACCAATGGCAGTTACTACTACTTCGGATAGCTGGCGAGTATCGGATGCCATTTCTAAGTTGATAATAGAACGACCATTAATCTCCACTTCCTGGGCCTCTAACCCAATAAAGCTAAAGGACAGTATTTCGGCATCTTCGGGTACGTTCAGCCGATAGTTACCATCAATGTCGGTAACCGTTCCCTGGCTGGTGCCTTTCACGATAACGTTTACACCCGGTAAAGTAGAGCCATCTTCTGTCGAAGTGACCTTACCACTAATAGTTTGCTGCGCCCATGCCTGGGAAGTAAGAATAAGCGCGATAAAGAGCCACCCTAAACTTTTTAGACAAAGCTTAGGACGTTTGAACACCGAGGTCGGTGTACCTGTGTAGTTGTACCTCATAGTCTCACGTTTTAGTTTAGATTAACAATACCACTTAGGGTTCTTTAGTACTTAGTACAGTCTGTAGTTCTTAAATGTAGTTGTTGATAAGCTTCCAGTGATCCTGTATAAATTTTAACAGAATTGCAAAAATATATCTTAGACTTTAAAAGAAAAGATTCTCTTTTAGATTATTCTAAAAAATGTTACTTACTCCTACAAATATGAAACTATCCAACTAATTCTACAAAATAAATTTATAGTATTTTGGTAATTTTATTGGCAATTATTCTGATTCTTAACTATTACCTATGTCTATTTTCAATGCTTTAGCAGTGCTGTTGAAAATTTCCTAAGAAACGCAAAGGTGAAGGTTTCAAAACGCTACTTTCTATTGGATGAAGTGAACATCTGTATTTGTTAATTCTACTTTTGATGCGATAAACAAACCGCATAGTGAAGTTCATTCATCCATTTTTCAGAAATAAAGCATACTGGTTTAGGATTAATGATAACTAGATAATGTTATCAGAAAGGGGCAGGTCAGGTTAATAAAAGCAGAAACCTATTGACAAATTAAAGTCAAAGGAATCTGCTCAAAATAAGTAGTGTGTAGAACTGCGCCTCAATAAATGATTTAGTTAGGTTAATAGATATAGACAAACTGATAACTGTCTAACCTTATTACAGTTCGGTTAAACAAAGTGCCTGTAAACATAACTTCTTAAATCCTGAAAGTCAAATATTTGAACTTCGGATGCCTACTCACAAAATAGTAAGATTGCGTTTAGAGTATGGTTAGCTTTACTGAATTAGTGCTTTTTAGTCTCATAAAACACACTTTGGGAAAATCCTTAAACGTGTTTTTTTCTTTTCGGACTCTTTGAATAGCGCTTTCGTACCCAAAAACTACACTTCATAAATGCAAGCTTTCTAAATTAAGCATAAAAAAAGCCACCCGATCGGATGGCTTTTTTTATTTTTTACTGATGTTCTCTAGTCTAGTAACCGTCGTTCTGAACGAGATTAGAATTAAGATCTATCTCCCGTTGAGGAATCGGCATAATCGTTTTAGGATCGCCTGGATTAGATATATCAGCAGTAGGCCCACTAGAGCGCAATGCCTTACCTTTGCGTAGTAAGTCCATACGGCGATGACCTTCAAATGCCAGTTCTTTGCGACGCTCAACTAAAATCGCATCAATAAATTCTTCTTGATTACCGAACTGCCCAACAGTCCATTCGGTCAATCCTGCTCTGGTACGCAATACATTGACAAGATCTACTGACTCTTGGTTGATTCCATTTAGTTCAGCTAGTGCTTCTGCCAAGCTCAGATACATTTCGGTAACCCGAATAACCGGCACATTATCCGAGTTAGTAACTGCGTCAGAGAATTTATCCGTAAAAATCAGCGAACTATCAGGGCTATATTCAATTAGCGTTGAAAACCGCAAGTCACCTGGTTCTTCGGCATAAGCATCTATCAATCCTTGTGCGAATGGAGCATCACCGCGTCCACCTGATTCTGCCGGACTGTAGTACGACGCCCAACCACCTGAACCAGTACGCCCATTATCCGTTGCTGAGTTCTGAAGAGAGAATACCTCCTCACTGGTATTCTGACTGAAAAACGCGTAATTCGAGGCTAGTTCATAAACGCCTCCATCAATTACTGCACGAGCTAGAGCAGCCGCTTGTTGGGACTCTCCACGGTATAATTGTAGACGGGAAAGTAATGCTTGAGCGGCTCCACTAGTAGCTCGCCCTAGGTTACTTTCTGGAAGTGCCGTTACTCCCTCTTGGAGATCCTGCTGGATTTGAGTATGAACCTCTCCTACTGTTGCCCTTGCTGGTAATTCCACCTCACCGGTAAACGGATCATTTACAATCGGAATACCCAGTGCGCCGGCACCTTCCACATTAATAGGATTAGCGAAAAGGTTGACCATCTGAAAGTATATTAATGCTCGCAAGAATTTAGCTTCGGCTACAAACTGCGCTTTTTCTTCAGCCGTAAACCCAGGATCATCCACATCCGGAACACTCGCGATAACAGCATTCGCTGCCAAGATTGTTTCATAGTTATCTCTCCAAAGAGTAGAGAGAGAACCATTATCGGAAAGTGTAGCGTAATCGTTAATGTCTTGTAAAGTAGGGAAAGACCCTATAAAGTCAACATTATCTGACTGATAGTCGGCGATTACCTGAGGCATTGAACCGTACACTTCCAAATCCTGAGCTAAACTGTATACACCAATGAGTGACCCTTGAGCGGTAAGCTCATCTGCGAAAGCCGCATCAGCTGACAAAGTTTGCTGGGGCTGCAGTTCTAGTTCCTCATCGCAGCCGCTGAGCAATAGGCCTCCACTTAAAAGGCCGGTGAATAATATATGGCTATATTTCATAATCAATCTATTCTTTAATTAAAATCCTAATGAAACACCTACGGTGATAGTCCGTGCCAGCGGTGGAGTAAAGAACCCTTCACCTTGATTCAGTGGATCAGTACCACCTCCGTTCAATTCCGGCTCAAGATCAGTTCTAGCAAAGGTTAGCAGGTTTTGCCCACTCACGTATACCCGAGCTGAACGGAATACATTGCTATTCTGCAGCAAGGTAGGGAAGTTATATGCTAGGGTAGCCCGCCGTAAACGAATAAAATCACCGTCTTCTAGCTGAGCGGTAGAGCGCTGGGCGAAAGCTGGTGCAGTTTCACTATCCAATGCTGGGAAGTAAGCATCATCACCTGGGTTTTGCCAGTAGTTCAACAAAGCGGTGCTCTTATTAAAAGAGCTAGCAGGATTATCTGTAAATCGCTGGCCACCACGGAAGATTTTGTTACCTGCCACAAAGTTGAACAGCACATCCAGTGTAAGCCCTTTGTAGCTAAGTGTATTGTTCAATCCACCCGTCCAGTTAGGAATAGCCGAACCGACAATTACCCGGTCGGCAGCCGAAGGACTAGTAGTAACCTCGCCGTCAGCGGTTAACCATTCAGCATTACCCGTCTGGGGGTTTATCCCATTGTAACGGATAAGGTAGAAAGTGTTAATTGGTTCTCCTTGGATAACCCGCTGAGAAGCAGTACCAGGTACGAAGTTACGGCCTTGAGGATCCTGGTTGTCATCAGGTAGCGAGGTAACTTCGTTTTGTAAGTAGCCTAAGTTCAGACTAGCACTCCAGTTAAAGTTCTGACCACGAACAATTTCACCGTTAATTAATAGATCTACTCCGCGATTCTCTAGTTCACCGGTGTTCTGGTTAATAGTTTGGAACCCGGTAGTAAATGGCAGCGGTACTTCTAACAGTAAATTATCGGTCTGCTTAATGTAGTAGCTGGCTTCAATACCTAATCGGCTATCAAACATTGACGCATTCACGCTAATATCTAACTGAGTGGTTTCTTCCCATTGAAGGTTAGGATTAGCCGGTTGAGAAGGAATAATTCCGGGGGTTCCGCCGTAGTCACCTAAAGGTCCACCTTCGTATAGTCCTAATGATGGATAGTAGCGAACATTAAAGGGATTTAATTCACCAATTCGGTCATTACCGGAAGTTCCGTAACTTACACTAAGTTTTAAGTTATCAATAACAGTAGAGTTCTGAAGGAAGGCCTCATCCGACAGTATCCAGCCTCCGGACACTGCCCAGAATACACCATAGCGATTTTCAGAACCAAAACGCGAAGAACCATCCCGACGAACAGCACCTTCTAACAGATAACGATCCTGAAAGCGGTAGTTTAAACGAGCAAACTGAGAAGATAGCGCCCATTGTCCTTCATCAGCCGAAGTAGTAGTAGGGGTTGCGGCGTTAGCTACGTTAGGTAGTAGGTCACTCACAAACCCTGAACCCTCTACGGCTATTCGGTTGATAGTAGAAGTTTCATAGCTAGCTCCTAACAATACACCTATATAGTGCTGCTCATTCAGTTGGCGATCGTAATCCAAGGTGGTAGTGTTCAGCCACTTATTATCCTGAATAATTCGCTTATAGCCATATCCACCAGGTTCTACAATGTCTGGATCACGAATTGTCTCCTCAGTCTGGATCATATCCGTACCGAAGTCGGTCTTTAAGGTTAAATCCGGAAGCAGATCGTATTCGGCGTACATGTTACCGGTGGTACGGCGAGAAATAAGCTCTCGCTTACTAAGGGCTTCAATGGCCAATACATTGGCAACAAATCCGGTATTAGTGAAAGTCCCGTCATCGTTAAACGGTTGAATGTAAGGCGTTTGAAGGTAAGCCGAGGTAAGCGGCGCGAAAGTACTATTGTCAGAGTTGATACGGTCATTATCCAGTGCCGATAAACCCAGATTAGCACCTACTCGAAGCTTATCGGTAGCCTCGTGCTTTAGGTTCAATCTTCCGTTCAATCGGTCAATCTCATTACCAATAGTAAATGCTTCTTCGTTATAGTAGGTAGCTCCCAAGTAGAAGGTAGTCTTTTCGCTACCACCCGAAGCTGACACAGTAGCCTGATTAACCCGGCCGGTTTGTAGTACAGCATTGGCCCAGTCGAAACCTCCGTCCGGAAAGTCAATAGGATCTTGCCCTTGAGCAGCCCGATAATCAGTACGGAATTGACGATACTGATCAGCGTTCATCATGTCAAAGTAATTAGTAGGCTCTGACCAGCCAGTGTAGACGTCTACATTAATGTTGGTTTGTTCGCCGAAACTTCCCTGCTTGGTAGTAATCAGGATTACTCCGTTCGCTCCCCGAGAACCGTAAATGGCCACTGCTGAGGCATCTTTCAAAACGCTGATAGACTCAATCTCGTTGGGGTTCAGGTTTTGTAGTGGGTTCAGCGACTCAGCACCAAATGTGTTAGAGTACTGACCATCGTTTAACGGAACTCCATCTACCACGTATAGCGGTTGGTTCCCCGCACCAATAGAGGATGCCCCCCGAATACGAACAGCAGACTGGGCTCCTAATACTCCCGAAGTGTTAGCTACTTGCACCCCAGCCGCGCGGCCTTGTAGTACTTCCTGTACGTTTACCACGGGTTGGTTCTCAAAGTCCGCACCTGATACCTTAGCTACCTGCTGGGTATTAAACCGCTCGCTTTGGGTACCGTACCCCACAACCACTACCTCTTGCAGCGCCTGAATGTCAGACGCTAGCTCAATATTGATAGTACCTTGGTTACCTACGGTGACTTCCTGGGAAGCAAAACCGATAAACGAAAACTCAATTACGCTTTCGGCATTGGGAACGCTTAAGCGGTATTCACCTTCAATATTGGTGACTGTACCAATAGTGGTTCCTTTTACAATTACGTTCACCCCAGGAAGTGCTTCTCCTGATTCCTCCGAGGTAACGGTTCCTGAAATGGAACGATCCTGGGCAAGTACCGGAAGGGTAGCTCCCAGAAAAACAAAAAGGAGCAGCCACCTGCCAGCTCGGTCAAGTTGGTAGGCCCACTGCTCCACAAGATAGTTTGTAGAACTGTTCTTCATGATAGGTAAGTATATTAATTGATAAGTAGAAAAAAGTAACTAATGGTAGTAGCTGTAAGTTGGTTAGTTTGAGTAAATCAGCACATTGTATGCATGCCGAATTTTTTTGATAGTTGCAAACATAACTTTTACCCCCTCAAAAGTCAAATTTTCAAATGAATAAGTTACATCAAACTTACATGCGAAGATCGCGAAATGTAGCAGAGAAGACAGTTACTATTCTAGAATTAATATTAATATTCCCTCTATTTATATTAAAATAAAGATAAAAAAGTAGTTTATCTGGAGAAAACCTCCCTAAATACTAAGTAAAGGCATGTCAATAGCAAGGGAGTCTAGAGTGGAATCCTAGGAGGAATTACACTACATTTCTTAACTTTTTTAAACGGGGCAATAATTACTTTTAGTTTTATAGTTTTCAGCAAAAGAAAACGGTATGTAATTTGATTTACATACCGTTTTCTCATCTCATCTATTCCCTTTTTAGTCTCCTCCACTTGAAGGCTGAGGCCAGGTTCCTCCTTCAGAATCAGGATTTTGATCGGCCGCGGTAAGTGCTGGATTAGCATCTATTTCGTCCTGAGGAATCAAGAAGAAATGCCTATAATCATTTTGCACAAAACTGAACCTAAACGCAGGGTTGGGATGATTATCATCTCTGACCCAAGCCTGTTGGAGCCTTCGGTTATCAGGGAAATCCGCTAAGCCTTCTGCGTAGAGTTCTTTTCTACGCTCTAGCATAATCTCATCAATTAAAGCTTGCCCTGTATTCCCCGAAGCGGTTACGGCTGGGTCTCTATTACTTTGCAGTTCAAACAAAAGGGCAGCGGCTGGGGCATCATTTCCTTGACGAGCCAGGGCTTCTGCTTCTATTAGGTACATTTCAGCTACCCGCATCAGCACTACATCTTCGCCAAAATCAGGATCAGCTATAAATTTACTAGTAACATATAGACTATCAGGGGCAAGTGTGAATAAGTTTCTAACATCCGTATCGGTAAACGTCTCTACGAATGTAGGATTTGCGCGAATAGTCGGAGTGTAGCGAGTACCATCCCAAAAAGAAGCAAACATGCCAAAGAAAGCCGTTTGATCGTTAGAAAACGGCATTCCCCACATCCACTCCGGTGAATCTAAATCACGAAAACCGTCGCTGTAGCTACCTGGGCTCAAACTTCTACCGAAGCCGATTCTGGCTTGGTTGGCTGCTTGGGCTGCTTCGCCGTATAGGCCCATTTCCAGATAAACCCGCGCTAATATGCCATCAGTTACCGTTTTATTAATCTTCCAGGCAAACTCCCGGGTTTCGGGAATGTTTTCCGAAGCGAAGGTGAGATCCTCCAGTATTAGATCGTAAACTGCCCCAACCGACCTCCGAGGGCTACCGGTAGAAGTAACATCGGCCGGTTCCAGGTAGATGGGGATGCCTACATTATCTCTTCCTGCTTGATAAGGTAAGGCGTACTCTCTTATAGATTGAAAGTAGGCAAATGCCCGAATGGCTCTTGCCTCGGCTTCCAAAGAAGGTTTCTCAGCATTGTTGATGGGTGAATTTTCCAGTTCGCTTAGCAGTAGATTCATACTGTTAATCAACTCGTAGCTCATGTTCCAGATCATATTCACTTTTCTGCTATTGGGGTTACCCCGAGCTAAGTACCGATACTCAAACGTCATCCACTGAAAAGCCGGTTGCATAAAGTCATTACCCTTTACAGTGCGAGTATTCATAATGGATCCGAAACCTTCTGAATCGTCATTGCTACCAGAAGTATTAACTAATTCGTCGTTAAAGCCCCGTATGGTCCGGTAAGTACCGGTAAGGAAAGCCTCTACTCCCTCTACCGAAGAAAATACCTGGGCAGCCCCTACTTCGGCTTCGGGCTGGGGTTCATCTACCCACTCTTCGCAGGATAAGAATGCTACGCTTAAAAGAATGATATATAGTTTGTTCATCATTATAAATTTATAGTTTTATCTGAATACCCCCTGATATTACCCGGAAGATAGACGAGCGGTCGTTAGTTCCCCCATTAACGTTTTGTTCGGGATCTAGGCCGTCACGGGAGAAGAAAGTAAGTAAGTTATCTCCCATTACAAATACTCTAAATCCCTTCAGAAAATCCGTTCTTCCTATTACACTTTGGGGTAAGGAGTACCCTAATGTCACATTGCGAATCCGTCCGTACGTTGCATCCACTAAAAATCTTGTAGAAGTACAAGCGCCCTGGCCCGATGAGTTTAACACCTGCACATCCGTTTGGTCACCCGGGTTCTGCCATCGTCCCAAAATATCAGTATGTTTCTGGTTACCAGGTCGTAAGCCTCCTTCCATCAGTCCGCCATAATCATTATCTAGTATTTGCCCCCCTAAACTGTAGTTGAATAGAATACTTAAATCAATTCCCTTATAACGTAATTGGGTGTTTAATCCTCCACGAGCCCAGGGAAGGGCGGTACCTGCATCTATTCTGTTCTGCTGCGCCTCGTTCACGTTATTGGTTGTAATTCTTTCTACTACGTTTCCTTGCGCATCCAGAGAATCTATAAACCAAAGCGGCTCTCCGTTATCCGGGTTTACACCAGCCCACTCACGGATGTAAAAGTCATACACACTGGCACCTTCCGCCCGCCGATAATTACCGGTCAAGATTTCCTCTTGCGGTAAACGGGTAATTTCGTTTCTTTCAAAAGCAATATTGCCTCCTAACGTCCAGGTGAAATCACTATTATTGATCACGTCCCAACTGAGCGCTATTTCAATCCCCCGGTTTTGCATATCGCCTACATTCTCTAAAATCTCGTTACCTACTACCCCCAGCGAGTTAGCTAGCGGACGGGCAAAGATCAGCCCCCGGGTATCTTTTACATAAGCATCTATGTTACCCGTAAGCTTGTTCTGCCACAACCCGAAATCTACTCCTATGTTGGTGATGGCTGATGTCTCCCAAGTAATCGATGCGTTTCTCAGGGCTCCGGGGTACACCCCGGCAGTAGCTAGCTGGTCAAATCCGGTTTGAAATATATTTTCGGCAGGAAAATAAACTGCTTCCCCTCCACCGTTGAGTACACCCACTCCGGCCTCATTCGTACCATCCACAATGAAAGAGTTCCCTACTTCTCCGTAAGAAGCTCGTAGCTTTAAGAAGTTGACGAAGCCCAGGTCACTAATAAATGCTTCATCGCTGAGTACCCAAGAACCAGAAATCGAGTAGAATATCCCTTCCCGCGAATCAGGGGCAAAACGAGAAGAGATATCCCGGCGCAATGAACCCTGGAGGTAGTACTTGCTTCTAAAGCTGTATTCAGCCCGCATCATCAAACTGCCTATTCTCTCCTGCGCCTGTTCTCCATCGGTACTTTCTAGCGTAGAAGCCGAGCTCAGCTGGAACAATCCACCAAAAGGTAAGCCGGTTTTGGTAACATCCAAGTTGTTAAATCGGTAACTGTACGCCTCTTGCAAAAGAAGTATATCCAGATTATGGTCCCCGTTGCCTAGCTGAGTAGTAAAGTTTAAACTATTGGTGAGCGTCCATTCCGTCGTAATCTCCCGGTCACGGCCAATACGCCCATCTACCGTACGAGCCGAACCAATATCAGGGTTGGTGTATTCTCGCTGATCAAAGAAATACTTGTTTAGGGTAAAACTGGTTCTGGCAGTGAATTTTTTTAGAAAATCTGCTTCCAGGTAGGCGTTGGTAGTACTGAAGAACCGCTCGGTAAAATCCTGATCTAACGTCGTCTGGGCTACGGCATTAGAAGGTTGCAGTACTGGCCGCGACACATTGATGGGTTGTTCAGCACCAGGGTTTTGCCCTGAATCAAAAATCCGCTCTCCGCTCGAGTCCAAGAGCAAACTTCCGTCTACATCTCTGCGGTAGATTGGATAAATACTGGACATGGTACGAATGTATTGAATATTACTAGAGAAAGAGTTTCCTGATTGCACTGGAAAGTTTTGTGTAGAGTTGGATATTGACTGTCTCAATCCGGCTCTTAGCCAGCTTTTCAATTCGGTATCTAGGTTTAGCCGACCGCTAAATCGTTCAAAATCAGAATTAATGACAATACCATCCTGCTTTAAATAACTAGCACCAATGTAATAGCGGGTCTTTTCCGAACCACCAGACATATTTAGTGCAATATCTTGCCGACTACCCTGCTGTAATAGCGCATCCTCCCAGTCGGTCTCCCACTGGAGCCGTTGGCCGGGTAGGAGCTGTCCATCCGGACCTATAGGGGAATTTACCCCGCCATAGGGATTATAGCCCACCCTGCTGATTAGATTATCAGTGGCAAACTGCCCTGGATTAGGATCGCCAGATTCCCGAGCGTCGTTAAATAATGTTTCCCACTCTAATTGCATTTGTTGTGCGGCACTGATAAAAGGATATTCTGCTACGGCACGCTGAGAAACTCCCGCAGAGGCCCGCACATTGATTATAGGTTCACCTGCGCTTCCAATTTTAGTATTGATAAGAATCACCCCAGAGGCAGCCCGGGCACCGTAAAGAGCTGCTGCGGCAGCATCTTTAAGTACCGATATAGATTCAATATCATTCGGGTCAACGGTGTTCAAGTCCCCGTTATACACGGCTCCGTCCAGTACAATCAGTGGATCGGCACTGGAATTGATAGAAGAAATACCCCGGATGCGAATCTGAGGATTCACACCAGGCTGGCCCGAGCCAGTTACGATATTAACCCCCGGTACTGTGCCTTGTAAGGCAGTTCCTACCGAAACTAATTGCTGATTTTCTATCACCTCTCGGTCAACCCGGCCTACCGAGCTGGATAAGCTTCGCTCAGATTCCGTACCGTAGGCAACTACCACTATTTCTTCTAACGCGCGCACATCAGGGCCTAAGGTTATGTTAATAGTACTCTGGGTTCCAACCGTAACTTCCTGAGAGGCGAATCCGATAAACGAAAATTCAATAACGCTCTCTGGGCTGGGTACACTCAGGCGATAGTTACCGTCAATATCAGTGACTGTACCTAAAGTGGTTCCCTTCACAATTACATTTACCCCTGGTAGGATTTCACCTGATTCCTGGGAGGTGACCGTACCCGAAACAGAGCGCTCTTGAGCGAGTACCGGCATGGCAACTCCTAGAAAAACAAAAAGGAGCAGCCACCTTCCAACTCGATAAAATCGGTAGGTCCACTGCTCCACAACATAGTCTGTAGAACTCTTCTTCATAAGATTAGATTATTATTTGATTAAATGAAAAAATAGTAACCAGTAATAGTTATAGGCTGGCCAGTTAAAAAAAATCAGCGTATTGTATGCATGCCGAATTTTTTGGTAGCTGCAAACATAATTTTTCGTTTTTCAAAAGTCAACATTTCACATTCGCAGATTTCAAAAAAATAGAAAAATCTTACATATGATTTTCTAAATGTAACAACGAAGACACTTGAAATATAAAGAATTCTCTCAAATAACACCCTATTTTACGTTATATTTGTCTTTGGTATAACTCAAAATGGGGGATAAAGTCACCTCTATAAACAAATCTAGACTATTTACGCCTTCTCACATGAGTAAAGTCAATAAAGTATTTCATTGTTTTTGAATCTTAACTTGTTTCTTTACAAGAATACGGCTAACCATCCTTTTGAGAATTACCCGCTTTTTACTCTTACTAGCACCTTCCGAAGGCACCAACTGTAGGGTTTTCTTTAAACTGAAAGCAGCATATTGCCAGAAGATTTTGCTTTCTAAAACTATATTTCTTTTGTGAGAAGCATCAATGCTAAACATAATAACCACTGCTATGAAATATCCTTTATTAATCATTCTATCAATAACTTCTTTGGCTCCCGTGGCGGCTCAACAAGTGCAAGGAACTGCTCAAACTAATTCGCACATCTACGGTGATGGTTTTGGTGCGCGAGTGCGGGAAATACCGTATGTACCCGGCGAAACCGTAGGTACTTACTACCTATTTGACCATTGGTCACCCGGCACCATTACTATGGTGAATGGGGAAAAGGTTTCAGACATTTTTCTGAAATACAATTTCGAAAATAAAAGCCTGGAGATTAAGACCGATACCGCTTACTTCTCTATGGACGTCAGTGCTTCTGACCAGTTTTCCATCTACGACGATGAACAACGGCAGTTCAGAAGTTTTATAGCAGCCCGAAGGTACAAACTGGATGATACTCCTCTAACTGGGGCACTCGAACTACTACACCAAGGGAACGTAGAGTTAGTAGCCAAGGTAGCCCCTAAACTGATTGAGGCTAACTATAAAGGAGCTTTAAGCGGAGGTTCGACTAATGACAAAATTGTCAAGAAAAAAGAATACTTTTTGGTTACTACTGACTATGAGCTAATCGCACTTCCTACCAAAAAGAAACAAGCTATTGAGGTTCTCCAACAATTTGACCCAGAAATTGAATCTTACTTAAAGCAAGAGAGGCTTAAGTTAAAACAAGAAGAGGATTTAATAGTATTGGCTGAATATCTATCCAGCCAACAATAAGCAAATCTTTTTGCTATGCATACTTCTGCTACAAACTTTAGCCGTAGTTTAGCACTCTTAAATAGTTGTCGTTCTGGCAAATTGTATAGTGAGGAGGCAGAAAAAAAGAGGAAACTTTTTCTGATAACTCTATCATATCATAAGCTACGCACTGTGGACAATCTGATTCCCCATTGGGTTTCACTATACAGTAAGTCCACCGATTTCGCAATACTGAGCTCCCGTACCAATATTGGTTAATTGTTGTGCTTTCTCAGCAAGTTATATAAGCCCCCCTAACCCTGCGCCACAATAGTTCTAAAATATAATATTGATTTGATATATACTACGATCCTGATCTGCACGGATTAGTCATAATTGGAAGTTCACTTTAAAGCTAAAAAAATCAAGCAGCACTCTTTTTCCGTAGCTACACCTGTAGGTTTAACTAATGTAAACTCGAATAAAAAAGCCCCGGAAATTCCGAGGCTCTCTCAATAGAAAAATAATGCTTATTAAGAATTATTTAGTATCCCACCATAAGCGGGTGTCCAGGGCATCCGCCCCTTGGGCGGCTACCGCAGCATCGTAGCTCGCCTTATTTGCTGATTGCTCATCAAGTGGATACATTATTCGTAAAGGAATACCCGTTCCATCTAGCACACCATCAGCCGGCATTTGAAGAACACCGAAGTCCAGGCGACGGTACTCCGTCCAGGCTTCTATTCCTTGCATGTATAGTGAAAGCCATTTCTGCTGACCAATCACTTCATTCCAGAGCGTGCCAGCCGCAATCTGAGCATCGTAAGCTACGGCAGGCTGAGCCAGGTAAGCATCAATATCATCTTGCGTAAGCGAACCATCGTTCCAGTAGTTCATGGAAGCGGCTACACCCATGTTGTAATAATCCGCCGCTGAACCAGAGATAAAACCTCGCTCTACTGCCTCGGCTAATAAGAATGCTACCTCAGCATACTGCATATAGATACCAGGCGCATCTGCGGCTAGTATCGACGCCGGACGTTGGGAAATATCATCGTTCTGCGTAGCCGCAGCGTTTACTTCGTCTAGTCCGTATACTTCGCCCACGTATTCGGGAGTACCCGCAACCACACTGTTAACGGTTGGAGCAGCGTATAAAGCAAGACGGGGATCGCTCAAATCCTGCAATTTATCAATTAGTATATTACTGACTGCGTAGTCGTTGCGAGTCTTAAAGTTCTCGTTGAGCGGATTGTTATTGGGGGCATTCATCAAGTACGGAAACAGTGCATTATCGTCGTTGCTTTCAAATACTCCTGCTTCTACTGCCTCAGCTACCGCAGTTTGTGCTACAGAAGGTGCTGCGTCAGCCATGCGCATCGCTACCCGCAACTTCAGTGAGTTAATGAACTTCTTCCATTTCATCATATCACCACTGTAGATAGCATCGCCCGCCGGTCCTAATCCGTTTAGCTCTACCGAATTGCTAGCATCGGTAAGCTGACTTAAGAAGGTATTGTAGATATCCTCCTGAGAGTCGTATGCCGGGTTAGGATACTCATCGATATTCAGAGCTTGAGAGTAGGGAGCATTACCCCAGATATCAGTCACAACCTGCATAATCCATACCTTCAGGGTGTTTGCTACGGCAATCTGATTGGCGTTAGTACCAAAACTTCCAGCATTTTCATCAGGAAATTCAGTATTTAAACGGATAATTTCGTTCAAATCCTGCATTCCACCTCCGTTGGGTGTAGAACCATCTAAAGCACCACGCCCAGCGTAGAAATAAAGCCAATAGTTGTTAATCGTTGCTGAACGAAATGCATAACGACTCTCGTCGGAGTATTGGTTAGAGGCCCAGAACTGAGCCAGTTGCATTCCCTGCTGTCCGTTCATGGTAGCATCCCAGGTATGATCCATTAACTGCTTTTGGGCTGAGGTTAGCAAAGCACTGGTAGGTACTACCGGAGGCTGATTAGGATCAGTATTAATCTCATCAAAGTTATCGGTACAAGCGCTCACTGCTCCTGCCATCAGGAAAGCAGCCGCGTATTTCATATACTTTCTCATAATATCAGTTATATTTTTCCGGCTAATTAAAACTTAAGGTTTAGGTTGATACCAAACGAACGCTCAGTAGGTAACTGCCCACCTTCAAAGCCCTGAATATTGTTAGAGCTTACTGCTCCCTCAGGATCTACGTGAGGAATATTGCGGTGCAGAATAGCCAGGTTACGACCTACCAGCGAGATAGTTACATTAGTGAAAGGTGAATTCTCTATGAAAGAAGTAGGCAAAGAATAGCCAAACTGCACTTCACGTAGCTTCACAAAGCTAGCATCAAATACATTCTGGGTAGCCCGACCACGGCTGTAGTGGTCAGCGCCCCAACGAGGAGCAGAAACAGCCACCGTATTTATAGTACCATCTGAGATAGGATAGCCGTCTTCGTTAGTACCTGATTGTACTACTGCATCCAGTACGACACCATCTTCACGAATGTTACCTACAGCAGTTTCTTCCAACACTCCACTGTAACGGCCAAACATATGGGTTAACGAGTATAGTGCACCACCTTGCTGTACGTCAATTAACGCACTCAAGCTAAGACCTTTGTAACTGAAGGTGTTAGAAAGACCACCGGTCCAATCGGCTAGAACTGATCCAACCACTCCTTGCTCAGGCTCCTGAACATAGCGTCCGTTGGCATCTACGATATATTTTCCAGTGTTAGGATCAACTGCAATCGTAGGTCCGGTAATTGACCCGTAGGTTTCGCCTTCTTTAGCTTCCACGTATACACCGAATAGTGATGATAAACGGATTGTTTTAGTATCCTCAGTAAGCTCAGCCACTCGGTTTACGTTACGAGCCCAGTTAACAGCAACATCCCAACGGAATGAGTTAGGCAGCGCTATTGGAGTACCGGACAGCATCAACTCAACGCCCTGGTTGGTTACTCTTCCGGCGTTTACTACCCGGCTCTGATAGCCAGTAGCTCCAGACACATCAACCGCAAATATCTGATCGCGAGTTTCTGAATCGTAGTAGGTCGCGTCTAAGTTTAAGCGACTGTTGAAGAAACCTAACTGCGCTCCCACTTCCCAAGAAGTAGTAATTTCAGGGCGTAGATTCGCATTGTTCAAGCTGTTAGGCACGGTAGCATTAGCGAAGCTACCATAGTTAGCAATTGGAACGTAGGTAGATGCCAAACGGTAAGGATCGGTATCATTACCAACCTGAGCCCAACCTACCCGTAGTTTACCCAGCGATAACCAGCTAGGGTTTATTAGTTCAGAGAATACGAAGCTAGTGGTTGCTGAAGGGTAGAAATAAGAGTTGTTGCCTTCAGGCAAAGTAGAAGACCAATCGTTACGAGCGGTTACATCTAAGTATAAGAAGTCTCGATAACCGAAGGAAGCACTTCCGAATACTGAATTTACTTGCTTTTGCTCGTAATAGTCATCTACTCGAGGATTACCACCAGAGTTAGCGATGTTGAAGAAACCTGGGATGTTTAACCCATCTTGGGTACGGGCTTCGTTACGGTACAGGCTATTCAAGCGAATGTTACCCCCTACGAAACCAGAGAAGCTGATGTCATCAGAAATATCAGTATTCACATTAGCGATCAGGTCAAAGTTAGACTCACTTACCTGCCGCACCACTTCTTCATAGTAAGGCTCTTCAACCGAACCTATCTCAGCTCGCTCTTCACGACGATCAGTGTAGAAATCGGTCATGGCCCGACCAGTTACAGTCAACCAATCGGTAAATTCATAAGACAGCGCCATGTTACCGAAAATACGGTTACGAGCATCTTCTTGATAGTTCACGTAACGATCCCAGAACGGATTGTTAAAGTAGTTAGGGGTTGGATCAGACTGGCTTTTTCGGTTCCAAGTACGCTGGGTTCCGTCAGGATTACGAAAGTTGCGCAGTCGGTCGGTATCTAACTGCCGCTGATACCACTGATTAAATGCCTGCATTACGTTACGGTCGCCGTAGCCAGTAGCGGGACGTCCCTGTACATCAGAACCGATATAGTTAGCGGTAACTCGGGCCGTTAGTTTCTCAGTAGCCTTTAATGAACCACTAAAGTTCACGGTGTTACGCATTAACTCTGAGTTTTCCTGAGTTCCTTGTTGGCTAAGGTTGGTATAGGACAGTCGGAACTGAGCGGTCTCGTTACCACCGCTGAAGGAAATATTGTTGTTCAGCGTTCTTCCTAGTCGGAAAAAGTCCTCTACATTACTCGGGCTAGGTAGCATAGGACGGGCTTGACCGAAATTTCCGGTATCCCACTCATCAAAGCTATCCCAGTGGCGAGTAATAATTGAACCATCCAGAGGGGCACCCCAGCTTCCGTCCAGTCCGTGGTCAATAATGGGTAGACCAGCATCGTCGAGTACTGGATCGCCATTAGCATCGCGGATCAGCGCAGCACCGTAGCGGTTCTGGTAATCAGGCAGTACGAAAACCTGCTGGAACGAAAGCCCTGAGTTTACACTGATACCGATACCTTTGCGGGCGCTGCCTTTTTTGGTAGTGATCTCAATCACCCCGTTAGAACCCCGTGAACCGTAGATAGCCGAGGCTGCTGGTCCTTTTAGCACAGTGATTGATTCAATGTCGTCCGGGTTCAAGTCCTGGGCAGCGTTACCGTAGTCGTACCCACCACCACCACGCGCTTGGTTGGTCGTAGTAAAGTTAGAGTTATCAATGGGAGTTCCGTCTACCACGAACAAGGGCTGATTATCGCCCCGGATAGAGTTAGCTCCCCGGATCAGGATACGAGATGAACCACCGAAGTTACTAGAACCAGTGATTTGCACCCCAGCCACTCTTCCGGCTAGTGAGTTAACCAGGTTAGTTTCCCGGGCTTTTACTAAGCTTTCGCCTTCAACTTCCTGTACCGAGTAGCCCAACGAAGCTTCTTCGCGCTCCATACCAAGCCCGGTAATAACTACCTCGCTCAACTGCTTGGCGTCTTCAGCCATCTTAATGTTAATCACTGACTGCCCATTAATCGCCACCTCTTGTGACACTAGTCCAATAAAGGAGAACGTTAAGATTTCAGCATCCTGAGGTACGCTAAGGCGATAGTTGCCTTCTACGTCGGTTACGGTACCTTGGGTAGTACCTTTCACAATAACGTTTACTCCGGGTAATGCCTCGCCCGATTCAGTAGAGGAGATAGTTCCGGAGATGATGTCTTGCGCCCAGGCTCCCATTGAGACTGCGAGCAAGAAGAAGCTGCTTAGGCAGAAATACCTGAGCGCTTTTCGCCAAACTGGCGACCGGTAATTTGTAGAATTACTCATGAATAGTGTTTAGGTTAGAAATGAATTACTAACGCAAAACACAGCACTGAGAATTAGGCGGCTATGGAATCTTGTTTATTAGAGGGGTAAGTGAGAGTTAAGAAAACAATTCGCCCTGTTTCTGGTTGCTGCACTTTGCATGAATTGCGAATGTAATTTTTTGCTTTTCGAAAAGCAATTTATCGGGCGAAAAATATTTAAGCGAGTAACTAGATTCTTGAGAATATTCTATATAATCGATATAATTAGCGATAAATATATTCTTATATATTAAATTTTTTACGTTTTTCGTAATGTTTCAAAAAATCATACTTTTTTTTAGGGTATTTTCTTTGCTTACGAAAGTTCATATTTAGAATAATTAGCAGGTAAGGATTTTATGCTTTCTGTAAAGAAGTTTTTGACCGATAAGGCTGCAAAAATGGTTTTTATCAAAAAAATGTGCTGTAATCCGTATATCTTTTCGCATACTTCTGCTAATCACTAGAAACGTTAGAGAGAAAGATAATTGGTGGAGTTAATATGCCACTATCGTAGTTTGCTACTATACTCCTTTACTTCATTAATGAAGCAGCGAACATGGTCAGGAGAAATGTCAGGATACACTCCATGACCCAGATTAGCAATGTGGCGTTCAGCGCCAAAAGTA
Organism: uncultured Flammeovirgaceae bacterium; assembly: GCA_937884755.1. Classification (GTDB taxonomy): domain Bacteria; phylum Bacteroidota; class Bacteroidia; order Cytophagales; family Cyclobacteriaceae; genus Tunicatimonas. The sequence goes on from CAKZYJ010000267.1 coordinate 23,103, forward strand.
TCCAGCATTTGCCGGGTAGCTTGTTGAATCTCGCCAAAGTCGGCGTAGAGTGCGGCGGGATCAAGATTACCTTGTAATACTTTTTCGGCACCTATCTTGGAGCGAGCGTGGCGAATGTCGGTATTCCAGTCAATACCTACGGTAGCACAATCTAACTGGCCTATTTGAGATATGCTGGCATAGGCTCCTTTAGCGAATACAGTGATCGGTACCTGATGAATCGCCTCACAGATTTGACGAATATAGCGTAGCGAAAACCGCTCAAAATGTATAGGAGGTAAAATACCCGCCCAGGAATCAAATATCTGCACCACATCAGCACCAGCTTCAATCTGGGCTCGCAGGTAGCGAATAGTACTCTCGGTAATCATCTGGAGTAAGCGGTCAGCCAGCTCTGGTTGCTGATAAAGCATGGCTCGGGCTTTGGAGAAAGTTTTACTACCCGAGCCTTCAATCATGTAGGCAAAGATTGTCCAGGGCGCACCTGCAAAACCAATTAACGGTACTCGTCCATCTAATTCTTTCTTTACCAGTTTAATAGCCTCGGGAGTATAAGCTAGATCGTCAGATATATCCGCCACCTTCAAACGATCAATGTCGGATGCGCTCCTAACGGTACGGGGGAAAACCGGCCCACGGCTTTCTACCATCTCGTAGGGCAAGCCCATTGCTTCTGGAATTACCAGAATATCAGAAAAGATAATGGCCGCATCAACATCCAGAATATCTACCGGCTGAATAGTTACTTCGGCGGCTCGTTCGGGAGTTTTTACCAACTCCACAAAGCCGCTCAGTTTGGCTCGAACGGCTCGGTATTCGGGTAAAATACGACCGGCCTGCCGCATGAGCCAGACTGGGGTGCGTTCGGTTTTTTCGCCTCGTATCGTGCGAAGTAGTAAATCATTCTTTAGCGGCGAATCACTCATATTTTCATCTTTTTTAAATTCTTACTTCTCTTTCTTTTCTGTCCATTTACCTGCTCTAGATACTATTCCTAAGCGAAACAGTTGCTATTGTACGGGGAAATATGCTTTTTAACCCCATCTAAATTTCCGCCAAAGATAGCTTTTTTACCTATGCCTATCCAAAGTATAAACCCACTTACTAATGAAGTAATCCGCGAATTTGAGGAACACTCTGACCAAGCTATTGAAAACACCTTGCAGCGAGCGGAAGACACTTACGAGTGTTGGAAAGAAATGACTTTTGCCGAGCGTTCGGAACGGATGTACGCCGCAGCTCGCCAACTACGCCAGCGCAAAGAGCATTACGGCCAGCTGATGACCGATGAAATGGGTAAGGTAAAAAGCGAAGCCATTGCTGAGGTAGAAAAATGTGCCTTAGCTTGCGACTATTATGCCGAACACGCGGAAAGTTTTTTGGCTGATAAGCCATTGAATCCTCCTGAAGGTGAGGCTTATATAGCTTCTGATCCTATTGGGCCAGTATTGGCGGTTATGCCCTGGAATTTTCCATTCTGGCAGGTAATACGGTTTGCAGCACCTAATTTGATGGCTGGAAATGTGGGTATTTTAAAACACGCATCTAACGTGCCTCAGTGCGCCCTGGCATTAGAAGAGGTATTTCGGGAAGCTGGTTTTCCCGAGCATGCCTTTCAAACACTACTGATTCCCTCAAGTAAGGTAAATATCTTGCTAGAAGATAGGAGGGTTAGAGCCGCTACGCTTACCGGTAGTGAGGCTGCGGGAAGTCATGTAGCCCAAAAAGCCGGAGAACAGATTAAGAAGACAGTATTGGAACTGGGGGGTAGCGCTCCGTTCATTGTATTGGCCGACGCTGATATAGACCAGGCCGCCGAGATTGGAGTGAAAGCCCGAATGATCAACTGCGAACAAAGCTGTA
>CAKZYJ010000268.1 GCA_937884755.1 uncultured Flammeovirgaceae bacterium
TGGTTTGACCACTCCGGTGGCTGACGCTACTAGCGAGACGGTAGCTGATACTCAGATACTATACGCTGAAGTAAGCGACGGTACCTGTACTAACGTCGCTACGGCTACTTACACGGTTGATAGTCAGCCTACTGCTAACGATCAAACTCCGATTGTTTGTGAAGATGCCGTGGGTAGCGGATTGGCTACTGTTGACCTAACTGCGTTAGAAGGCAGCGTGAACGGTGGTATTGGGCTAACTTTTAGCTGGTTTACTGATGCTGGACTTACTGCCGCGGTAGCCACTCCAACTGCCCATACAGTAACCGATGGACTAGATTTATACGTGCAGGTAGATAACGGTTCGTGCACCAACGTAGCCACTATTACTTACACAGTAAATCCATTCCCGAGTGATCCGGCTAACTTACAATCACTTAATATTGCCTGCACTAGCTTCGATGCCAGTTGGGACGCTTCTACCGATGTAGTAGACTACGTAGTAGACCTAATTGATGTAGATGCTGGGGATACGTATGCTGCGCCTACGCAAAGTCAGACTACCGCAGGTACATCAGTAACCTTTACTGGTTTGACGGAAGGTACTACCTACGAGTTTCGAGTGATTGCCCGCAATGCCTGTGGGAATGGAAACGCCATACAATCTGCCCAGTTTGATACTGATGCCCTACCCGATGTTCCGGTTAATCTGGTTGCCTCTAATCAGCAGTGTACGCAGTTTGACCTGGCCTGGGATGCCGCGGCCAATGCTACTAGCTACACTGTAGAAGCATACGATGATGCTGGTCTGACAAATTTGATTGATCAGCAGACATTAGCGGCTACCAGCATCACCATTGCTGGACTGACGGCCAACACTACCTACTACTTTCAGGTGCGGGGCGAAAATGCCTGCGGAAATAGTGCTTTCTCAGTAGCTGGCTCTACCGATACTGCTCCTCTTCCTACTGATCCTACCAACGTACAGGCCACCAACATTGACTGTCAAGAGTTTGAAGCCAGTTGGGATGCGGTGGCTACGGCCGATGATTACCTGGTAGAAGTAATTGATATAGATGCCGGAGATACCTATGCTAGCCCGACTTTCACTCAGACGGTTGTTGCTCCCGCTACCACGCATGTATTTAATGGGTTAACCGAAGGGACTACGTATGAGTTTAGAGTGACTGCTCGCAACGCTTGCGGTGATAGTAACCCTGTACAATCAGCTCAATTTGATACTAATTCGTTACCGGATGCTTTAACTGGCGATACACCTTCTAACGCTACTTGTATCGGCTTTGACCTCAATTGGAATGCATCAGCCGGGGCGATTGATTACTTGGTAGAGGCCGATGATGACGCCGGATTCGGAAGCATTAATGAAAGTGCTACTATTGGAGCTACCAACTATACCTTCACTACGCTTTCGGCTAATACCACCTACTTCTACCGGATTACCCCGCAGAACACTTGCGGAACCGGAACAGTGGCAACTGGAAACTTTGATACTGGTACCACTCCCCTGGCTCCTACTAATCTTACTGCTAACGGGGTTACCTGCGATGAGTTTGTCCTTAACTGGGATGCTACACTTAATACTGACGATTATTTAGTCGAAGTAGATGACGATGCCGCTTTCACCAGCATTGATTTTACCCAGACTCCCCTAGTTAATACTGCTACGTTTTCTGGTTTAAGTATTGGGACTACCTATTTCCTTAGAGTAACTCCGCGCAACGCCTGCGGCGACGGTGCGGTTGCCAGTGGCTCAGTTACTACCACCGACGTACCTGGATCAGTGACCGGTTTAGGGTCTTCCAACGTTTTATGTACTGAATTTACGATTGGTTGGGATGCAATAGCCGGAGCCGATGATTATTTAGTGGAAGTTTCGGACAACGGCTTTGCTACTACAGTTGCTAACCCTACCGTAGGGGGTACTTCAACGACTATTTCCGGACTTACTCCGGGAGTTACTTATGAATTTCGGGTGACGGCTCGCAATACCTGCGGCGATGGACCGATCACCGCCGGCCCAGCTCCGGTTACTACCAGTAATATTCCTACGGCTACAGATCAAACTCCGGCGGTTTGTGAAGATACCCAAGGAGGTGGAAGTGCTATTGTAGATCTAACAGCTTTGGAGGGTAGTATCAACGGCGGAGCAGGTTTGACTTTCAACTGGTTTCAGGATGCTGGATTGACTACTCCAATAGTTGATCCTACCGCTCATTCAGTAGTTAACACTCTCAGTGTCTACGTGGAAGTGGTAGAAAATGCTTCTTGTACCAACGTGGCTACGGTTACCTACACCGTTGATAGCCAGCCAGTGGTAAATAACCAGACTCCGGTAGTCTGCGAAGATGCTTTTGGTACGGGCCAGGCTACGGTAAACCTGACTACATTGAACGTTGCCATTGACGGTGGTGCCGGACATGCGATTACCTGGTATCTGGATAATGGGTTGACCACTCCGGTAGCCGATGCTACTAGCGAAATGGTAACCGATGCTCAGATACTGTACGCTGAAGTAGACAATGGTACTTGTACTAATGTGGCTACGGCTACCTACACTGTTAATAGTATTGACGACGCCAACTTTACATATGCGGCTGCGAGTTATTGTCCGACTGATGCTGATCCGAGTCCGGATGCGGTGGCTACCCCTGGGGGGACGTTCAGTGCCCCGGCCGGGCTAGTCATCAATGCGGCTACTGGGGAAATTGATGTGGATGCTTCTACCGATGGAACCTATACCATTACCTATACTACGGCAGGCACTTGCCCGGCTAGTAGTACGTTTGATGTAACCATTCAACCCACTGAAGATGCCAGCTTTGACTACGGTGGGGCCACCGCTTTCTGCCAAAGTGACGGGGATCCAGTCGCTGTTATCGGCGGTACGCCGGGCGGCACCTTCACCGCAACGGCTGGACTAGTGATTGATGCGGCTACCGGACAGATTGACCTATCAGCTTCTACCGCTGCGGCGCATACGGTAACCTACACGACGGGGGGTGCCTGTTCGGTGAGTGAAGACCTAGCGATTACCATTACAGCGGCCGAAGATGCCAGCTTTGGTTACAGCAGTGCGACCTTCTGTGCCGATGCAGCCAATCCTACTCCGACCGTGGCTACCGTGGGGGGTACGTTCAGTGCCCCGGCCGGCTTAGTAATCAATGGTACGACGGGTGAGATTGATATTGCGGCCAGCACGGTGGGTGGCCCGTATACGATTACATACAGCTTCGGGGGGGCGTGCCCTTCCAGTGCGACGTTTGATGTGACGATCACCAACAGTGCCGATGCCAGTTTTGACTACGGGGGGGTAACGGCCTTCTGTCAGGGGGATGCTGATCCCAGTCCGGTATTTACCACGGGTAGTGCGGGCACGTTCAGCAGCATTCCGGCGGGCTTAGCCCTCAACACCGCCACGGGTGAGATTGACCCACTGACTTCTACACCGGGCAACTATCGGGTGACCAATACGATTGCTGGTAGTTGTGCGGATACGGATTTCATTGATATTGTTATCAATGCTGATGAAGATGCCTCGTTTAGCTATGCCAGTGCTACTTTCTGTCAGGGTGATGCTGATCCACTTCCCAACAGCATTGCTACGGGCGGAGGAACCTTCAGCAGCACCGTTGGCTTAGCACTCAATGGCACTACGGGAGAGATTGATTTGGATGCCAGTACGGCTGGCCCGTATACGATTACCTATACTACCGCTGGCGCTTGTCCGGCTAGTAGCACTTTCGATATTACCATTAACGCAACGCCAACTGCTAATGACCAGACTCTAGATGTCTGCGAAGATGCGTTAGGCAGTGGGTCAGCCAACGTAGATCTGACTGCTTTAGAAAACGCTATTAACGGTGGGGTGGTAACTATAGACTGGTTTGAAGATATTGGTTTGACGGTTCCTATTGGCACCCCGGCTACTTTTACCGTAACTGGTGTACAAACAGTATACGCTCGGGTAACCGAGGCTGGCTGTACTAACGTAGCAGAAGTAGAATATACTGTAAACGGTTTACCAGTGGTAGCTGACCAGACTCCGGTAGTATGTGAAGATACCGAAGGGATTGGAAATGCTACCGTGAGTTTAACCGCATTACAACCAGCTATTGATGGTGCAGCAGGTTATACCTTTACCTGGTATACCGATGCAGCTCGTACTAGCCCAGTAGGTGACCCAGGCGCAACTTTAGTTAGCAATGGTGATGACTTCTACGCTGAAGTTAGCGACGGAACCTGTGTTAGCATTGCCCGGGTAGACTACACCGTGAATTCGCTGACCGCAGTGAGTTTTGCTGGTTTAGCCTCACCTTACTGTAATACGGATGGGGTGGTAGCTATTAACTCTAATCAAACCGGAGGAACATTTGTTGGGCCAGGAATTACTGATAACGGTGACGGGACGGCTAGCTTTGATCCGGGTGCTGCGGGAGACGGAACTCATACCATCACCTTTAGCTTTACCGACGGTAATGGTTGTACTAACCAGACCAGTCAGCAGGTAGTAGTAAACGACTGTACTGCCGGACCGGTAGCTGATTTTATTGCCGATGCCACTACAGTTTGCGAAGGCAATACGGTTACCTTTACTGATGGGTCATTCGGGGCTACCACCTACAACTGGGACTTCGGCTTCGGAGCTACTCCAGCTACTGCTACTGGAGTAGGCCCTCACGTAGTGACTTACAATACCAACGGTTTAGCTACGGTTAGTCTGACCATTGATCAAGGGTTACCTACCGAACATATCGAAACTAAAACGGACTTTATCAGCATCGGAGCACCTGACGACGCGAGTTTCAGTTATGCGGCCATTAGTTATTGTCCGACTGATGCTGATCCGAGTCCGGATGCGGTGGCTACCCCTGGGGGGACGTTCAGTGCCCCGGCCGGGCTAGTCATCAATGCGGCTACTGGGGAAATTGATGTGGATGCTTCTACCGATGGAACCTATACCATTACCTATACTACGGCAGGCACTTGCCCGGCTAGTAGTACGTTTGATGTAACCATTCAACCCACTGAAGATGCCAGCTTTGACTACGGTGGGGCCACCGCTTTCTGCCAAAGTGACGGGGATCCAGTCGCTGTTATCGGCGGTACGCCGGGCGGCACCTTCACCGCAACGGCTGGACTAGTGATTGATGCGGCTACCGGACAGATTGACCTATCAGCTTCTACCGCTGCGGCGCATACGGTAACCTACACGACGGGGGGTGCCTGTTCGGTGAGTGAAGACCTAGCGATTACCATTACAGCGGCCGAAGATGCCAGCTTTGGTTACAGCAGTGCGACCTTCTGTGCCGATGCAGCCAATCCTACTCCGACCGTGGCTACCGTGGGGGGTACGTTCAGTGCCCCGGCCGGCTTAGTAATCAATGGTACGACGGGTGAGATTGATATTGCGGCCAGCACGGTGGGTGGCCCGTATACGATTACATACAGCTTCGGGGGGGCGTGCCCTTCCAGTGCGACGTTTGATGTGACGATCACCAACAGTGCCGATGCCAGTTTTGACTACGGGGGGGTAACGGCCTTCTGTCAGGGGGATGCTGATCCCAGTCCGGTATTTACCACGGGTAGTGCGGGCACGTTCAGCAGCATTCCGGCGGGCTTAGCCCTCAACACCGCCACGGGTGAGATTGACCCACTGACTTCTACACCGGGCAACTATCGGGTGACCAATACGATTGCTGGTAGTTGTGCGGATACGGATTTCATTGATATTGTTATCAATGCCGATGAGGATGCTTCCTTCAGCTATGCTAGTGCTACCTTCTGTCAGACTGACGCGGTTGATCCGGTGGCTACAATCACTGGTACTGCGGGCGGAACCTTTACTTCCAGCGATCCGGCAAATCTGATTGTTGTAGCGAATGGTCCTAATGCCGGAACGATTGATTTGGATGCCAGTCAGCCGGGTACTTACGATATTACCTACATGACTCCGGGTACGTGTGCTGCTAGCAGTATAGTGAGTGTTACTCTAACTGCACCGGCTGCTTCGGTACTTAGCTACAGTGCGGCTAGCTTCTGTCAGGGCAGTTCAATTATGACCTCACCTACCAGTCCGGTGAACGGTACGTTCGCGGCTGATAATGCTGATTTAATTGTAGATGCAAATACCGGAGTAATTGACGTAGATGCCAGTGTAGCGGGTGATTATACAATTACTTACACTCCTAACGATGCCTGTACCGATCCGGCTACCTTTGATGTAACCATTCAAGCGGCACCTACGGCTAATGCTGGGTTAGATGGCGGATCTTGTACATTTGATTATCAACTTAGTGGAAATACTCCGGCAACTGGATTAGGTACATGGGGCATCGTCACTCAGCCAGTTGGTTCTAACTTTTCTTTTGATGATGCTAACTCTCCTACTGCGATCGTCACCGTAGATATGGCTGGTTCTTACGAATTCCGTTGGGAGGTAGTAAACGGATGCGGAACGGCTACGGATGATGTAAGCGTAGATTTTGCTGAGCCACTAGTAGTTACGAAAAATGATGGGGCTTCCGATGAAGCTATATGCGGAAGTCCATTCCCCTTCGGTGCTTATGCGGTAACTGTTACCGGTGGGAGCGGTAGCTATACTTACGCTTGGTCAGGTAGCGATTGGAACGGAAATACTATTTCTGAGACAGATAATATTTTAGATAATGATTTTCTGGGAGTTCCAGGTGGAATTTACACTCTCACGATAACCGATGCTGTCTCATTCTGTGATACTACCATAGTAGCGGTAGTTGGTAATGACGGTGGCTTAAACACGGAAGGAGCAACTCCAGATGTAGAAGTAACTACCAGTACCGTCTGCGGGGGTGCCAGTGATGGTGATATTGAAGTATCGGTACCTGCTTCCACTGACTCCTACGTAGTCCGATACTACGATAGTACGGGTACTCAACTGCCCTCGGGCTCAATGACGATTGATGCTAGTTTAGGAGAAGTTGCTAGCTATACTGCTGCCAGTGGAACAACAGGTTTAGCTGCCGGTACCTACTATATTGAAGTAGAGGACGTGGCCAGTAACGGACTTTGCCGAGTGGGTGATACTGTAACCATTGCGGAGCTAGCCTCTCCGATTGTTATTTCGGTAGATGATATCGTAGACCTTAGCTGCGTTGGTGCCAGCGACGGTAGCATCGATATCAGCGTGACGGGTGGTACCGGAGCATATACTTTCCAGTGGCTAAGAGGCGGCTTCCCTCTAGCGGGCGAGACGAATGAAGATATTATTGGTCTAGATGCTAATACTCAATATCAAATAGTGGTAACTGATGCAGTAAATACCACTTGTATAGAAACCTCAGCTTTTATTACGATTAGTGATCCGCCACTAGCTGCTGGACCAAATGCTCTTGATCCGGTACTAACTACTATTACTTGTAGCAGTTTTACCGCTCGCTGGGATGAAGTATCGGGAGCTACTTACCAGGTAGATGTGGCTGAAGATAATCTGTTTACTACCATGGTAGTTGGCTACAATGCTGCTCCAGTTGCTGCGGGCACCCTTGAGTTACCGGTAAATGGATTAACCGTTGGAGGCACCTATTTCTACCGGGTGCGCGCTATTGATGGCGGTTGTATTACTGATAATTCAAACGTCGTTAGCGTAACTACTAGCGATGCCCCGACAACTACTGCATTAGCTGCCACAAATGTAGCCTGCGATGCTTTTACCGTTAACTGGAACGAAGTGCCAGGGGCTGATTATCGCGTAGACGTGGCTACTGATAATACGTTTGCTACTGTGGTAGTTAACGATGTAGCCGTAGCTGCCGGAACGTTCGAGCTGATTGTAAACACCGGAATAACTTCCGGTACTACCTACTTCTATCGTGTGCGGGCAGTTGATCCGGTTTGCGGTACATCCCTAGATTCTAATACTGAAAGTGTAACCACCTTAGGTACGCCAATTGCGATGCCGACCAACGTAGTGGTAGATAATGCTACCTGTACCGGCTTTGATATTAGCTGGGATGCGGTAGCTGACGTAACATTTTATCGAGTAGAAGCGGATGATCCACTGGTAGCAGGAGTAGAGGAATCTCAATTAGTTCCTGATGGCACACTAAATTATACATTCTCTAGCTTAACTAGTGGAGTATCGTACAATTATAGTATTACTCCGATTGGTGCGTGTAGTGATGGCCCGGCAGCCACTGGAACGTTTGATACACGTAGCGTTCCGGCAGCCCCAACCGGAGTGATAGCTTCCAATCCAGTATGTGATGGCTTTACGTTATCTTGGGATGCAGTTACCGATGCTGAGGAGTATGTGATAGAAGTTTCATATGATGGCTTTGTCACTACCACTATCCAAACAGTTTTAGATCCTATCGTTAGTATTGATATAACTGGATTATTGCAGGGTGAATCTTATGACTATCGCATTACTGCTAGAAATGCTTGTGGAATAGGCTTTCCATCTGCAACTGGAACTACTGCCACTAATGATATTCCGGCTGCACCGACAAATCTTATCGCCCAGTCACCTACCTGCGATGGCTTCCAGTTAGATTGGGATGCTGTAACCGGTGCAACCAGTTACATTGTAGAAGTTTCAAATGATGGCTTTGTTACCATTGTTACGGAGAATGTTAATACCAACACGGTGGTGCTGACCGGCTTGACTCAGGCTACCAGCTACGAGTATCGGGTAACTTCTCAAAATAGCTGTGGCCTTAGTACCACCACAGTGGGAGCGGCGCCATTCTCAACGGATGATATTCCGGTAGCTCCGGCTAACGTAACGGCTTCCAATGAGTCGTGTGACGGCTTTGATGTAAGTTGGGATGCCGTGGCCAACGCCACTAGTTACCGAGTGGAAGTATCATCTGACGGTTTTGGAGCTGATATAAGTACGTTGGTTGTTACTGGAACGGATACCACGTTTACCACTTTAAGCGAAGAAACTACGTATTCGTATCGCGTAACGGCAATTAACGCTTGTGGCGATGGTGGTACATTGACTAGTGCTACCACGATGGCTACTAGCCCATCGGCGCTTTGTGGTTGTGGATTTGATCGGGCTTCATTTAATGTAGTACCGGTTGATGCTAGTTGTATCGGGGCTAACGATGGACAAATTCAGGTGTTCACGGCTACTTCTTCGGTAGTACCGCCGTCGCGCTTCCGTTACCGCTACCGTTCTTTGGATGATGTGACCTTGGCATCAGACTGGGATTCTACCAGTGTTACGTTAACCGGAATAGGTATTGTTGTATTTGATCCTGACACGCTTCCGGCGGGTAACTACGAAGTAATCATAGAGGACATGAATGCTGATGCGAATTGTATTACAGCAGATACACTGGATGTGCAGATAGGCGTACAGAACGATATTGCAGTAAGTGTACAAGCAGAAACTTGCTCGGCCTTAGGTGAAATCTCATTGAGCGTACCGGAAGGTTGCTTAGATGGTGTGTTCTATGAGTTCAGGGTTTACCTCAGAAACGATGAAGGAGTTGATGAGAATGCAAATGTCACTATTGATCCTGCTACAGGCACTATTAGTGATGCTGCTTCCGGAACATATACGATTCATATGTTGGAAACCTTAACGCAGGATACTATCAGTACCGTCAACGCTTTTGTTCCGAACAACTGTAGCGGCGGAGGTGGAGGAACTTCCATCACCTGCGAGTTAGGAGATAAAACAATTGATGTAGACGTAACTTCGGCTAGCTGCGAAACCGGCGAAGGTGGAGTAACCTTTACAGTAGTCGGTGGCGAAACCAATTCGTATATCTTCCGCATTGTGAGCTTATCCGGAGCGATTGATGAGACAGAAACTGCTGTAGGATCAGCCTCTTTCTCTAATCTTCCGTCGGGAGAGTACGACTATATCGTAATCGATGAGTCCGGTTCACCTCGCTGCCAGTCGCGATTTACGGTGACCGAGAGCATTGTAGTAATTGGCTCTACCGATTTTACCTTGCCAGGATGTGAAGCTCCTGAACAGGTAGCTACATTAGATCTCACCATTAGTCCGGTGACAAATGCTCCGGCCCCTTACGATGTATACGCTATCTTGGGTGCCGATACAGTCAGTAGCACGTTTATTGACACTGGCCTCACTACCGCTACGTTAACCGGGTTGCCTACGGGTGAGGATTATCAGGTGGTGGTACAATCGCGGGCTAGCAATACTTGTGCAGGTACGCAGATCGTCACTATTCCGGAAACCGGGGAGATTGACATCAGCTTTGATCATACGTTGACTAATATCGAGTGCTTCGGCGAAGGGGCAGCAGTCACGGTTAGCAATATTGTGGTTGCCGAAAATGAGTCGTTCAGTATATCGCTTTTCCGTACCGATCAGACTGATCCTTACGCTACCCGGTTATTCTCGATTATACCTTCCAGCTTTACTTTCACTGATCTGGAGATTGGTGAGTACCAAATTGTGGTGGAGCAGTCGCAGAGTACTTGCGGTATCACCAGTATTGAGCGCTCGGAGGCGTTTAGTGTGGAAGGGCCGATAGCTCCACTAACCGCTGAGGTAGAAGAGATTGTTCGGGTATCAGTAAACGATCCTTACGGTGATATCACCATTGGTAATATTACGGGTGGTGGACCTGAGTACGAAGTTCGCATTGCGGTAGATCCCGAAGGAAATACCCAGGATTGGATAGAAGTAGTGAATGACAACCCAGCAATTGATCCGTATGAGCACGTATTTACTGGGCAAGAGCGAGGCTTTTACTTGATTGAGGTACGCGATAGGTTCGGTTGCACTGTGCAGTACACAGTTGAAGTCCGCTATACCGAAGAACTGTACATTCCGAATATCTTTACGCCGAACGGTGACGGTGAAAACGATACCTTCCGTGTTGTAAATCTGGATAGCTACAGTGATGAAGACGGAGCTAAAATGATCATCACTAGCCGCTGGGGTACCATTGTCTACCAGTCAGACAATTATACCAACGCAGAAGCTTGGGACGGCGAACAGTATCCGGATGGTATCTACTTCTACCGCCTGATTCTACCAACTGGCGAAAAACACAACGGGTGGGTAGAAATCTGGCGAGGAAGAACGCCGTGAATGAGTACTATGGTGTTATAGTACGAGGTGTTATAGTAATTCGTGTTCTACTTTAGAGACCAATATTATAACACCATAGCACTGTAACACTTTAATACTGCTAAACTAACGTAGCATCTAGCGTGATTTCGGCGCCTTTCAGTACTTTAGAGACCGGGCAGTTTTCCTTAGCACCATTGGCCTGCTCCTGAAAATCTTCCTCACTGATGTTCGGAACCTTAGCCTCACTTACCAGATCAATTTTGGTGATGGAAAATCCACCATCGCTCTGTACTAGCTTCACTTGGGCTTCCGTTTTTACGGATTCGGGTTGGAAACCTGCTTTTTCTAATCCGGCAGAGAGTGCCATGCTGAAACAAGCAGCATGCGCCGCGGCAATTAGTTCTTCGGGATTGGTACCACTACCTTCCTCAAATCGGGATAGGAAGCTATAATTTCCTTCAAAGGCTCCGCTACCGAGTGATAGATTGCCTTTTCCTTCTTTTAGTCCATCCTGCCACTGGGCGTTTGCTTTTCGTACGGCCATAGTTGTAATAGGTTTAGTATGAAAAATTGGTTTTCTGGTTAACCCAAAAGTATGTTAGAAGGTTGGTGAACTAATGATAATACTCATTCGTACACTGAATGGAATAGTTTAAAGGCGGCTACTACTAGCATACGAACACGAATATTTATGGAGCATTCAAACAATAACAAAACCCTTGAACAGCATCTACTAAAGCTCAGAACCCTGGAAATTAGCGATTACGAAGCCATCAAAAACATTATGAAGGTAGTGTACGCCGATGCCGGAGGGGCCTGGGCGAAGCGAGAGTTTCAGAATCAGCTTTCGGTATTTCCCGAAGGACAGATTGGTATTGAAGTAGACGGAAAGATTGTGGCCGCTGCGCTAAGCTTGATTGTGAAGTATTCTAACTTTGGCGATAACCACACCTACGATCAAATTACCGGAAAGGGAAAGTTTGATACGCATGATTACGAAGGCGACACCCTCTACGGAACAGATTTATTCGTAGATCCGGAATATCGCGACATGCGACTAGGGCGACGCCTGTACGATGCCCGCAAGGAAATGTGCGAAAACCTGAACCTACGGGCGATCATCGTCGGTGGGCGGATTCCGGGCTACCGGCAGTATCGCGATAAGCTTACTCCGCGCAAGTATCTGGAAGAAGTAAAAAATAAGGAAATCTACGATCCGGTACTGACCTTCCAGCTAGCCAACGATTTTCACGTACGCAAGCTGGTTCCGCGTTACTCTCATGAAGATAAAGGGTCTATGCAGTATGCTACGCTGCTGGAGTGGATCAATATTGCCCATGAAGATGATTCCGAACCACTGATAGGTGGAACCAAGTCGGTAGTGCGTTTGGGAGCTGTACAGTGGCAGATGCGTCCGGTAGATTCTCTGGAAGATCTACTGCAACAGATGGAGTTTTTTGTAGACACAGTGTCTAGCTACGCGGCCGATTTTGTGGTGTTTCCCGAGTTTTTCAATGCGCCGCTGATGGCCTTAGCCCAGGATGCTGAGTCGGCTTCGGATGCGGTGCGGCACTTAGCTGAGTACACTGAGCCGGTGCGTGATCGTATGCAGGAACTGGCTATCACCTACAATATCAACATCATTGCGGGCTCAATGCCGGTGTACGAAGATCATAAACTGTATAATGTTAGCTTTCTGCTGCACCGCGATGGTAGGTCAGATAGCCAATATAAACTGCATATTACTCCCGATGAGCAAAGCTACTGGGGATTGCAGGGAGGTAATAACTTACAGGTATTTGAGACCGATGCTGGACGCATTGGTGTGCTAGTTTGCTACGATGTAGAGTTTCCCGAACTGTCCCGCATTCTGGCCGATCAGAAAATGGATATTCTGTTTGTTCCTTATTGGACCGATACCAAAAACGCCTATTTACGGGTACGCCGCTGTGCCCAGGCCCGAGCGATTGAAAACGAATGTTACGTGGTGATTACCGGTAGCGTAGGCAACCTGCCTCGCGTAGAAAATATGGATATTCAGTATTCTCAGTCCGCCGTTTTCTCCCCCTCAGATTTCTCCTTTCCGCACGATGCGGTGGTAGCCGAAGCTACTCCCAACACCGAAACCACACTCATCACCGACCTGGATCTGGAATTACTTAAAAAGCTACGCACGCAAGGAAGCGTTCGTAACCTTCAACAGCGCCGCAAAGATTTATACGAAGTGATTATGCGCAAGAAAAAGCCGAAAGAGAAAGCAAATGGGCAGGCTTTGGTAGAAGAGGTGAAGCTGTAGGTTACTGTTTTCGTGTGGAGTTATTTGAGCGAAGACTGGAAGTAAAACAACTATTGGTAATGCTTTTCGCTTCGTTCCGATGAGTTTTTTTAGTTTACCGCAAATACTTGATTAAGAACCATAGCTTGGTTGAACGTTACCTTGTGCGATCATATTTATTTCATGGATTATTGAGCAGAGCTTCAGTTCACAAAAGTTTGATTTGGGCGTTTTCCTTTATTCAAGTACAGTCCGGCAATGATGGCTACAACTCCAGTCTTTGCAAGACCACTTTCAATATTACTTGCATCTTGATCAGTTAGTCCGGCGTAATAGTCTAAAAAGTAGATTCTTAATATTTCAGTCAGGATGAAGTATCCAAGCAATCCTAAAAAAATAGCGGGAAATTTCTTTTTGCGTTTAAAGAAGTTCATAAGGCTCCAAATAAGAATTCCTAGTCCAATTGTCATGGACACAATTAAGTAAGCATAGATGTTAATTCGGGCTCGAAGCAGCCCGTCTGTTGTTTGAAAATACAAGTTCCAATCATCAGCTAGTACTTCATTTATGGTCGTTGCGATACTAATTAAAATTTGGAGTCCGCTGGCTATTAGAATTACCATGATGACCCAGAGCCATCCACCAATTGGTTTTCCACTAATTTCAGTAACCTCTTGTTGATCTATATTCTGCATTCTTTTCTGATTTCAGAAACCATTCTAAGCATCTATGTAGACAAACCTATGCTAATACTATTTTTTGCACAAGTAAATAGTAATACGCAGTACAATAAAACCTCTTGGTGGTGTTTTATTTGGCTCACTTCATGGTAGTGTACAAACCATTACCGGCTCAAGGCGACTTATAAAAACTCATTCAAATCTAGCGCTAAAATCTCCGAATAAGAGATGCCTTTTTCTACGTCGCCACCTTTTTGGTAGCGAAACCACTGCTTCGCGGCGTAGTCGTACAAAAAGCCTTCTTCAATTCCGTATTCAAACTCTTCTATCAACTGAATTATTTTTTTGGTGTCATTTTTCACTCCGGTAGTATGGCAAACTTCGATAATAATGGGAGTTTGTTGATGTTCGTTATCGTAAAGTAGTACATCGGGCACTGGGCTGGTTTGTCCCTCATCGATCATGGTTTCGGGTAGGGGTTCTAGATCTATTTCTTTTTTTGGTAGTAGAGGGAGCCTAAGCCAGTAGTTAGCTTACTGATTACCCACTGGTGCTCTTTCGGTGCGTTAATGCCCGTATCAATAAGTTGCTCAGGAAATAGCATAGCGTAACTGTTTTTATAATGAATACACGGAAAATGTAGGTTGCAGGGCTTAACTTTTTGAGACATCCTGAATAAACGCCAACGTATTTACTCCGTCTGCGTAATCCCACAATTCGGGCTGTTGGGCCTGACCGAATTGTACGTGGTTTTGATGGCTGGTATACATTGGCTGTTGAGCTACCACGCATTGTATTTTTTCTTCCACCGCCGAAAGCTTCTGGATCAATTCATCTTCGTTTTGGTAGGGTTCGTAGAAGATCACCGAGATGGGTGAAACTAGTTGGTCGCTTTGACGGAATAGAGCAAAACCCGTATCCAGAAACGGCTCTCTATTCACCAGATAGATGGATTTATTATAATCGTAGTTGTTGTTGTACTTATGATGATGAGCCACATTTTCGTAAGACTGTAACGCCTGGAAAAGCGGTTCAAAATCATACTGTTCCGGTACAAATAGTTTAGATACATTTCGGCAACCTAGCCCAAAGTAGCGGAATATATCTTCTCCCAAAGCCCGTAATTCACTCCCCGGTTCACTGCCGCTTAAAACAGCCACCCCGGTACGGTTTTTTCGGATAATGTGGGGATATTTGGCAAAGTAGTATTCGAAATAACGCGACGTATTGTCTCCACCTGTGGCGATGATCGCATCCGCCGTATTCAGCTTGTCTACTACAGTAATATATGATTCAAACTGAGGCTCCAGCTCGGTAATAATATTGATGATGTATCGTATGAGAAAAGAATCTTGCGAGCTAAGTTTGACCAGGGCGTGCTGCCCACTAATAAGTACGGTGAGCAAATCGTGAAAACCTACCCAGGGAATATTACCGGCCATCACTAGGCCAATTTTCTTTACGGAAGCAGGCTGAGCCGGAAGTTCTTTGATCCAGTGCCGTAATTTCTCTTCATTCAGATAGCGTTGTAGACCCTCTTTAGCGAGCATTACACTCTCTGGGGTAAACCACGAATTTTCGGACTGGGCTCGAGCTGTTAATTCTTCTATTTCGTATTCGCTCAGGTTCTGTAGTACGGTTCCTACGGCGGAAAATACTCGAATTCGGTCGTTTAGGCTTAGCATTTTTTTCTTTTTGGGCGTTCTTTTGTGGATAAAACCAAAGTTTCGTTACTTCGTTACAAAGGTAAAACAGAGATACCTCGTTTAACAATTTTAGAAGTATTAATCAGCAGACTTGCCGTATTTGGCGAAAGTCAGCATTTTTGTTAAATCAAACTTTAACAGTAAACGAAAAGCACACTATGGCTATTATGATCACCGACGAATGCATCAACTGCGGTGCATGTGAGCCGGAATGCCCCAATACAGCTATTTACGAAGGAGGAGTAGAGTGGAGTTGGGCCGATGGAACAGATTTAAAAGAGATTGAACTGGAAGACGGCACGGTAGTAGACGCTACTGAATCTCAAGAGCCCGTTTCCGATGAGTTTTACTATATCGTAACCGGTAAGTGTACCGAGTGTATGGGTTTTCACGAAGAACCCCAGTGCGCGGCAGTATGTCCGGTAGACTGTTGTGTGGAAGACCCTGATGCCCGCGAGAGCGAAGAAGAATTATTAGGAAAGCAAGCGTGGATGCATGTAGATGGGTAGAAGATAGATGTTGGAAGTGGCAGCCGCGCTGTTAGAGGCCAGAGGTTAGAAATTAGATAACAGAAATTGGAAATCAGGATATTGATAGAAATTGATTAGGTTGAGACGCACTACCAATATCTTAAGTTCAATCGAGTTTCGTAATTTCTATCTCACCAACCTCTATTATCTATTTTCTAATTTCTATTTCATACTAGCCCGTTTAATTAGGTAGCTGCGTAGCACTTGGTCAAAACCCTGGTTAATGTCGGCAGCTACGAAATCAATTCTGGCCTGACCACAGCGGATTTCTAGTTCGTGAAAGTACTCGGATACGTATTTTTGGTAGGCATCCCGTACCTGAGAGGGTTGTAGCTTTAAGCGTTCGCCCCGTTCCATATCGATAAACTCGTAGGGACGTTCCTCAAATTCAAAATTCAACTCAGTTTTATGGTCGGTTACGTGGAACAATAATACCTCGTGCCGGTTGTGCTTAAGGTGCTGGAGAGCACTAAAGATCTGATCCGTTTCGTCCTGATTTTCAAACATATCACTGAAGATGATGACCAGAGAGCGCTTATGGATTTTTTCGGCTACTTGATGTAGTACATTCGCTACTGATGTCTGTCGTGAGGGAGGCTCTTCTTTTAGCAGATTTTCTAAAATTAGGAATAGTTTGTGCAAGTGCGAGGAGGTAGATTTTACCTGGGTCTGCTGATCAATATCTTCCGAAAACACGCACAGCCCTACCGCATCGCGCTGCTTCTGGAGCAAATGGGCTAAAGCCGCTGTAGCCATTACACTAAAAGTGATTTTGCCCTTGTTCTTTTGCGGGTAATACATGGACGACGAATTGTCTACAATTAGCTGGCAGCGTAGGTTGGTTTCTTCTTCGTAGCGTTTAGTGTATAATCGCCCTGTTTTGGCATATACTTTCCAGTCAATATGCCGGGTGCTTTCTCCCGTATTATATAGGCGGTGCTCAGCAAATTCTACCGAAAACCCGTGGTAGGGCGACTTATGTAAACCAGTGATAAACCCTTCTACCAACTGCTTAGCGAGTAGTTCTATATTGCCAAATTCTCTAATCTCAGATAAGCTAACCATAATAATAGTGAGGCGTTTGTTTATGCGTAGTATACTATAACGACGAAGTCATCTACAAGTTAAATTAAGTAAATAGCATAGATACTGGCGAAAGCTGAGAAGAAAAAACGAAACAAAGGTTTAAAGAAAATGTTTCGTGAGATGTAATTTCCTTGTAATATTTCTTGCTTTTATGCTAGATTTAGAACAGTTTAGTGGCATAAAACTCAATAATAACCTAAACACCAATTACTTTACATTTTAAATTTTGGACGTTGTGGAAGACAATCAAGGAAAAGACAGAGCAGAAATTTATTCTCAACGGGTACGAGCCGGAAAACGCACGTACTTCTTCGACGTGAAATCAACCCGCTCAAACGATTATTACCTCACCATTACCGAGAGCAGAAGACGGTACAAAGACGATGGGTACTTTTACGAAAAGCACAAGATTTTTCTCTACAAGGAAGACTTTAATAAGTTTATGAATGCACTACAGGAAACTGTGGGGTACGTAAAAGAAGAATTGATGCCGGAATACGATTTTGATCAATACGAGCATCAGGAAACAGAAGCTACGACCGCGACAACAGAAAAAGAGCCGGTTACCAGCAGTATTGACGATGAGTTAAAGTGGGATTAATTCCCGTGTATAGAATCTGATATGGCCCGCAAATGCGGGCCATACTATTTCTTTTTACCACACTACACCGCCCGTCTCCTCACTTTTTATTAAGGATATTCTGTTGGAATGCT
This sequence comes from uncultured Flammeovirgaceae bacterium, assembly GCA_937884755.1. Classification (GTDB taxonomy): domain Bacteria; phylum Bacteroidota; class Bacteroidia; order Cytophagales; family Cyclobacteriaceae; genus Tunicatimonas. The sequence continues at coordinate 18,033 of CAKZYJ010000268.1, forward strand.
GAACAGGCGTGTTTTATATGTATTACTCTCGCTAATTGGGGTTATTCTCGTAGCCTGGGTTTTTTCCGATATTTTCTCGTATCTGGTAATTAGCCTAGTCTTATCCACCATTTTTTCGCCTCTTACTAACTACATTCATCGGTTTCAGTTCTACGGTTGGCATATGCCCCGGATTGTAGCAGTCATTACTTCTTTTGCTATAATCATTGCAGTTATTTCACTGTTTGTAGTGCTGTTTATTCCCCTTATTCGCGATCAGTCTGAAATCATTGCCAAAATAGACTACGAAGATCTGTACGCTCGGGCCAGTATTCCGCTTCAGCAAATTGAGCAGTTCTTACTGAGCAATAATGTTATTGAAGAGCCACCGGGCTTTTTGGTAGATACCCTGCGCAATAGCCTGCTGAGCTTCATCACTCGGGTTGAGTTTCAGGATATTATTAACAGCCTGATTTCCTTCACCGGAAATTTCTTCGTCGGGCTATTAGCAGTAGTATTTATTACCTTTATTTTTATGTACGAAAAAGGGTTGGTACGTCGACAAGTAATCAAGCTTATTCCCAATCAGTACTTTGAGGTATTTATCGCGGCTATTTACAAAATAGAGACCCTACTTTCTAACTATCTGATTGGCTTGTTCCTTCAGGTTTTTTCCATCTTCTGTATTGCTTCGCTGGGGCTAAGCATTTTAGGAGTGAATTACGCATTTACTATCGCAATATTTGCGGCCCTAGCCAATTTGATCCCTTACGCCGGGCCGGTATTGGGTGCAACGTTTGGCATTATTGTCGGTTTATCTACGATGGTAGTGGGTGGTAATACCCAGGAAATGATTCTGTTAGTGGTGAAAATTTTATCAGTATTCGCCGTGGTTCAACTTACCGATAATTTGCTACTTCAGCCCCTTATTTTTTCAAAAAGTGTAAAAGCACATCCATTAGAAATTTTTATTATTATTTTTGCGGGCGCAACAGTAGCAGGGGTTATTGGCATGATCGCCGCCATTCCAGTATATACTATCTTACGAGTGGTTACCATGGAATTGTACACTGGCTACAAGCAGTATCATGTGTTTAAAAGTTAAGTTAGAAGAGGGAAGCCCGAAGCCCGAAGTGGGATAGAGGGCTTAGGATAGAAAAGAGGATTGGTGACTAATGACAAAGGATTAGTAACATCTAGCAATCGAACAATTGAGTAGCTTAACAAGTAAGCTATTAGCAATTAACAATCAGATCAAGATTTATGAGTTTACAGTGTGGAATTGTTGGTTTACCCAACGTGGGAAAATCTACTTTGTTTAACGCGCTTTCCAGTGCTAAAGCTGAAGCGGCTAATTTTCCTTTCTGTACCATTGAGCCCAATGTAGGAGTAGTAGCTGTACCTGATGACCGGCTAAAAGTTTTAGAAGAATTAGTAAACCCTCAGAAAGTAATTCCTACTACCATTGAGTTTGTAGACATCGCCGGTCTGGTGAAGGGAGCCAGCAAGGGCGAGGGATTAGGTAATAAATTTCTGGCAAATATTCGGGAGGTAGATGCTATCATTCACGTAATCCGCTGCTTTGTGGACGATAACGTAGTACACGTAGCTGGTAGTGTCGATCCGGTATTTGATAAGGAAGTAATCGATACTGAGCTTCAATTAAAGGACGTAGAGTCGGTAGAGAAAAAGGTTACTCGACTGGAGAAGATTGCTAAGTCGGGAGATGCTAAAGCGAAGAAGCAACTAGGTACTTTACAAATGTACAAAGCTCACTTAGAAGCTGGTAACAACGCCCGTTCAATAGATGTGCCCGAAGAAGATAAAGAGGCAGTAGCCGACTTATTTTTGCTTACGGCTAAACCCGTGATTTACGTGGCCAACGTAGACGAAGCTTCGATTACCACGGGTAATGAGCACGTAAATGCACTAAAGGAAGCCGTTAGCCAGGAGCAAGCTGAAGTACTAATGATTAGTGCTGCCATAGAATCCCAAATTGCCGAGTTAGATACAGAAGAGCGTTCACTATTCTTAGAAGAATACGGTTTAGAAGAATCGGGACTGGATAAACTGATTAGAGCCTCCTACCGTCTACTCAATCTGATTACCTATTTTACAGCAGGCGAAAAGGAAGTACGAGCCTGGACAATTGTAGAAGGCTGGAAAGCCCCCCAGGCAGCTGGAGTAATTCATACCGATTTTGAAAAGGGTTTTATCAAGGCCGAAACAATTAAACTAGAGCACTACCAACAGTACGGCACTGAGCAAGCCGTGAAGGAGGCTGGTAAAATGGCTATGGAGGGAAAAGATTATATTGTTCAGGATGGGGATATTATGCATTTCCGGTTTAACGTGTAGAAAACAGGCGTGAATATTCTGATCTTCGCTTATTGACAGTATTTTTTATACCTTAGTGATCAATTAGGTATTTATACACAATTTTCTTAGTTATTCTTAAACAATTTGGTCGCTAATCCATTTTCTTGTAATGGATAGTCCTAAACATACTTTTTTATCTTATTCTGAAACTCTAAACTGAGGTATTTTTGAGGGTACGTATTGTTTTCATACTGAAGAATAAAGGCTCTTACGTTCCTTTTCACCACCAATACCTACTGGCTCAGCTCATTAAAGGTATCATGGTGCGCGGAGGCGAGGAGCGCTTTATCAATACCAATGTATACAACTTTTCGGGGCTGAAAGGGCAAACCAAGATTAGTCGTAATGGCTTACATTTTTATTCCAGCCGAGTAACATTGGTTTTTTCGGCCACCAGTCGCGAATTAATCGATTATTTTCTGAAGCATCTCTTCTCATTTCCGCAAATTGATGTGGGAACCATGATGCTGATACCGGAAGGGGTAGAAGCAGAAGGCGATGCCGAATTGAACGACGTCATGAAGTTCGTTTGTATTTCGCCTCTGGTACTCGTTAAACCTTCGTTTAACGATGACCGTGGAAAACGATTCATTTTGCCTACAACTGATACTTTCTCGGACTTGTTGTACGAATCTCTGATGATTCGGATGGAAAGCTCCGGGCAATTTACACCAGAACAGTTAGAGCAGTTTTATAAATTTCAGCTAGTACCTGACAAGGATTATCTCATCCGTATTCGAGAGCAGCAAAAGAAGTTTGCCCGTATTTATCCACTTTACGATCAAGATGTGAAGTATGAAGTGCGCGGCTACACGTTTCCGTTTACTCTGTATGCTGTCCCTGAGGTACAGCAGTTTATCTTTACCAACGGATTGGGACTATACACCCACAAAGGTTTCGGAATGCTGGATATTGCCGGAGGTGATCCGGGCAAGAAAACACAGAAGTACGAGTTTGATACTTCCCTAGCCTATCACTCAAACCGGTAAGCGCTACTATCGACCTAGTTCAGTAGAGGCTACTCGAGTGTAGCCAGCCAAAATATCACCCCTCGATCCGATGGGTCGAGTGTAGACCAGCACCTCGTATTGATTCTCTACTTCAAAAAAGCTTCCTTCAAATACATATGGGCTAGTACCTTGGTTATCGTCTACTACGTAATACTGATAATTATAGAATCCTTGCTTCAGCAGAATATCGGCAGTGTATCCTTTCAGTTGAGGATCGTAAACCATCCGGTTCTCTACCGACAAAACCCGGTTATTGAAAGCTCCTACTACGTATATGTCTCCTGAAACCCGCTGATCAGCTTCTAAAAAAAAGTGGGTTTGTATGTAATCGGCGCTCAGTTCGTCCCCTCGGTTATCTAAATTACCTACTATATAGGCTCCATTTATATCTTCGTATTGGCTGTATACTTCCCGACTTCGGTCCCGGTCGGCCAGCAGAAAAGCTTCCACTGGAGCTTGATTTCTACGGATATCCCCTACGTTTTGTCCTAAGGCATTCAGTGTACGCAAATCGAAAAAACGATATTCATTACCAGCGTAAAAATTATTCTCCAGATCAAAGTGCTGGTATTCTAGCTGCTGCCGGTCTTGGCGGACAAAAGATGGCTTTAGGTCAGTAAGAGCGTTGAACCAACGATAGTTTTGGCGCACTACTACTGAAATGTCTTGCAACGGGTTGAGAATATCGATGTTGCTGTAATCTACTACAAAATCAATCTGATGATTGGTGATCCGCTCAGATACGCCACTAGAACGGTTCACCTCAGCCCCAACCCCCATCAATTGATCGTACACCATCAGGCGCTTGGTAAATATCACATTTGAATCGTCGCGGCCTTCGTATACCCAGATAATGTAGTTGCCGGGCACCTTTACGGGAGGCAATGGTAGGCGATACTGCGTAAACTGAATTTGGATGTTGTACGAAAACGCTTCGCTGGTAGCCAGAAACTCGTTATAATCGAATAGGTAATCCATAGTGGGTAGGTTCGATTGTCGCCAGTCGGCATTACAATGGATGATCTTGGCGCGATAATCATTAACATCTCCCTCACCATTCAGTTCCAGAATATCAAACACCATCACCACCGGGGCAGGATCGCTAATTCGGGTAACTGCCGACCAAAGTACCCCGTCGGGTTGTAGCAGTCGCACCGAGCGGATGTTCTGCTGAAAGGCCTGATCGTAGAGAACATCGTTGGTAGCACGAGCGGGTGTAGCCGAATTATTACGCGCACTGCCAGTAGAGCTAACCGGCACACAGGTAATGGGAGTAAATGCGGCAGCAAGCAACAGGCTGATAGAAAGAAAGGTAGAGTAGCGCATCATAGTTGAGTAACGCACCTGCTTGCTAATCGTTGTTGAGTTGGCTCTCTATTTCTTCTATTTGTAATGCCATTGTTTCCCACTGCTGGTTAGCCTCCTCAAGTTGTTGGTTGAGTTGTTCAAACTTTTCGGTTTCTTCGGCTAGGCGTTCCACATTACCAAATACGCTTGGGTTAGCTAACTGCTGCTCTACGGATTTCTTCTCTTCTTCCAGCTTAGAAATAGTGTTTTCGGTGGTGTCTAATTCTTGTTGTAGCTTTTTCAGGTTTCGTTGCAGTTCGCGCTGGGCATCGGTAGTGCGGGGCGTAGCTTCTTTTTTCGGCTTAGAGACTAGTTTCTTTTCCGGTACGGTAGGCTGACTAGCTTCGCGCTGGGCTTGCCAGTAGGCGTACTCTTCATAATTACCGGGGTATTCCCTAATTTCCTTATTCTCAATATACCAAATCTTGTTGGCCACCCGCGAGATGAAGTGGCGGTCGTGCGAGACAATCAGAAAAGTACCCTGATACTGCTGGAGGGCTTGCACCAGAATGTTGACCGATTGAATATCCAGGTGGTTGGTCGGCTCATCCAGTAGCAAGAAGTTAGATTCACTGATCAGTGTTCGAGCTAACGCCACTCGCGACTTTTCACCTCCCGAGAGGACCTTAATTTTTTTGAAAACGTCCTCGTCTAAAAACAAAAAGCAGCCCAATACATTTCGGAGCTCCTGCTCGGTTTTTTCGGTACCGGCTTGCTTTAGCTCCTCCAGAATTTCGTTATTTAACGTCAGTGATTCCAGTTGGTGCTGGGCGTAAAAAGCCATATCTACGTTGTAGCCCCAGTCTCGCTCGCCCTCAAACTCCTCGGTTCCGGCTACCATTCGTAGTAGTGTGGATTTACCTTTTCCGTTAGCGCCAATCAGAGCAATTTTATCGCCGCGTTCAATAGTGCAGTAGCTATCGCGAAAAACGGTTAAATCACCGTAGTACTTGGTGGCATCTTTAATGGCAATTACCTGTCTCCCCGAAGGCTTCTGAAAAGTGAATTTGAAGTTAACAGTAGCGTTCTCGTCTACTACATCACTCACCTTGTCCATGCGGTCGAGCATTTTTACCCGCGATTGTACCTGCCGGGCTTTGGTAGCCTTAGAGCGGAAGCGCTCAATAAAACGTTCGGTCTGCTTAATTTTTTGCTGCTGGTTTTCAAAAGCGTTCTTCTGAATTTCACGGCGCAATTCCCGCTCCTCTAGATAAAAGGAGTAGTTACCGGCGTAAGGCGTAAGTTGCTCGTGGGCTACCTCCACAATCGTTTCCACCGTATTATTCAGGAACTGCTGATCGTGGGACACAATGATAAAGGCACCCTCATAAGAGCGTAAGTAATTTTCTACCCACTGAATAGAGGGTAGATCCAGGTGGTTGGTCGGCTCATCCAGCATCAGCAACGAAGGCTTTTCCAGCAGCAATTTGGCCAGCATTACCCGCATTCGCCAGCCTCCGGAGAACTCCCGTAGTGGCCGCTTTAGATCATTAGTGCTAAAACCAATTCCTTCCAAAATTTCTTCAGCTCGAGCCTGTAGTGTGTAGCCCTCCAGCACTTCAAACTGTTCCTGCAAACGAGTGAGTTGCTCTACCAATTTGTCTTCGTAATCGGTCTCCATTTTCTTAAGCACCTTTTCTATTTTATGCTCAATCTCCAAGGCTTCTTCAAACGCCTGCATAGCTACGTTCAAAATGCTATCATCCGACTGAAACGATAGCAAATCCTGATTAAGAAAACCAATAGTACAGTCGTTGGCCTTGGTAATTTCACCACCATCAGGCTGATATTCGCCGTTGATCAGGCGTAATAGTGTGGATTTACCCGTTCCATTCAGGCCAATTAGCCCGATTTTATCTTTAGGTTTAATATGCAGGTTAGCCTCCTCGTATAGCGCTCGCCCCCCGATATGATATAATAAATTATTGATCGCTAGCATTATGCAAAAATAGAAAATTCGTTAGATCAACATAACACCACGGAGGCGGAAAACATTTACTAACGCAAATCCTCTTGCCTATCTTCTATTTCCTGAATTTTTGCCTCCAGATAGTGTATGGTGGTACGAAGAAGAAAAATCAAATAAATGGTGATAGTAAATCCTAAGATAGCAGCCACAACATAAAGTAGAATAAAAGGAAATGAAAAGGTGGGCATGTTTGAAGGGATAAAAGATTTGGTAATGGGTCAAAGTAGTTTTTATAGTTATCTTTGTCAGAAACGTATGAT
>CAKZYJ010000269.1 GCA_937884755.1 uncultured Flammeovirgaceae bacterium
ATTATTCCCGCCCTGGGTCGCACTTGGAATGTGACCTTGCGTTTTGCATTATGAAGAGGTGGCTACTAAAGGAGTTTTACGTTTCTTTATCATTACCTCACTAGGCTTTTGGGACTGAGTTGGCACTTTTAGTACCCGCACGACCAAATAAATGGAAGTTAATCCAGCTATAAGCCAGAAAGTATCGACCGCAGCCACCCAGGGAAACATAGACCACACCTGCCAAAACCAATCGCTAGTTGCGATTCCGTTGGCTAGTGGTATCATTAGCGATAATAGTCCTCCGACAAACAGGTAATTACGGTTGAGTCGGGCGTAATTATTCCAACGGAGGCCAATCAGTATTAGCACTAGCCAGCTACTAAAGAAAATACCATTGACCCAATTTGCCCGGCTAATTATTTCCATCGGTATAAGCTTATTAGTTAGAAAAATAATCGCAAAAGCAGGAAACATGCTTAGACAGACAGCCAAATATATCTTAGTGACTTGATGATGAAAATGCCTCTGCTGTAGCGTATACCGTTGATTATCCCGAGCAGTACGCCAGATCAGTACACCACTGATAATCATAAAACAGGTAATAAGTGATAGAATAAAATAGGTAATCTTGATCGCTAACCCACCGAACTCAGCAAAGTGCAGTTTAGTAATCATATCTATTACCGTGTGACTATACGATTTTAGCACAGGGAGCACGCTGTATTCATCCAATAGAATTCCATCCGCCATATACATTGTGAGACTACCGCTAGAAGCAATATTTTGATGGTCATCTACGTACCAAGTCACTAGTGCATCCGATTTACCGTAGTTTCTTACGATAGCCCGAGTTATAGTAAAGTCAGGATACGTTTTTTGTACCTGACCTTTTAAAACGTTGAGGCTACGATGAGTGGCGGCAGGTGCATCTTCGTTAAGTACTACGTTACCTTCAGGACGGATTTTATTAAAAACCTGGGATGAATCTCCATTGTACAAAATAAGTACACTGGGTAAGAGGATCAGCGTTAGCAAGCCGAAAAATGCCCCGGTCACCGCGTACATAACCTGAAATGGCAAACCAATCACTCCTAACACGGTATGGGCATTGGCCCAGATCGTTTTCCACTTTCCTTCAGTAATAAATGCATAGAACTTCGTAAGCAGATTTCGCCAGTGAATCAAAATACCAGTTACACTAGCAAAGAGAAAAAACAAGGCCAACAGTCCGGATAGATATAGTCCAATCACCGGAATTTGGCGAAAGTAGTGCAGGTGGTATAGCGTATCTCCTAAAGTAGTCGGAGGCTCATTCATATCCTGTACTGCATAGGTTTCAGGATGAACAAAAGCTGCCATGCGCTCGGTAGTACTATCAGTATCATGTACCGCCCCGTATATTCGTACAAACGGAATATGCTCTGTGGGCATCAGCATATTAGTGGTTTCGTGCCAAGCTAAATCATAAACACTGTCCACCTTTAGTAGGGCTTTATCGTAGTCAACATCCGACGGAATACTGATACGAGCAGCAGGGTTTTCCCACTGGTAGATGTGATGTCGGAATAATGAAAAGGCACCCGCATAAAAAATAACGAACAAGGCAAAGCTAATAACAATGCCGGCTACCGTATGCGAATGAAACAGTACGTTATAAGCTCTATTACCTAATCCTCTTAGTTTCATAGCGTTCAAGTTACAGGTAGATAATGGCTAAGCACATGCCGGACAATACGCCGTACACTGCCCAAACATACCATGCTTTCTTGATAAAGAAGGTTAGTACCATAAAGCCCACCCATAGCAAAAAGGCAGAGTAGGCCGAAGTTAAAAGTACGGGAGTATCGTTGACTGCCGTTTTTGCAATAGCTATGTGTATCAGCATCGTCACCACGTAGCTTCCTAAAATAGCGGCGGTTACTTTAGAAAAGCGCGTCCAACCGCTGGATAAGTATTTGGCTTTAGCGGGCATATCAAATAAAATCAATAATAAGAAACAGTACACACAAAGCCCCCCATCCGTACAGCCACTTGAGGCTGATCTTGATGGTTAGAATTAGTGCTGATAGAATAGTCATCAGTGCGGTGAGCCAAACAATGAATGTAGTAAGAACGTCGTAGTGCTGACTAAAAGCGATCAGTGATATTACGAGAAGTAATATCCCAATCAATAATACCCTGCTCTTATGCTTTATCACGCTCGCTTGTATGCCTCCGACTACTGGGAAGTACTTAGAGGTTACGTAGAGTAGCAGACAAGCCAGCGTTAATATGGTAAGTCCCATAGATCTCTGATCTAATTATTGTTAGCGATATTATATCCGTTAGATAAGTCAGCTCCGGTTACATCAAAGACTTTGGTAGCGGTTGGGGTTCCAGGAGTGTATTTATAAAAGGCCTGCTCTGTTTGGGTAGCGATAGGAAAGTACACTTCCCCATTATGCTTAAAAGTATTCAACCCCCCGGCATTCGCCCCTAATACGGGGGCACCCTCAATGATAGTGACCGTCTGAGCTACTAAGTCTAATTCGCACCAAGCAGCCGTTTCGGCAGTAAACAAAGCAGCTAATGCTTGCTGAATAGCATCATCATCAGCTAGGAAGGCAGCTACCTTCTCCTCAAAAGTACTTCCCGGAAAAGAAGAGATAAGGTCAATTACTTCTTGAGGGACATTGGTATTTACTCGGGCAATAGCCTTTCCGGGAGCCACCAATTTAAAGCCAGTGATAATCGGATAGAAAATATTGCTGGGGGCAATTACCCGAACCGGCTCAAATACGTAGTTTGGGTCTATCTCATCACTTCCGGCGGGTATTTTATATATCCGCGCAAAAGTTCCGGTGCCCACTGCCCCTCCGTCTTGAACGTACAAGTCACCGTTGGTATCTACTTGTTCTTGACCAAAATTATTGACGGTTAGCACTCCGCCAGAAAGCGGGGCATCCACCCCAGTGCTACCTACGTAATTATTGGTGGCTAAATTTGCCTGATGAAGGTAAAAACCACTGTAGAGCCCTTCACTATTATCGTTAGGGCGGATTGGGGAAAATATATCATCATCCCGAAAAATGAACCGCTGGTATCGGCTTTCCGATCCAGTGGGTTCTAGCCCTTCTGTCATATCGATGGTGGCCGTAGTCTCTAAGGTTGTGGGATCAAAAACGGTAATAATATTGGGGGTATTTCGATCCTGGTAGACTCCGGTGTTGGCATCCCTTATACCAATTCGGAAGGAGCCTTCGTCTACAGTAGGAATAGTACCTACCTCTTCTAGCTCCCCATTGCTGTTCACCGCCATTTTCGAAAAACCGGGAAGATCATCCGGTCTTGCCAGGTAAATGTAATGATCATAAATAGAGGTAGGCAGAAATTGAATAAAATCAGTTCCAGCGGATAAATCTACGGTACCTGTGGGGATGTCCTCAAAATATCTGACCAAAGCATTATTCGAGCTAGTTGTGCCCGTAATAAGGAAGCCCGATGTTTTGATTGTTTCCTCTGGTGTTGGACTTTCACCGTTATTATCATCTTCTGAACAGGCAGCCAAAAAAATGACTGCTGCGATAGCTATAAAGGTTCGTGCTATGTAGGCACTTCTAAAAAGAGACATGATACGTAGATTAAATAGAGTAATTAAGTTTTATAGAATAATTAATACCGGGGCGAGGAATTCGAAAATTATCGTAGATCAAGCTATTCAGGGCATTTCTTAGCGTAAAGGAAACTTTTAATCGCTCTACGCTAGGCGAGGCAACAAACCCAAGGTTAACCAAGTGTTGCTCAGGAATGACAAAATCAGGATTGGCAGTATCTAAATCTTTTACCTCATTAATGCTATATCGGTCGGTAAAAAAGTAGTTGCCGAAGAGCTCCAGGTCAAAATCTTTATTAAAGAGGTCTTCGAAACTGTACGATACTGTTGCGTTGTAAAAAAGGTTAGGGATATTAGGCACTTGGGCACCTTCCAGCGCCGAGCCATTTAGTTGGGGTGAAGTGATCTCATTACTTTGGTACGTAAGATTGCCGTTAAGTGTAAGTTTTGGAATTGGGACTACCGAAATAGCAGCTTCAATACCTCTTCCGTCTACCTCGGCTTCATTAACAAAGCGGGCATTTTCAGTTCCGAACGGTTCTATCCGTATCAGATTTTTTCGGTTGCGAATGAAGCCGCCTAGCTGAAACGAGAATTGCTCTAAGTTTCCAATCGGTTGGTCAAATCGTATCCCCAAATTGACATTATCGCTCGTCTCCGGCCTTAGGGTGTAGTTAGGTACAATAGCTCCAAAATCACCGAAAATTTCGGTTTGCGTTGGAATACGCGCTGCCTGCTCGTAGCTACCCCGGAGCATCAGTGCTGGGCTGAATTTATACTTTACTGCTAATCCGTACCCATCCAGGCTCTCATCAACATCTCTGACCGGAATAAAGCTGGTGGAATTCTGAAGAATATCGATAGATTCAGCTTGGTAATAATAATTTTTGTAGAACGCAATTAGGGTCAGTTTCTCGTCCATAAACTCTGAAGTCAATTCAGCTCCCAAAATATTTCTCCAAAGTTTGGCAGGAATGGTGTTAGGATCTATTTCTTCGCCCTCCAGCAAAATGCGTGAGCCTAACGGGTCGTTTCCATCAATTCGGGTATAACGAAAAAATTCAGATAGCGTAACTTTGAAATTCTTATTGATTTGGTAATTTGCCGCCAATCGGTGAGCAGTGCCTAAATCGTTACCTTCCCTAGCGGTTGGGATTGGAAAAATTTCTGATCCCAACTGATTGCCACCTAGGGTCAGTATCTCCCCTCTCCAGTTGTATATGGATGACGTACTATCTCTACTTATGATAGACGTATGGGAGAGAACGCCGAAATAGCGCAGACTTAGTCGGTTGAATAACTGCTTGCGGTAGTCTATGCGTTGTGAGATGGTTTCTATACTTCGGTTCGCCTCCCCCACAGCAGTGGGTAGTAAAAACTGTCCGTTCTGAATCTCGTCGAACCTATCGCTGTAAGAAACGGCAACCGTCAGTTCATCGGCCCAGCGCAATTCTCTAAAATCTACGCTAAGCTCAGCAAAAGAAGAGCGGTGCTGATCGTGAAATCGTTTGGCATCAATTATTTCTTCGTCTGGCACAATAAAGCCATTAGCGTTCTCCCGTTCAAAACTGTTGCGGATACTACGCATTGTGAAATTATTGTCCGAATAATTGAAGTACCCTAGAGCGGACAG
>CAKZYJ010000270.1 GCA_937884755.1 uncultured Flammeovirgaceae bacterium
CGTAAATATGAAAAAAACTATGCACCAGCACTTGCATGAACCATAGAAATCGCGGATGATGAATTGCACTCCAGGCTATTGCCCATTAAACTAATCATTAGTCTGCACCATGGTGCATCAATTATTATTCATTATCAGTACAGCCATTTACTAAACGCAACTAGTGGCTTAGGATAATTTTCTCCAATAGTTACTCCTACTTCGGCCAACTCCGGTTGGGGGATTTCGGTAGGGTAGTGTACCTTTTTGCCAACTACATCTGATAGTTCTGGAATCCAATAGCGCACATATTCTCCCTGGGGGTCATAGCGCTGCGCTTGGCTCATAATATTAAAGTAGCGATTTTCTCGAGGATCGTTACCCACTCCTGCCATGTAATTCCAGTTGCACCAGTTGCTACAGACATCATAGTCAAGCAGCATAGTCTCAAAGAAAGATGCGCCCCAAGTCCAGTTAATTTTCAGGTCTTTTACCAGAAAACTAGCTACGTTTTGCCGTCCTCGGTTCGACATAAAGCCGGTAGCATTAATCTCCCGCATGTTGGCATCAATAAAAGGCACACCAGTTTCTCCGTTTTTCCACTTATAAAACAGACCAATATCGTTTCTGAGGTCTAAGCTCTTACCTTGAATTCCCTCAAATTGGAAAATGCGGTTACCGTATTTCTTGGCAACAAACCGGAAGTAATCACGCCAGAGCAGCTCAAATACCATCCAGTAAGTTGATTTATTTTTCACTCGCTGTTGTTCGTAGCGTTTTACTTCTTCATAAATCTTTCGGGGTGAAAGCGAACCGTTGGCTAACCAAGCTGAAAACTTAGAAGAGTAATCAGCCCCCAGCATACCGTTGCGAGTTTCTTTGTATTCCCTCAAGCAGTCGTTTTCCCAGAAGTATTCCTTTAGCCGAGCCAAACCCGCACTTTCTCCTCCCCGAAAGCGTAACACACTTCGGTCATCGTAGGTGGGCTGAGATAATCCCAATTGATCTAGAGTAGGTAAATCACCGGTGGGAATATCAATGCTATTCAACGATTGGGGAGCGGGCAGAACTTCCCGTACCTGCGTAATGCGCTCCGCCTCGCGCCTGAACTGAGAAATTACATCGTGTACGTTATTGATTGGCCAAGGAATATCGTCTACGTGCAACAGGGTAGATTGCCAGATCAACTCCAACTCCACGCCCTGAGATAATAGCGTATTTCCTAATCCCTCCTCTACTGATAGTTCTTCTGAAGTGACTTCTTTGCTAGCAAATACTTTGCTGACTCCTATTTCCTTCGCCAATTGGGGAATCACCGATTCGGGCACTCCCTGACGAATGATAAGATTGGAACCAATTGCCTGAAGACTATCGCGCAAGTCTTGCAGCGATTCTAGCAGAAACTGAGCTCGGTACGAACCTGTTTTAGGTAATTCTAATTCAGTATCCGCAAAATGCCGGGGATCAAAACAGTACACTGGATACACTCTATCCGACTTGCGGATTGCCTCGGTGAGAGTCACATTATCATGTAGGCGTAAATCATTCCTAAACCAAACTATCACAGCGCTAGCCATATCTTTTTGTTTAATTTTCAATATTAATTATTAAACGAAGTGATCAACAAAACGTTTGGCAAATTCTCTACACTAATAGTTTGTAGCGATTTATTGAGATGAGGAGTAAAAAAGCTGACCAGGTACTAATCCTAGCCAGCTTTACCAAAAACGTTACTACCGACAATCTACAAAAACATACCTCCCGAGGCCTCAATGCGTTGGGCGTTAACCCAGCGGGCATCTTCGGTACATAGGAAGGCTACTACTCCGCCAATATCTTCGGCCTCACCTACTCGTCCTAAGGCAGTTTGAGACGCTATGATTTCTTTCATTTGGGGCATAGCTTCAAAGTCACCGCGGTTAAAATCGGTAGCAATGGCTCCGGGAGCTACTACGTTGGCAGTGATTTTTCGGCTGCCCAACTCTTTTGCCAGATAGCGGGTAAAGGTTTCCATCGCTCCTTTCATAGCGGCGTAAGCACTGTATCCGGGAAAAGAGAAACGGGCCAATCCGGTAGAGATATTGATGATTCGTCCGCCGTCGGCGAGCAGAAGTAACGCTTTCTGCGTAAGAAAGTAGGCTCCTTTGAAGTGCGTATTATTTAAGGTATCAAAGGTTTCTTCGTTTACCTGACCGATCATTCCGTGAGCGTTAACCCCCGCATTGTTTACCAAAAAGTCGAAATTATTTCGGTTCCAGTGCTCGTTTAGTTGCTCCTTCACCTGAGCGAAGAAAGCGTCAAACGCTTTGATATTCGCCACGTCTAGTTGTAAAGCTACGGCCTTTCGTCCCTGCTGCTCAATAGCGTTTACTACTTCTTGAGCAGCATCTTCGTTGCTACGGTAGGTGATAATTACGTCGCTGCCGTACTCGGCTAAACGTAACGCCTGATCTTTTCCTAAACCTCGGCTTCCGCCGGTTACTAGTGCGATTTTGTTTGCTAACTTTGTCATGGTTCTGTTGATTTAAGTTTGTTTTCAATTGACTACACGACAAAGGTAGGGCGGGAGGTACGGCTACTAAAGGCACATTTCTCAGCATCGATGGCGTAAAACTAAGATGCTAACGATTGACGGTAATTATTAGGGGTTTGCTGGGTGTGTTTCTTAAAAAATTTACTGAAGTGGGTAGGTTCGGAAAACTTTAGTTGATAAGCAATTTCCTTCACCGACAATGATTTATTACTTAACAAAGCCTGGGCTTCCAGCAATGTTTTTTCGTGAATCCAGGTATTTACCGACTTTCCGGTTTTATTTTTAATAACCGTACTAAAGTAATTGGGGTGTAATTGCTGAGCCTGAGCATAGTCTTGCACGTTGGGTAACGTTTTGAGGTTCGTCAGGTTGCGATACGATTTTTCCATGTCCTGCTTAAAGGTTTGCACGATCACCGATCCTCGGTCTGATTCCCGTAATGGATTATAATCTTTCCAAAACCGATCTTTGATTTTCAGCAACAGCACTACAAACAGATTTCCGATGATGCGATAGCGGTAGCGTGATAGCCCTTGGTATTCATCAGCAATTTGCTCTACTATTTTCTGGTATTCCTGAAAAGTATCTTCATCCAAGTAGCCCGGTGGAACTGTTTCGGCCAGTAGAAAGGGAAAATCTTCAAATACATCGGGGTATACATTCTGTTTAAGAAATTTTTCAGAAAGAGTGATGAGGTATCCAGTGCATTGCTCTTGAAGGTAAAAGGATTTCAGGTGACCAGGATTAGTGAAATACACTGTACCTGGCTTGGCCTGAAACTGATGTCCATCTAGGGTATACTGACTGTGGCCGCTCTCCAAGAAAACAAAGGAATAGTAATTAGCTCGAAAAGTCGGCGACTGCCGTACCTCGCTGTGCACATCTTCTAACCGATGTACTGTAAACTCTGCATCTTGCTCAATTGGGATACCTAAGTTATTGAATAAGTCTTGAAGCCGATCGTGAATAATAATCGGGGTGCTCATCCCTCGCCATTTTTCTCGAAGAAACGACAAAAATGGGTTAATTCACACTGATTACACTTAGGTTTACGGGCCAAACATATGTAGCGGCCGTGTAGTATCAGCCAGTGGTGGGCTTTGCCAACGTATTCCTTAGGAATATGCCGTATCAATTGATTTTCTACCTCCAGCGGAGTTTTAGCGGTTTGCGCAGCCAAACCAATCCGTTTCGATACTCGAAATACATGGGTATCTACTGCCATAGTGGGCTGGTTGAAAATAACCGAAGAGATTACATTCGCTGTTTTTCGGCCTACGCCCGGCAATTTTTGTAGTTCCTTCACGTCACTGGGCACTTCCGAGTTAAAATCCTCAATAAGCATCCTGGCCATACCGAGCAAGTGCTTGGTTTTATTATTCGGATAAGAAATACTCTTAATATAGGGGAATAACTCGTCGAAATGACTTGCTGCCAGATGTTCCGGAGTAGGAAACTGCTCAAACAGGGCCGGAGTAACCATGTTCACCCGCTTATCAGTACATTGGGCACTGAGTATCACGGATACCAATAACTCATAGGGGTTACGATAAGCCAGCTCAGTCTCTGGCTCGGGCTTGTGTTCCACGAAGTAGGAGATAAACTCCTGAAACCGCTCCTTTTTCGTCATAAAAAAAGGCGGCTACTCCTGGGCCACCCGGATATCGTACGTTTTGGAATAAGCCAGAATATTGTTCACAGCCTGGCTGGAAGGTTCTTTATCGATAGATACATTCTCCAATCGGCATTTTACCGAATGCAGCTTTTGAAACGTATCCATTAGCTCACTATCTACGCAGAGCGCTTCTTCAAATCGTCGGGCTTCTTCCGCCGACATTTCTTCGTACGTATAACGTACTGCATCATCTAGGGTAAATATTTGGATCATAGGCGATATTATGTTTTTGCATCTTCTTTCTCAGGTTAATGAGAGCGTAGCGCATACGGCCCAATGCCGTGTTGATACTAACCCCAGTCGCGTCGGCAATTTCTTTAAAACTCATGTCCATATAGTGGCGCATAGTAAGCACTTGCCGCTGTGCCTCGGGCAATTCTTTGATCAATTGCCTTAATAACGTATGTGTATCCTTTTTTATTTGAATCGATTCGGCAGAATCTTCAGAAAAATCTAACGTATTGAAAACATTGTTGCCATCTTCCATAATAATGGTTGGATAACGGCGGGTTTTTCGGAAGTGATCAATAGAAAGATTGTGGGCAATACGCATCACCCAGGGCAAAAATTTGCCTTCTTCGTTGTAGCGACCTGACTTGATAGTGTTTACGACTTTAATGAAAGTTTCTTGCAGAATATCTTCCGCAATACATTCATCTTTCACGATCATATAGATCGCAGTGAAAATTTTGGCTTTGTGCCGGTTTACCAGTTGTTCAAATGCTTCCTCGTGCCCTTCCTTATACAGAGACACCAATTTACTGTCACTTACTGTGTACTTCTTCATTAATCCAAGTGTTTAGTGAGCGTAGAGGTTTATGGCATAGAGTACTGGTTTAAAGTGAAAGGATTGATCTTATATTAGTGAACAGTCTTCAAAAATAGATAAGTAGCAAATAATATGCAACTTTTTGTATTCAGAAGTATAAAAACACCTTGTTCTTCAAAAGAACATAAAATTTTATTAAAAGATAAGCGAATTTTGAAAAATAAGTTAGCAATTAGCCGACAATTTATCGAGTTAACAGAAAAGAAACGTATGTAAGTTTAACCGGAAAAATAAAAAGCGGACTCAGGATAATACCCAAATCCGCCAGAAAAGTGATATTCTTTTGCGGAAAGCTTAGTACTGAATATGAGCTAAGGCCTGCTTTCCCGATTTCTCTACCGGCACTACTAAATTTCCCGGATGTACTATTTTAGCAAAAGAAGGTACAACTCTGAAGCGATAAGTTTTTTTATCGAAAATCGTTTCCAGCTTAATATCGCCCGAAGAAGTAAGTCTAACCAGTGATACGTCGGATGAATTTTTAATGTCGTTATTGAATGCTAGATAATAGGTGTCGTTGTGGCGGGCCAACGCGAAAGAGGTGTATACATCCCGCGGCTCAGTCGATTTCTGACTTTTATCCACGATCCGCAGCCAGGACTCGCTCTGCGGGTGAATTTTTACTGCCAGAATTTTTTGATAAATATCTCCTAACTCTACGTCAGCATCCAGTGGGCTAAATCCGCCTAAGCTTAATTTAGGTTTTACTACCGGGCCTCGCTTATACGATTCCGCAAAGAAAACTGCGGCACCGTCTTCTTCCAGCATCACTCGCTTCACAGTGTATTCTTCAGCATATTCTTTATCGTCCTTTTTATTAATTTCTTTCGCATCAGCGGCGGGAAAGGCGTGTTCGGTTGCCTTGCCGTTGCGAATCAGGATGCCGCCTTCCAGATCGTTAGTGCTGGGATTGGCGTAGATTCCGGCCAGCACAGGTTGTTGTTCATCGTCTAATTGCAAACCCAGATTAATAATAAACCGGTCATTAGTCGGAATATCTACAGTTTCTACTTCTTCCTGATCTGGGTGGTACTTATAAAGAATATACTCAAAATCGGTAGCGGTCTTTTTAAAACCCTCGTCGCCAAAAGAAGCTACTAACAGATAAAGAGTGCCATCGTTGGCTAAAATACGACTTTCTACCATCTGGTAATCACCGTACTCCTGAGGCAGATCAATAAAGTCTGACCACTCTTGCTCCATGTTTTCGTTAAATACTATGCATTGCAGATCATTGGTGACATTGCTAAAGAAGTTATAGTTGAAGAATAGCATCAGTTTGTTTCCGTCGGTACTTTCGGAGTGGCTAAAGAAGTAACTGCGCCGCATCTTGCTGTACTGACTGGAAAAGTAACTGCGGAAATAGTTACCTACATTCATTGAAAAGATTTGCGGGTACAAACCGCTTACCTGTCGGGTGTCGCCCACTTGGTTAAGATCAGTACCGTATGTCTCCAAGTAAATAGGGTATAGCAGCTCTTCATTAGGTTCATCTTCGTACAGCATCGTATGCAACTGATCCTGAAAATAAAAAGTGTAGAAGTAGTCGCGGGATTTGTCGTCTGGCTTAAGCACCTTGCTTTCTTGTAAGCCATCAGTTAGGCTGTAGTAGCTCAGTACTTGCTTATTGCTGATACCGTTGTAGTAGTAATCTTCACCAATGCCGGTAAAAACTCCCTGCTCGTTGCCGCCAATAATAAACAAGTCGTCGTCATCTCCAGTTTTTACGTAGTCAAAAATGCGAGCGTCCTGAGCAAAGGCGAAGTAAGTCCAGCTGGTTAGTAATAATGTTAAAATTGCTTTCATGGTAATCTAGGTCTTTTGGTAGTTTATGCGCACTGAGGCAAACAGGTAAACTTAAAAATAAGAAAAATTTTGCGGCATAATAAGATATACTTGTTTTAAGTAAAATCATAATTGCTTATGCTAAAAAAATCTTATAATAAGTATGATGGGTTGCCAACGAAAGTTCGTACTTTTGACAGTCTCAGTATTTTTAAGTTGCTATCGTGAGAATCTTGAATGCTCACCACAGACGTTTTAGCCTTCAAACCAGCTAAGTGCATATGGATACTGCCCAACCTGTTTCTGTTGATACACTAGATCCTAAGCAATTTATTATCATTAAAGGGGCTAAGGTCAATAACCTGAAGGGTATTGATGTGGCCATTCCCCGCAACAAATTAGTAGTAGTTACCGGATTATCGGGTTCGGGCAAATCATCTTTGGCTTTTGATACCTTGTTTGCCGAGGGGCAGCGGATGTACGTGGAAAGCCTGAGTTCCTACGCCCGGCAGTTTCTGGGTCGCATGGAAAAGCCGGAAGTGGAGTATATAAAAGGAGTATCCCCGGCCATTGCCATTGAGCAGAAAGTGAATACCCGCAACCCGCGCTCTACCGTAGGTACCACCACTGAAATTTACGATTACCTCAAGCTACTCTACGCTCGTGTAGGCAAAACTTACTCCCCGGTGAGTGGCGAACTGGTAACTCGCGACACAGTGACAAGTGTGGTAGATTTTATCTTTAGCCAGGAGGAAGGCACTCGGCTCATGGTGCTTTGTCCTTTAATTAAACATCAGGAACGCTCATTATCCGAAGAACTCACGGTGTTGTTGCAGAAGGGCTTTACTCGGATCAAGGTTAACGATGAAGTACTCTTTATCGAGGAGGTACTGGAAGATGAATTAGATGAATCAGCAGAGTATCGCATTTTGATTGACCGAGCTTCGGTGCAACCCGATGATGAAGACTTACAGTTTAGAATAGCCGACTCGGTGCAGACAGCCTTTTTTGAGGGGGAAGGAATTTGTGAAATAGAGATTGTTACGCGAGAGAGTAATGAGCTACATCGCTTTTCCGATAAGTTTGAGCGAGACGGAATCGTCTTTGAAGAGCCCAGCGTCAACCTGTTTACCTTTAATAATCCCTACGGAGCCTGCCGTACCTGCGAGGGTTTCGGTAAGGTACTGGGTATTGACGAAGACTTGGTTGTGCCGGATAAAAGCGTTTCGGTATACGAAGGAGCCATTGCCCCCTGGCGTAGCCACTCCATGAAAAAGTGGGTTGAACCACTGCTTAAAAATGGTATCCGCTTCGACTTTCCCATTCACCGCCCCTACGTAGATCTAACTGAAGGGCAGAAAGAATTACTTTGGACGGGCAATCAGTACTTTAAAGGATTAAACGCTTTTTTCAAGCACCTGGAATCCAAAACCCATAAAATTCAGTATCGGGTGATGCTATCGCGCTACCGGGGCCGTACCACCTGCCCCGAATGCAAAGGAACCCGTCTGCGGAAAGATGCGGCATACGTAAAAATCAACGGTACATCCATCACCGAACTGGTACTGCTGCCCATACCTCGGCTAATCAGCTTTATACAGTAACTATCGCTAGATACGTACGATCTAGATAAGGTTGGGTTAGGGTACCTGACCTTGAATCGACTAACCAGCACCTTGTCGGGAGGGGAGTATCAACGGATTAAGCTGGCTACTTCGTTGGGTAGTGCTTTGGTAGGTTCCATGTATATTCTGGATGAACCCAGCATCGGACTGCATCCGCGAGATACCAGCCGGTTGGTAGAAGTACTGAAAACACTACGCAACCTGGGCAACACCGTAATTGTAGTAGAGCACGAAGAAGAAGTGATGCGGGCTGCCGATCAGATTATTGACATTGGTCCCGATGCCGGACGACACGGCGGGAAACTAGTATTTCAGGGGAGCTTGACTGAGCTACACAAGATGAACGGTACAGCTAACACCCACACCGCTCGCTACCTAAGCGGGGTGGAGGCTATTCCGCTACCGAAGAAACGACGCTCGTTCAAGCACAAAATTGAAATTAAAGGAGCGCGGGAAAATAATCTCAAGCACATTGATGTGGATATTCCGCTGGGCGTGCTAACGGTAGTAACCGGAGTGAGCGGCTCCGGGAAATCTACCCTAATTAAGAGCATTCTGTATCCGGCCCTCGGTAAAATATTCGGAACAGTAAACGAAACTACCGGTAAGTTCGACCGGCTGGAAGGAGATTTCAAAAAGCTCACCCAAATAGAGTTTGTGGATCAGAATCCTATCGGGAAGTCTTCCCGCTCTAATCCGGTGACTTACGTGAAAGCCTACGATCAAATTCGACAACTCTACGCCGACCAACCACTAGCGAAACAGCGAGGCTATAAACCGGCTTACTTCTCATTTAATGTAGACGGTGGACGCTGCGAAAACTGCCAGGGTGAGGGGGAAGTAACCATAGAAATGCAATTTATGGCGGATATTCGCCTCACCTGCGAAGTCTGTAAGGGAAAACGCTTCAAGAAAGAAATTCTGGAAGTAACCTATAAGGGAAAAGACATTGCCGAAGTACTGGAACTAACCGTAGACGAAAGCATTGAATTCTTTGCCGACCAAAGAGGACTTATCAACAAGTTGCAGCCATTGCAGGATGTAGGGCTAGGCTATATCCGGTTAGGGCAATCGTCTAACTCCCTTAGCGGAGGAGAAGCTCAGCGAGTGAAGCTAGCTTCGTTTCTGGGTAAAGGAAATAGTTCTCGCAATGGACAGAGCGAGCACCTACTATTTATCTTCGATGAGCCTACCACCGGGCTGCACTTCCACGATATTCGCAAGCTGATGGATGCCATTAACGCTTTGATTGAGCAAGGCAACTCTGTACTGATCATAGAGCATAATATGGAGGTAATCAAATGTGCCGACTGGATTATTGACCTGGGGCCTGAAGGTGGCGAGCAGGGAGGGGGCGTAACCTTTGCCGGTCGCCCCGAAGATATGATCAAACTGGAAGATAACTACACTGCTCGCTACTTACGCGAGAAGTTCTAACAAACTACAATAATTGAGTATCAGAGCGAAGCGGAACAAGTTGGATGGTATCAGGTTTATTTTACCAAAGTATGTAGGTATTGGGTAGCTCCATTATTAACGAGCTTAATAGCCGTTTTCTAGCTACATTATACTTGAATGGGTTACAACTAGATGGTAATCCGCTGGTTTTTTTGGAAATGCAAAATTCTCTCTAACTTTGCCCGTCCTACAAGCAGAGGCTATCTAGTAAAAACTACACTATACCAGTATGGCATGGTTCCGAAGGAAAGATAAGGGTATTCAAACTCCTACCGAAGCGAAGAAAGAAGCTCCCGACGGTTTGTGGTATAAAACCCCAAGTGGAAAAATTATTCATACTCGGGAATTAAAAAACAATGCCTACGTAGTGCCTGACGATGGCTACCACGTGCGCATTGGCTCCAAAGAATACTTTGAGTTACTGTTTGACGATAACAAGTTCACTGAATTAGATACTAAAATGCAGTCGGCTGATCCGCTCGATTTCGTCGATAGCAAGCCTTATCCGGATCGGGTGAAGGCCGCGCAAAAGAAGACTGACCTGAAAGATGCAGTACGCGCCGCTCACGGAAAGATGCACGGCGTTAAGCTGGTAATTGCGTGTATGGATTTTTCCTTCATTGGTGGATCAATGGGTTCGGTAGTGGGTGAGAAGATAGCAAGAGCTATTAGCTACTCCCTAGAGAAGAAAATTCCCTTTCTGATGATTTCCAAGTCGGGTGGAGCCCGTATGATGGAAGCAGGTTTCTCACTAATGCAGATGGCCAAGACTTCCGCTAAATTAGCCCAGCTCGACCGAGCCGGAATCCCGTACATCTCGCTAATGACTGACCCTACTACCGGGGGAGTGACTGCCTCTTACGCTATGTTGGGCGACTTTAATATTGCTGAGCCAGGGGCGTTGATAGGCTTTGCCGGCCCACGGGTAATTGAGCAAACCATCGGTAAAACCCTACCCAAGGGCTTTCAAAGTTCAGAGTTTCTACTCGAACACGGCTTCCTCGATTTTATCGTTGACCGTCGTAACCTGAAGGATCGCCTGAGCAAGTTGTTACGCATGTTGGAGTAAGAAGTGAACCGTAATTGTATAAAAATCTGAGTCACTATGGCTTAGTTATTGAACCTCTCTATCCAACTTTCAATAACTTGTCTATAGTACTTATGGGTATCTGGAACACTTTTTTTAACCGCCAGAATGTAAATCGTGAGCGAGAGTACGTGAATCAGCTATTTCGAATAGCTTGGGCCGATGGCAGTCTTGACCGGGTAGAAGAGCAGTATATCCTCTCAGTGGGGAAAAAGCTGGGCATGACTCAGGAAGAATTACAGGAAGTACGAGATAACTTTGACCCAGCCATCGTATCCTACAAAGCACCCAAAACCCGAGAGGAAAAGTTCTTCATGCTGTTCTATCTAATCAACCTGATTCTGGCAGACGATGAAATCCATCCGGAAGAAATGCGAATAACCGAAAATATTGTGATGAAGCTCGGTTACTCTCCCGATACCGTAATCAGTATTTTAAGTGTTATTGAAATAAATCAGGCTAAAGATATTTCTCCTGAAGAAACCTACGACAACCTGAAGGTACAGTTAGGTTGATAGTGCTCTAAAAAGTTTAGATGCCCTAATTGCTGAGTGACATCTTATTCTAAGATGTTAAGATACTTGGCTACTTTCCCAATAATTCACCCAAAGCTGCTTTTACTTTCTCATTATCAGCATGTAACTCCAATGATTGCTGATAATGTCTGATAGCATCATCAGTACGTCCTAATTCACGAAGCGCGTCCGCCAGATATTGATGAGCCTGATAGGATTTGGGATAGTTATCTACATTCATCTGATAAAATGCTAACCCCTTTTCTTTTTCGTCATTTCGGTAAAAGAAGTAATCAGCATATAGCTTCATTTCACTTTCTGAAGGAGTGAAGGTGAACCCGATCTTTTCGGAAAACGCTCGGTAATGTTCAACGATAGCGGCCGGTTCGTACGTTAGCATCTTGTCCGAAGATAAATGCAGCCCCTCAAAGATATACTGTAACCCGTGGTACAATGCCGGAAGCGGAATGGTACCATGATCATCTTGATCAAAGTGCTGAAACTTGACTTGTAGTGACTGATTACTGTTTTCTTCCAGAGCCACAAAGAAGGCTTCTTGAGCTAACCTCATAGAAGAGTTATCCAAGGTAGTCATCTGTTTATGCGCGGCTGCAATATACAGCCGACTATCAAGAGGCTGTTGATACACACTATCCGACTTTGCTTGTTTTACTAGTAACCGATTGTCCCACCACAAACTTGGATCAACCGCTATATACGCACTAAAGGATGCGTTATGAGATAAGTAGGCTTCGCAGGCCAGCAACCCTCCTAGCGAATGTCCCACCAATACCCGTAGGGGCATGGTTCGGTACGATGAATCAATCGTCGTTAGCAATTCATCCTCTAAAAACTTCAGAAACTGGTCACCCTTCCCGCTACTTTCAAAGGCAGAATACGTTTCCCCTTCGGGGCCGGTAGTACTATTGGTAGGCGTAAAATCACGGACTCGGTTCGTGTTAGGAATAGCTATCACGATCATCTCCGGTATCTGAACATTTCTACTCATAAACGGAATTACACCACTAGCCATCTGGAAATTTCGGCGAGCATCTAATAAAATCAATATCGGATACTGCTGGGGACTGGCCGTAGTATCATCGTAGGAGTTCGGTAGCAACACCCAATACGGTCGTTGCTCATCCAGTATCTCCGAATAGAGAGAGTCTACTTTTCCCAACGAAAGAATTGGTTGATCCTGAGCAGAAAGCGCAAGAGAAGATAGTAGCCAAAAAAGTAACACTAACCGAAACATACATCTTCGAATTAAATGATTTTAGATAGCAATGTAGGGCATTTTGGAGTAACCTTCGCTTTTCAGTATGTGATGTAAAGGTGGCTACCCTTACCTCCGGCGTTTCATTTCCTGGTCCACCATCGTAAGTTCGCGGCTGCTCTGGCCCCGCACGGCAGTGTTCTCTTCGGCCCGGCGGAAGAGGTAAGGCATTACAGCTTCCAGCGGGCCGTAGGGAAGATACTTAGCGACATTGAAACCAGCCCGCGACAGATTAAAAGATATATTGTCACTCATGCCGTAGAGCTGGGCAAAGTACACCCGGGGGTCGTTAGGTTTCATAGAATGCTTCTCCATCAGCATAGCCAGATAATAATTGCTGTATTCATTATGCGAGCCGGAGCAAAGAGAAATTCGCTGCTTATGGTTGAGGCAAAACAATATAGCCCGATTGTAATCTTCATCAGTAGCCTCTTTGTTGGGCTGAATGGGATCTGGATAGTCCAGTTCTTCGGCCCGCTCCCGTTCTTTCTCCATATACGCTCCGCGTACTAGCTTGGCTCCCAGAAAGTACTGATGAGTTACGGCTCGTCGGTAGCCAGCTTTTAAATGATCCAGCATATCGTGGCGATACATCTGGTAGGTATTGTACACAATCACTTTTTCCTGATTGTAGCGCTGCATCATTTCGTCGGCTAGATCGTCGATTACTTCCTGTATCCAGGACTCCTCCCCATCAATAAAAATCCCCACATCCGCTTGGTGAGAGGCTTCACAGAGGCGTACCAGCCGGGCTTTCCCCCGGTCATAAGCTGCTTGTTGTTCTGCGGTAAGCTTGGTTCCAGCCTGCACTTTTTCCATCAACCCAAAGCTCAAAATACCGGTCATCTTAAAGGCACAAAAGGGCATATTCGGATTGGTGCGGGCGGCCTCAATTACCCGCAGCAGTTCTTCTGTGGTGTGCTCAAACCCCGCTTCGTTCTTAGTAACCTCTACTGAATAGTCCAGAATGGTTTTTACGTTATGCAAGGCCAGCAGCCGGATGGTATCGGCGCTATCGGCGATAGTTTCGCCCCCGCAGAACTGCTGAAATAGGGTGTGTTTTAGTAGGCCGTGGATGGGTAGCTTTAATTTTAGCGCGATTTTCACCAACTTTGTCCCTACGCTTGTTAAAAATGGGTAATTAATCGCCTTAAACAGCCAGTAGGTCTTCCGCAAATCCTGATCGGATTTATAGGAAAAGGCAATCTCTGTATTGTCAAATGAAACCGGGGTGGCTTGGGTGAAAACGTATTCCATGATTAACGGCAAAAGATAATGAATAATGATTAATCATTATTCATCAATCATTACTAGTAAACCATCTCAGTAGATACATTTGTTTAAGAAGCTATGGAAATCACCGAATTACAGCAGTGGGGTGTTGGCAAAACCAATCCGCTTATTATTGCCGGGCCGTGCAGTGCCGAAACTGAAGAGCAGCTTTATGAGACCGTAAAAGCCATTAAGGAGCAGGGCGTCACCCTGATGCGGGCTGGTGTCTGGAAACCCCGCACCCGCCCGAATACCTTCGAGGGCATCGGTCAGGAAGCATTACAGTGGATTCAGGATATTAAAAAAGAGTTAAACATACAGTTCTCGGTAGAGGTGGCTAATGCCATGCACGTGGAGGAGGCTCTGCACTATGGCATCGACGTGCTTTGGGTAGGTGCTCGCAGCACGGTAAGTCCGTTTATTGTGCAGGAGATTGCCGATGCCCTGCGCGGCTGCGATGTGCCTGTACTAGTCAAGAACCCGATTAATCCCGACTTAGCGCTCTGGATGGGCGCACTGGAGCGGCTTTACCAAGCGGGCGTGAAGAAAATAGGAGCGATTCACCGGGGCTTCTCTACCTATCAGAAATCTCGTTACCGTAATGTGCCCATGTGGCAACTACCTATTGAAATGAAGCGGCAATTGCCCGGCCTCCCCATGATCTGCGACCCTAGCCATATTATGGGTAAGCGGGAAGATGTGGCCGAAATCTGCCAGATTGCGATGGACCTAAGCTTTGAGGGGCTGATTATTGAAACTCATCGTGACCCGGAAAATGCCTGGAGCGATGCCCGCCAGCAGATTACTCCGCAAACGCTGGGCGAGATTATCCGCAACCTGCACATCCGGCAGGCTTCATCCGAAGACATTGAGTACATCACCCATCTGGAAGAACTGCGCACCCAGATTGACCACTCGGACCGGGAGATGGTAGAACTGCTGGCCCACCGGCTGGATTTGGTAGCCCAGATTGGTGTGTGGAAGAAGAAAAACAACGTAGCCGCTTTCCAGCTTGATCGCTGGAACCGAGTGTTTGAAGCGAGAAAAGATTGGGCCAAGAACGCGAATCTACGTGAACGCTTCATCGTTGACTTATTCAATCTGCTGCACGTAGAATCCATCCGCAAGCAAACCGAAGTGATGGAAGCCGATGAAAGCGAAACCGAATCCGGCCTACGGGTAGAATCGTAAAGTTGGTGTTATAGTGTTTTGGTGTTAGAGCGGCCGCCGCCTTTAGGTTTGTGTGGTAGTAAAATTCTAAGAAAGCAGTCGT
>CAKZYJ010000271.1 GCA_937884755.1 uncultured Flammeovirgaceae bacterium
ATATTTTCTGGATACTAAACGCCTATCTCCTAATGTTGGCTTCATTGATACTAGTGGGAGGCTCTTTAGGTGATAAGCTGGGGCGGAAAAAGATTTTCATGATTGGCATCGCAATTTTTATTATTTCATCGGTAGCATGTGGATTATCACCAACCGTAGACTGGCTGATTGGAGCCCGAGCAGTGCAGGGTATCGGCGGTGCGCTGATGATACCCGGAAGTTTATCCATCATTTCGGCTACGTTTCATAAGAAGGAAAAAGGAAAGGCTATCGGTACTTGGTCGGCAGTGACTACCTTGGTAACCGTTGGTGGGCCAATCTTAGGCGGGGCGCTGGGTGACGCCGGTCTGTGGCGAGCTATTTTTTATATTAATATTCCTATTGGCCTGATTTCTCTGTTGGTTCTACACTTCAAAGTACCCGAAAGCTCGGATGATAGTATTGAACATCGATTAGATTACGCTGGTGCCATTACCGTGGCTCTAGGCTTGGCATTACTTACCTACGGATTTCTGGAAATTCCCGAATTGGGTTGGACCCATTGGCAGGTTCTTGCCTCTTTGGTAGTGGGTGCTATTTTTCTAATAGTGTTTATCGTGGTAGAGCAGCGTAATTCCAATCCGATGGTGCCCCTCAATCTATTCAATAACCGAACGTTTACCGGTGCCAATGTACTGACCTTTCTGTTGTACGCCGGTTTGGCAATCGCCATGCTTTTTCTGACGCTTAATTTAATTCAAGTGCAGGGCTACCGGCAGATGCAGGCCGGAATGACTATGCTACCCTTTACCTTTATGATGGCTTCTATGGCCCGGTGGGTGGGAGGTCTGGTAGATCGCTACGGGCCTCGTTGGCTATTAGTTAGCGGAGCAACTCTGGCTGGCTTCGGATTTTTCTGGTTTTCTCAGGTAGGTTTAACTGGTGGTCCTGAAGATTTCTGGAGCACTTACTTTCCCGGTATATTGATCTTTGGACTGGGAATGTCGCTCACGGTGGTTCCACTTACTACCACGGTAATGGCTTCGGTAGAAGACCAGCACTCCGGCACTGCCTCAGGTATTAATAACTCCATGACCAGAACAGCCAGCGTTTTCGCCAATGCAGTAATTGGGGCACTAGCCGTGGTTTTGTTTACAAATTTCCTCAGTCCATCGGTTCAGGCCATGAACTTTTCTTCAGCGACTGAACAGGCAGTAATGCAACAGGCGACTAATTTGGGAGACGCTCAGGTGCCGGATAGCGTTCCGATTGAGGAACAGAGTAAAGTGAAACGGGCTTATGAACAATCGTTCATTGCTATGTTTGATCAGATTATGTATATCAGTGCTGGCTTAGCATGGTTATCGGCAATTGCGGCTTTCGTATTGATTAAGGATAAGCATACTAGTTAGTCTCCACTAAAATACTAGCAGTAGCTAACTAAATTATCACTTCTAGCTATTGATAGTCATCAATCAGGTGTTGATATTTGCATTTTTTTAGAATTGATCTAAATAAATTTAGTGAAACCTAGCCTTACCTTACTATTTGTCATTGTTGGCACGCATCTATTGGCCGCCAACCTGCAAGGAACGATCACCGATGACAAGAATAACCCTCTCCCTGGAGCTACGGTAATCGTAGTAGGGACTACCAAAGGAGTTACCACCAACTCTGACGGATTCTTTGAAATAAAAAATCTTGAAGCAGGTACCTACTTGATTGAAGCTTCAAGTATTGGATACTTGAAGGAAAGTAGGAAAGTCAAACTTAGGAGTTCTGAATTCGTGAAAGTAAACTTTTCACTCACAGAGGATATTCAGCAACTGAATGAAGTTGTAGTAACCGGAAAGTCAGAAAGTACCGAACTGAATGAACAACCTATCCAGATAACATCCATCGATACGAGAGGCCTTAAAGCTGAAGCTACTAATACAATTGGTATATTGACTAGGGCTTCCGGAGTACGTGTCAGACAGGCCGGAGGTTTAGGAAGCACAGCCGAAGTCCAATTAAATGGATTGACTGGCAATGCCGTAAGACAGTACTATGATGGTATTCCACTAGAATTACTAGGCGGTGGAATTTCACTTAACAACATACCAGTTAACGCAATAGACCGAATTGATGTCTATAAAGGAGTCATGCCCATTGACATTGGGACTGATGCTTTGGCAGGCGGAATCAATGTGATACCCAAAGAAATATATACTTCTTATCTGGATGCCTCTTATGAATTTGGCTCGTTCAACACTCACGTAATAGCGGTTAATGGTGCTAAGATGCTGAACGAACGGCTTTTCGTGGCGTTCAATGGCTTTTATAACTACTCTGACAACAACTACCAGATGAGGGATATCCCGGTGGTTAGTTTTGAGACCTTTACCAATATTCAGGGAAATGAGCAGTCTCGGGTAGTAGAAAGCATTGAAACGGTTGAGCGGTTCCACAATCAACACCAATCCTCTTTTAGTGAAATCCAGCTGGGGGCGTATGATTTGAAATGGGCTGACCGATTCGTGTTATCTACGGGCTTCTCTCAGCGATTCGATGAAATTCAGCATGGTGCCAGAGTAAATACAAGACCAGTGGGAGAAGCTGAGCGAGACAACCAGGCCTTCTACCAAAATATTCAGTTTGAGAAAAATTTCAGCGATAGATTTCAACTCAGATACTTTGGTAACTACGCCATTATTAAGGATGGTGTAAACGATTCTACCCAGAATCTTTATAACTGGTCAGGCGAAATTGAAACAGCCGAAATTCGTACGGATGGTACAGAGCTATTGGCTGAGCCTTCCCAGAGAAATGGTAGGACCTTTGTAACCGTACACCGTCTCACTGGAGAATACAAGTTTTTAGAGAACTACCAACTGAATGTCAGTAACTTCCATGCTTTCCAGCGGATAACGGGTAATGACCCTTTAGCTCGGCAGGTTCCTCTTGATAATCCTACTACTGATCCTAATACATTGCCCTCGGAATTAAGTAGAAACATACTAGCGGCTCAGCTCAGCGGAAATTGGTTCAATAAGAAAATAGAAACCCTGGCTTTTGGAAAGTACTATACCTATTCCAATAGTGCTTCTGATTTTGACCAAGCGGGAGGGTCGGTCATTTTTGACCCTATAGTGCAATCTAACGAACAATTTGGCTTTGGTGCGGGATTAAAACTGTCAGTAGATGAAGACCGATTCCTGAGAGTTGGATACGAACAGGCAATCCGTATACCCACCAGTGGTGAAGTTTTTGGCGATTTTATCACCATAGAGCCCAATTTTAGCCTACGCCCTGAACAAAGTAATAACCTCAATGTAGGTATTTTCTACCGACATAGATTTAGTAACAACCGCTTTGTCTCTCTTCAAGTCGATTGGTTCTTACGGGACCAGCAAGATTTAATACGCCTACAGGTACCCGGTAACCCTAATGCCCCCGCACAATTTATCAATCAGGCAGCAGTAGAAGCGCAAGGGATAGAAACTTCCTTTAAAACTACGCCGATTAGAAATCTAAGTATTGATATAAATTTCACTTACCAAGACGTAATCAATGCGGAAGAACCCAATGCTGCCAATACCAATGATGCAGGGAAACCTATTCCCAATATCCCTACCCTGTTCTACAATGCAGGAATCAGGTACCGTTTTGCTAACCCCTTGAGTGATGAGGATAGGATTACGCTCTTTAGTTACTACAATCATGTTCAGGAGTTCAGTCTCATATTTGAAGGTGCAATACGTAACGACCAAAACTTCATTCCTACTCAAGATCAGATTGATTCTGGGCTAAGTTACGAATTGAGTGATACTGGATTTACATTTTCACTACAGGTCAATAATGTATTGGATGCTGACTTGTTTGATAACTATAGAATACCCAGGCCGGGTCGTAACTACCGATTCAAAATTAGATACCAAATTTAATACTATATAAACTAATGGATGATGAAGACAATTCATACACTTTTCTACCTAGGTTTTATTTTTTTACTACTTGCTTGTGATAATGAAGAAGACCCCGTAGCACCACCTACCGCAGGTTTTACCTTTGCTACCAATGAACTGGAAGTTTCTTTTACCAATACCTCAACCGATGCAGTAAGTTTTTCGTGGGATTTTGGGGACAATACTACTTCTACTGAGACTAATCCGGTACATACGTATGAGGAAGCTGGAACCTATCAGGTTACCTTGACTGCATCAAACAATGATGTAACCGACGAAGTGACTCAATCCGTAGAAGTGTCACTAAATCCTGAAAATGTAAGGGTGACCAGTGGTTTTATAGTAACAGGTTTTACTGAAGATAATTCGGTGCTTGCCCGATACTTTGAAGAACTACCTTCTGGCACCATTGATTTAACACAGGGTCAAGCATTTCAGCAGTTCTTCCCTTGGGATGTATATGATGGAGCTGTTTACATCCAACGCTCAGTTGGAAATGGTTTTTCAAAAGTGGCAGTAAACGGCAACGGAGAAATAGTGGAAGATGGCACTATCCCTACTACGGGTGAAAATGCATTCACGCTAAGAATTAGAGATAGTGAAACAGGGGTTTTTATCGACCCTAATGACTTCACCCAAGTTAAAGTATTTAATCCGCAGACGCTACAAGAGATTGGCAACATTGATTTATCGGCAGCACCCTTGTTTGAAGAGCGACCGGAAGCAGCAGTATCTTCTGCTGTAATTAGGGGTGACGATGTTTTTATTTCTTATGCACAAGGCTCAAACCCTAATTTACTGGATAATTTTACGATGATAAGAGGAAGTATATCCGGCGGTACTCTAGGGAATCAGTTAAATTCAACTACCGGCCCCACATTCACTTTCAACCCTTTGCATAGACTTTCTGACGAAGATGGAAATCTTTACATACACCATACTGGAAACTTGAATCCGGTACCCGCGGCTAACCTTCCGGGAATCCTTAAAATTCCTGCCGGTTCCAACGAATTTGATCCCAATTATGATTTTAGAGTCGTGGGTAATTCTACCTTATTACTTCATTCTATGAGGGCTTTTCAATATTATCAGAATGGGTTAGCCTATGCCCACGTGGGTGTAGAAACACCACAAGCTGTAGTTGATATATTAGTTTCAGTAGGAGGGAATATTTCTAACTTATCACAAGAGCAAATTAACCAGATACTGGCTTTATTGAATACAAGTGAAAATGCTAGATGGGTAGAATTGGATTTAAATGCTCAAACACTGAGGGTGCTTCCCGGTCTTCCCGGATTAAATCCTTTTGCTACTACCAATGCTTACTTTATTGATAACGTTCCGCATTTCCCAATTGTGAACACAACTGAAAACGCGGTTTACAAATACGACCCAGCAACTGATCAATCTGAAAAAGTATTCGATGTTACCGGAGCTTCGATATCGACTATCATTGATCTTTCGGCAAATAATCTTAAGTAAAAGCAACTACTAGTAAATCGTTCAGTGCAAAAGAATTGAGTTATTAGTTGTAAATCAAACGATTTCAGAATTGGCACTAGCAGTAACCCTGGCATGTTTCTTACTTTATTCCTCTTCCCGCGATTTTCCGTCGGGTCGGGGTGCTTAATATAGAGCGGACGAGTAGGTTTCCCTTTTCTATCATTCCTGCCGCTAAACATAAATATACTAAGTCTAGCTATTGCTTCTTGTTGACTTCTTAACCATCTTTGCATTCTTTTAGAATTGATCTAAATAAATTTAGTGAAACCTGGCCTTACCTTACTACTTGTCATTGTTGGTACGCATCTATTGGCCGCCAACTTGCAAGGAACGATCACCGATGATGAAAATAACCCTCTCCCCGGAGCTACGGTAATCGTAGTAGGAACGACTACAGGGGTGACCACCGACTCAGACGGATTCTATGAAATACGGAACCTGGAGGCAGGTACTTACACCATTGCTGTTTCTATGGTGGGTTTTGAAACACTCAGAAAGGAAACCTCAGTGACTCAAAACGAGGTACAGGAAGTAAACTTTACGCTAACCTCTGGTACAGCTGAGCTTGACGAAGTAATGGTCATAGCAGAGTCTGAAGCTAAACGGCTATCTTCTAATCCGCTTCAAATCTCATCGATTGACGTGGTGAAACTGCAAAATGAATCAGCTGATGTAGTGACCGTACTCAACCGTACCGCCGGGGTACGCGTCAGACAATCGGGAGGACTAGGCAGCCAAACGAATATTCAACTTAATGGGCTAACCGGGCAAGCAGTTAGAACCTATATTGATGGCATTCCCTTAGAACTTTACGGTGGCAGCATTCAAATCAATAATATTCCGGTAAATGCTATTGAACGGGTAGATGTTTATAAAGGCGTGATGCCTATCGATGTGGGTACCGATGCCTTAGCCGGAGGCATAAACGTAGTGAGTCGGCAAGTAGACTACGACTACTTAGATGCTTCTTACCAGCTAGGCTCATTTAATACTCACATTGGTTCACTGAATGCCTCGAGAAAGTTTGGTGAGCATATCATCGTTTCTGTCAATTCCTTTTACAACTACTCCGACAACAACTACAGCATCCGCGCTCAACAACGAACCCCGGATTTTAAAGAGGAGGAGGTAGAGGCGGAACGTTTTCACAGTGCCCACCAATCTTCTATGGTACAAGGTACAATTGGCCTGGTTAATACTCATTTGGCCGATAAGCTAACGTATTCCGTAGGGTACAACCAGCGTTATGACGAAATTCAACACGGAGTACGCATCGGAAACAGAGCAGTGGGAGAAGCTGATCTGGAACGCAATGCCCTAGTACATAATCTCCAATACCAAAAAACCTTCTTTAAAGACAAGTTACTGTTTAATTATTTCGGTAATTTTTCTATCGCTAAAGAATTTGTCGACGACTCGACCACCAACGTTTACAATTGGTTTGGCGAGATCGTAGCCACGAATAATCAAGGTATGGAGGTACTGGGTTTGCCCTCCCAACGGGAAGGTGAGACCCGCTCCCAGGCTCATCGCGTTAACCTAGAATATAGCCTCAGTTCAGTACACACCATTAAGCTTTCTTCTTTTTTGAGCGATCAGAAGGTGGTGGGCAACGACCCCCTAGCACCCGCAATCGGAGGGATAGACCCGAACACCGTGCCCTCATTTTTGACTCGCTCAATCAGTGGTATTGCCTATGAGTCCAAGTGGTTTGATGCAAAGCTGGAGTCTATATTGTTTGGGAAGTATTACTATTACGACCAAAGTACTGCCGACTTTCGCGCATTTGGTGGTGATCAGGTTTTTGAGTATGCCGCAGATGGCCGGGAAACAGGTTATGGTATGGGGCTCAAGTATTCTTTTCTCAAGGATCTCTTTATCCGTGCCAGCTACGAACAGGCGATAAGAATACCCACCAAAGAAGAAGTCTTTGGTGATTTTCTAACCATTGAACCCAATTTTTTCCTGAAACCCGAAGAAAGTCAGAATCTGAATGTGGGGGGGTATTTTAAGCATAGCTTCAATGCTTCTCAGTTTATTTCCATTGATGCTAACTGGTTTTTAAGAGACCAAACCAACCTGATTAGATTAGAACCCGGTAGAAACGAAAATGACCCGGCTCAATTTGTAAATGAGGCAGAAGCCGATGCCACTGGCGTAGAGCTTATGCTAACAGTTGCTCCGTTAAGAGACTGGGAGACTGTGGTTAGTTTTACCTCGCAAGAGGTAGTGAAGGCTGGTATACCAAACCAGAACAACACCAATGGAGTAGGTAATCTTATTCCTAACATCCCATCTACTTTTTTCAACGTCTCCAGCCGATACACATTCAGTAGTCCGATCTCCGAGGAGGATGAGGTGACGGTATTTGGCTACTATACTTTCGTAGATGAATTTGACCTTATTTTTCAAACCACTCGCAATGAAGAAAACATCATTCCTATCCAACGGCAGTTAGATCTGGGTCTAAGCTACCGCTTGGCCGATTCAGGATTTACCTTCTCAATACAAATGAACAATGTTTTAGACGAAGAAGTATTTGACAACTTCCGGGTACCCCGACCCGGTAGAAACGCTAATCTGAAAATTCGATACTTATTACATAAATAATTTCTACACAAGATAAACCTATCTATTAAAACTATGAAAGTTAGACTCCTAACAATAATTTCACTTTTTTTTATTCTTACGACCAGTTGCGATGAAGAAGACGACTCGCCACCCAGTGTGGAGCCAGTAGCCTCTTTTACCTTTACTGCTAATGAGCTAACCGTCACCTTTTCCAATACCTCTACCGATGCTACTTCGTATTCCTGGGACTTTGGCGATAGCAATACCTCTAATGAGGCCAGCCCAACTCATACTTACGTAGAAGAAGGTACTTACACGGTATCACTGACCGCTGCGAATGGTGATTTAACCGATGAAACCAGCCAATCGGTAACGGTAGCGTTGAATCCAGAAAATGTAAGACTCAAAAGTGGTTTTATATTATCGGCAACAACACCTGATAATACATGGTTTGCCCAGTATTTTGAAGAAATACCAACCGGAACGGTTGATATATCCCAAGGAACTGCCTTTCAAGAATTCTTTCCACTCTCAATAATTAATGGAGCTATTTATCTTTCCAGAACCGATGGCTCTGCTGGATTTGAAAAGCTTGGCATAAATGGCAATAATGAGTTTGTAGAAGATGGCATCATCTCAACGATAAGTGATGGTTCTTTTGTAATTGCCGCACGAGACAGTGAATTCGGGGTTTTTCACGATAGAAATGACCCAAATGTAATCAATACCTTCAACCCTACCACTATGGATGTAACGGGTACAATAGATATGAGTGTAGCCAATGCAATAGTTGAAGATCCCGTCAGATACCAAGATTTCATTTTTAGAGGTGACAATGAAATATTTGCTCCAATGCGACTTGAAGCTGGCGGAAATGTACCCAATGTGGGATTGGCAAGAATTGATATTTCTGCCGGAAGCACCGTAGATGTAGCTGAATTCGAGGGCTTAGGAGAAGTAGTTGTTCTGAACTCAAGTAGAAGGTTTTTTGATGAAAACGGAAATTTTTATTTCTTCCACGCCGGAAATATCAGTTTTCCTACTCTCTCTGGCGCAATTTTGAAAATCCTCGCAGGCTCTAACGATTATGACCCTGAATATGATTTTAAAGTACCAGAAGTGAATAACCCAGCAGTAATTGGTGCGGGCTCTTTTATGAGCTCTTTTAACTACTGGAAAGATAATCTTGGTTTTGCTATAATTAATGAATCATTGGATCCTAGGATATTAGAATTAGTAACTGAGCGAGGAGGAATACAAAATGTAACACCAGAAGATCTTGAACAAATTCAGGTTTGGCTGTTTACTTCTCCCACGGGTGCGATAGTACAGGTAGACGTGCTGAACCAAACCGTTACTAAAATTGGCGGTCTACCCGCAATATCTGTTTTTGATACATTTGGTGTTTCTTTTATTGATGATAAACCCTACTTTTCGGTAGCTAATCCAGAAATCAATGCATTGTATGAGTTCGATGAAGCTACCGGCACAGTCAATAAAGTATTCGACGTAGTAGGGGCGCAAATAGGAGTTATGCTTGATTTATCATCGACTATTCAATAAATACAAGATGGCACTAGCAGTATTAACTCTGGCTTGTTTCTTACTTTACGCTCCTTCCCGGTATTTCCCATCGGATAGGGTGGCATGGATAAAACGACACCAGGTAACAGTAACCGTGATGTCTAGTGCCCTTTCTTTAGTATCCTTATATCTCTTTACGCTATCTTACGATTTTGCTACTTCACTGATGTTTTGGCTGGTTGCGTTCATGACTCTGCTGTCGGTAATTATCCTGTCTTTGAAACTGAACTTCAACTGGGTGTGGGGATGGGGCTTGATATGCTTACTATTTATGATCATTGATTTAAGTTGATATGCCTGCTAAAAAGAAATATCTCTCTTCCGGTTGGATCCGGTTCAGTAAAGTCATGGCGGTCATCTTTGGAGCGTATGCGGCAACAATGACCACACACATCGCTATTGCCAAAAATGTACCTGACGATACGGTGGTTCTACTTACCTCTACCTACACTTCTTTTCTTTGCTGGGTAGGGCTGATGATTATGATCTATCTGATTAGAAGGGCTTGGGTTTCCTGGGCCATACTTATCTCAATAACGGGTGTATGTTCACTATTAATTTTCCTGTAAGATGAAAAAGCTGAGAGGTTTAGGTAATAAAAATTATAACGTTCTTTTCCATACGCACACTGTAGCCGGCATTGTCATTAGTTTTGCCCTGTTCGTCATCTTTTACGCTGGTGCGTTCTCCCTGTTTCGCGAGGAAGTATCTCAGTGGGAAAATCCGGATATGCGGCAGTCTGTACCCGAAAACTTTGACCTGGATCAAGCCCTGCTGAAAGTAGATAGTGTATATGAATTAAATCTACACGAATTCACCAACGTTGCTCCTCCCAGTGCAGAATCCCCGGTTATGTACGTTTACGGAGCCATCAACGATACTGACTCTACCACCGAACGTATGGCTGCCTATGTAAATCCGGCAGATATGAGCGTGCAGGATGTGAAGGAGCCACGTACCACACTTAGTAACACCATCTACTACCTGCATTACT
>CAKZYJ010000272.1 GCA_937884755.1 uncultured Flammeovirgaceae bacterium
CCAGCGGTCATAGGAAATTGCTAGGTTTTCCTGATCAATACTTAGCTGGGACTGTAAACGCGCTACTTCGAGGTAAGCCGACACGGTGTTGACTATCGCTTGTTCAATTACCCCAGTTAGTTGTAAATCGCTCATTTGCTGAGCGTTCTCCAGTTGCTTATAGCGGTACTTTCCCCGGAAGCCCTGAAAAATGGGCACATTAATCTGAGGTTGCACCGAGAAAGTATTGGCTGTTCCTTCTAACTCTAACGGAGGATTGCTTCCCTCCTGAGGACCTAAGCTCAAAGTTTGAACCTCGGCATTAGCATAGCCCCACTCGTAGCTTCCGTTCAAATCCAATGTGGGC
The DNA here is from genome assembly GCA_937884755.1 of uncultured Flammeovirgaceae bacterium. Classification (GTDB taxonomy): domain Bacteria; phylum Bacteroidota; class Bacteroidia; order Cytophagales; family Cyclobacteriaceae; genus Tunicatimonas. The sequence continues at coordinate 347 of CAKZYJ010000272.1, forward strand.
ATCTGACCCGACAGAGCTCGAGAAACATTATTCTGACTACGCTCTGCCTGATAGCGCTCCAGCCGAATATCATAGTTCTTTTCCAGTGCAATATTTATTGCCTCCTCTAATGTCAGCAGTGACTTAGTAGTGGTATCCGTTAGATTCTGGGCGAAGCCAACGGTTGCTATTCCAACCAATAGTAAGATGGTTACCAATTTATGTATGTACATCATAATTACGTTTATTCGTTGATGGTGTATTTCATTTTCATAACCGCAGGCTCTACCTCAGCCGGAGATAGTTGACGGTTTCGCACTTGGTTGTGCCACCATAGGCGTAGACGATTAAATACGACGAGCATTAGCGGCAGCAGAATGAGTACATTGAAAATACCGAAGCCTAAACCGTAGGCCATCGCAATAGCCGGGCCTTTCAGAAACTGGGCTCCCACACTACTAGAACCAATGAGTGGGCCCAAACCCGCTACTGTGGTGATCGTAGTTAAGATGATGGGGCGGAAGCGAGATTGAGCCGACTCAATAATAGCCCCGATGAAATCTTTGCCCTCTTTAAGCAAATCGTTAAGCGTAGAGATGAATACAAGTGCATTGTTTACAAATACCCCGATGAGTGCAATCGTACCGATTAGGGAAAAGATACTTACTGGCTCACCGTGAATCCAATGCCCGGTAATCACACCTATGAGCGCAAAGGGGAATAGGCCAAAGACGAGCAACCCTTGGGAGAAGGAATTATTGTTGATAATAATCAGCGCTAGTATGACCAACAGAATGATTGGACCAACGGTAGCGATAACTCCGATGAGTTTGAACGACTGCCGGTTTTGCCCCTCCACGGTGTATGACACTGATGGGTATTTCTGTAAGATGCTAGGTAAAAACTCGGTTTCAACGTGGGCAATAGCCCGAGGCGCGGATACTTCCTTATTAGCTACATTCGCTTCGATACGAATTTCCCGTTGCCCCTCTACGTGATTAATTGACAACATGCCCTCTTCCGTATCCACTGAAGCTATGTCTTTGAGATAGTACCCATTCCCATTAAGGGCAGTTATTCGCATGTCTAGTAGCTCTGCCTTCGTATCGCGTCCTTCTTTAGGATAGCGTATCCATATTTCCACCTCATTATCTCCGCGCTGTAAACTTTGCGCCTGCATTCCGAAGAAACCTGCCCGCACTTGGTTTAGCACCTGCCCTAAACTTAGTCCGAGCAGCTCGGCTTGAGGCTTTAGTTTAATGTGCAACTCCTGTTTGCCCTGGGTATCGTTATCCGACACATCCTTCACATCGGGAAAATCCTCCATAGCAGTTTTAAGCTCTTGTTTCGCCAGCCGTAACTCTTCCAGGTCTTTACTCTTCAGCGAGAAAGATACCGGTAGACCGAATATGGCGGTGGCAGCTCCCAAACCGTAGATTAACCGAGTAGCTTCCGGAATAGGTGGGGCCGCTTCACGGATGGCATTGTTAACCTTGAATGAACTAATACCGCGCTCCTCACCACCCAGCATCGTTACTTTTACCTGCCCCTGGTTATCCAACGGTCCAGTGACTATCTCTACGAAACGAATAACTTCTTTTCCGTCCTTTCTACCTTCGCTCAGGTCAGCGTTGACTTGCTGAGTTGCTTCGGCAATTTGGCTTAGCTTCTGTTGGGTGACTTCTACTGGAGTACCGGGAGGAAGCTCCAACTCAATAAGGAAAGCATCATCATCTAAATTGGGAAAGAAAGTGAAATTGACTACCCCGCCGCTAATAAGAGATACCGAACCAACTAGTAAACCCACGAATGCCACAAACGTCAAGCCTTGCATCCATCCTCGTCCCACGGCGGTTCGGTGAAATAGCTTCATATAAACCTTATCGCGTAGAAAGGCCACTGAATTACTCGCCCAGCGTTCTATGCGCGATGGCTTACTATTTTCCCGCAAGCCTTTGGAATGAGCCAAGTGAGCGGGCAGAATAAAGAAGCTTTCCAGAAAAGCCACAAATAATACTGAAATTACGACGAAGGCCATCTCACCAAAAAACTCCCCTGCCTGCGTGGGTAAAAACAAGAATAAAGAGAAGGCAACTGCCGTAGTTGAGAGCGAAATAATCACGGGAGTAATCATCTCCATGGTTCCTTCCAGTGCAGCGCGGAGTGGCTTTTTTCCTTTTTCTTTGGCGTGTTGGTAGATATTTTCCCCGATCACTACGCCATCGTCAACCAAAATACCCAGTACCAGAATAAACCCAAATAAAGAAACAGTGTTAATTGTTATCCCGTAGATGTCAGCAAAAATAAACATCGCGATAATAGCTACCGGGATTTTCAGAGCTACCCAGAACGCTAAGTGGTTATCAAGAAATAGCGCAAGAACGATTAGTACCAATACAACCCCTACCACTCCGTTATTTATCATAGTTTTGAGCCGGTCTTGCAAATTCCCAGTACCATCTTCCAGTATCAGCAGGTCAATCCCGGCGTGGCGGTCGTTAAACGTAGCGATGTAGTCTTTAGCGTAATCAGCGTTTTCCAGAATATCTTCATCATTCAGGGTGTACACTGTTACGGTAATTACCCGCTCATCTTCCAAATAGCGAGCGGTAGGCGAATCTTTAAACTGATCTACTACCTCGGCTACTTCTTTTAGGTAAACCACATTGCCATCGGGAGTAGCCCGCACCACAATGTTTTGTAAATCTTTGGCGTAGTAGCCCTTTTCATTGGCTTTGATAGAAATATTTTCTTCTCCCGTTTCAATGCTTCCTCCGAAGGTTTCCAGATTGGCATTTTGAACGGCTCGTTGCACATCGTTAATCGTCAGACTATACGCTCGTAAGTCGTTTTCCCGCACCCGAATTTCAATTTCTTCTTCTGGCACACCACTGATCATTACCGTTGAGATACCCGGTGCGGCCATCAGATCATCTCGAATCTCATCGGCATAGTCTTTCATTGCTTGAAGTGGCAAATCACCATCCAGGGCAAAGCTAACCGTTAGGTTAAGGGGTTCACGCTTCTGGATAGACGCCGGCTCTACCCCACTCGGAAAATTATTAATCCGATCTACTGCATTTTTTACTTCCACCAGCATTTTGTCCGCATCGGCATTTTCTTCCAGCTCTACTTGGATAGAAGCTAGATTTTCGCGAGAGGTAGAGGTTACTCGATCAATACCTGTGACACTTTCTAGATTATCCTCTATCCGAGTAGTGACTCCCTCTTCTACTTCGCTAGGACTCGCGCCTGGATACGGAACGGTCATATCAATAAAGCGCACTTTCTGACTGGGGAACGTAGTACTGCGGGTCTGCGAAAGTCGCATTAGTCCGACCCCTACAAGCAAGATCACCATCAGATTAACCAACGTCGGGCGTTGAATAAGAGATTTTATTATACTTCGCATATTTTAGTCTTTTTAGTTATTTGGAAACAGCGGTGATACCCTGGATCGGAGAAGTGACCAGGTCGGTAATCACCTGATCGTTTTGGGCTAGTCCCTGCACGATTACAGTCGCCTCTTGATACTCCAGTGGGGTAACATTTTTAAGTTTGACCACCGAATCTTCGATAACATAGACCTGATTTTGCCGGGTGAGTACTTCCTTCGGCATTTCTACCGCATTTTCGTAGGTGCGTGATGCCAGATTGCCCACTAAATACATCCCTTCTTTGAGTTGCTCGCCCGCTACCAACAAATAAACCGATACCGACTGCGTAGCGGGATCTACTCGTTTACCGATTCGGTTTACCTGCCCCATCCACTCTCCAGAAATGCTGCGGGATCTTAACGGAATGGTTTGACCAACTTCCACCAACTCTAAATCTTCTACCGACACAGCGGCTTGCACTTCGTACTGATCGGTACGGATAAATTCACCTAACTTCACTCCCGAACTCACCAGCCCTCCAGCATCAATCATCGCCTGGGTAACTGCCCCAGTGAAAGGCGCCCGGATTGTATATTTTTCTAGCGTTTCTTCTTGGCTTCGGATGGTGTGGTAGAGGTTAAAAATGTTGTTGGCGGATAAAAAATAGCGCAACTGCTCGTTTTCCGCTTCGGGTAGAGGCGATAGCGACTGGTTAATATCTAATTGCTTTAAGTATTGGTTCCAGACCGGAAAACTAGTAGGATAGTCCAACTTCAGATCAGACATAATACGAACCAACGAAGCTAAGAATTGACTTTTCTGAGCCGCTAGATTGCTACGGAACTCATCGTCATCGAGCGAAAGCAGCACCTCACCCCGCCGAAATGTTTGCCCTTCTTCAAAAGGTTTACGACGGTTTTCGGCTATGCCCTGCACCTGAGCCACCACATCAATTTTTTGCTGGGGCACCACGCGCCCCGTGAGGCTGATACTGTGTCTGATCGACTGAGGCTCAGCGGACTGGGTGGTAAACTTGCGGATATTTTCAGTCTTAGCTGGGACTGAAGCAGACTGGCTCTCTCCCGACGACTCGCTACACTGCCACTGGGTACCGAGGAACAATAGCCCCGCCAAATACAATATTATTTTCTCAGCTTTCATAATTTTGATTTGTTTTTTTGTTTACATTATCTGATGTAATCATTTGATTATATTTAGAGCAAAAAATTTTTATGTTGGTTTCTTTAGATACAAATAATTGATGATCATCTCAGGAATCATTTTTTTACGCTCCTCGAGTAAGTTATTGTATTCGTCAAGCGACAGTTCAATTTTGTGCAGTAAAAGCGGTTTCATTAGAAACGGAAAAATCGTAAGGCTTACCATATTCATCATAAAGTGAGCGTGATGCATTTTACGAATGACACCTTGTTCAGCAAGCTCCTTAAATTGTGCCTCTAATTTATCTAAGGTCTGTTCGTGCGCCATCAGCTTGTCGACCGTTTCCGGATTGTGCTGAGATTCAGCGACAATGAATAGCGGAACCATCGGGTTCTCTTTTATGAAGTCAATGTATCGCTCTACAAATATTCTAATCTTTTCGTGCAGTGGTAGATCATTATTGAAGATACTATCCATCACTTTGGAAAAATTTCGTAGTGCTTCGCCAATCACTAACTCGAACAGCTTATCTTTACTTCGGTAGTAGTAATGTAGCGATGCGATATTAATTCCAGCTTCTTCAGCAATATCGCGAGTCTTAGTAGCTGCATAGCCTTTCTGTACGAACACTTTAGTAGCTGCTTGCTTAATTCGTTCTTCAGTTGAAACCTCTTCTGACCTATTTACTTCTTGAGTCATACTACAAAAGTATAAAATCAATTTATTTAATCAAACGATTAAATTATGTTTTTGTTTTAGTATTTTCTCAGCCTAATAATATTGATCACTAGTTCACCATTCTAGCAATAAAGACGCAAAAACCAACTGTTAAGACATTGAGGTATCCGCACCCAAACCAACGATAGAAGCGAAACGGTTATGAGTTTTAGAAGAAGTTCCGTTAACTCCTATCCTAAGCGACTCCAAGTGGATAGCCCATATTCACACATTTTTTCACGCCGATCGATCAGAAATAGTACGGTCATAGCGTCAAGGTCTACAGTACGATACCAGAAAATCTGCACCCGACACTAATTTAATGACCCGCCTATTTTTATTCAAACCTTTCACTTCTTTGTTGGTCATCCTTTAAAAGACCTTTACAAAATTGAGATTGCTACTGTTAATGGCGCTTGCTGGTTCTGTGCTTGCTGGAAGTAGTCAATTTAGTGTAGACCCATCCGATGATGATCGCTTGAAAGTCATAGACCGTGCTAGAGGGCAGGATAAGCTTGAGAAAATCACCGATTTCCTAAGTACTGAGTCTCGAGATGGCAATCAGGCAGCTTTTGGGCTTTTAGAACAAGGTGACGCCTTAGTCAAGAAGTCTAAGGACACAACAAAAAACCTTTCGTACTATTACCACGCTGGTCTTACTTATCGTTATCACGGAAACTTAGAGGAGGCATTATCAGCCTTTGAAGAAGGATTAACCCAATCAAAAAGTTTTGGTGATACCCTCATGACCATTGATCTGTTAAATCAACTCTCAAGGGTGCTGACTTCTAAAGGTGAGTTTAACCAGGCACGTAGTTATGATTCTCTCACACTGCGTTACGCAAGCCAAATCGCTGATTCAAGTAAGATATTTCTGGCAAAAAACCATCTAGCAATTACTTATTTGATGCAGGGAGAATATATCGAGACCCTAAAAATATACGACAGTTATTTAGATCAATGTCCCGATTCAATTAAGTCCTGCTGGGTAGCTAGAGGTCAACAAGGCGTCGCCCTAAATAGAACCGGAAAACCTGCTAAGGCAATTGAAATTCTCCTGAAAGTTAGTCAACACTACGAAACACAAGAGAATTACTTTTCAAAATCCTACGTAGACCACCACATTGGCTTCATTCTATCAGGAATAGGTTTATATGTTCAGGCCCTTGAATACTACATCCAAGTACAGCAATATTTCACCGAGCACTACAACAAGGAACAACTTATCCATATCAACAAAAATATTGGATTAATTTTTTTAGAGTTAGATCTGGTAGATAGTGCTGAAGTATACTTTGAACGATCTCAGGATTTGATAGATGATAATTACCAAGACTTCTATCCCGAGCTGTTGGTTGGTTTTGGACGTATTGAAAGTGAGCGGGGCAATTTCACGAAAGCCAAGAATTACTACCGAGAAGCTTTACAATTCAATACTACCTTGAATGATAAGATTGGTTTCGTGGAGAACAACTTGAATCTGGCTTCGCTTTTTTTGGAAAATGACTTAATCGATTCAGCTAATCAATACTTGGATAGCGCATTACCCATCATAGATTCTAGGAACTTACTAAAAGAAAAAGTCAAGCTCCTGGAGCTGTATAGTCTCTTCTATGAGAAGCAAAAGCTAACGGAGCAGGTCGATTCTGTCAAGCAGATACGGCAGCAACTTAAAAATGAATTACTCTCCGAGGATAAAAAAAAGGAAATAGATAAGTCACTAGTGCTGAATGTGCTTAATAAAACGAATGCTAACCCGCCTTCTTTCAATACGCAAAGTCCTCTCGATCTAAGGTGGGTAATCGGTCTATTTCTCTCAGTGTTGATCGGGGTATTTGGCGTGATTATCTACCGTAGGAAAAAGAAAAGGAATCACCCACAACCTTCAAAAAGCAGAATCAAAGAAGCTCAAGCCCTTCAGCTTCGGGATTCTTTAGAGAAAACCATGCAAGAAGACAAGCCATATCTTAACCCAAATTTGTCATTATCTGAATTAGCCGATCAAATCTCTACCTCAGATAAAAATCTTTCTCATGTGTTAAACCAGCACTTGAATATTTCTTTTTACGACTACTTGAATAAGGCAAGAATCAATGAGTTTTTAGCCAAACTTGAAAGTGGAGAACATCAAAACTACTCCCTCACTGGAATTGCTCTAGAATGTGGCTTCAAGTCAAAAAGTAATTTCTATCGAGCGTTCAAACGAGAAAAGAACACCTCCCCCAAAGACTATATTGAAAAGATGCGCTGCACAAATTAGCCAGCCTGTTTAGGAACCCATCTTCAGGTATTGAACAAATTTCCCCACTTGCTCAGAAACTAGTCCCATTGGTTCCAAAGCACCTAAAAACAGCTAAAAAACCTGTTTTTATTGAATTCTACTGAGGATCATTGTTACATCATCTAACCTACTACAAACACTATGAAACCTAAATTTATGCTACTGTTCAGGTTTACACCTGATTCATCTTACCAAGCTGAAGCGGAAGAACAACTTGTGTGGCTTGCTGCTAGGTCACTAGAGCGAACGATTAATTCAAAATCATAGTAATGAGAAGATTACCCAATATTCTGTCATCCATTGTTGCAGTGCTTTTCATCATCATTGGCCTACTCCATATTGATATTCACCTCCGAGAGCTAGACAGTGCTATTATACAATCGAGACTCACCCAGATCAATGATGTTCAGCTGCTAGGGCAACCCGCCGATATGTGGAAGTTGTGGCAAGGCTTTAGTTTTATGATGGGTACTTGCTTCGTTATCATCGGCGTACTACGACTAGTCACTATTCAGGTAACATCGCTAAAACACCAACTATTAGGAGCATTCACCATGGTGCTCCTTTTAGTTATTGTGATTATCTCTGGAGTACTGTTTTTCGCTGCACCGCAGATATACGGTGGAGGTGTGGGGCTACTAATGCAAACGATCAGTATTGCACTTCTGGTCAAAAATGCTCGCAACCCCCATCTTCAGCCCTGACATCAGAACTTTCTACCACCCATCGAGAACCGGAATACCCCTACTTGGGTGAAGGGGTGTGATGATTGATAAAACAATGGGAAAACTTTACCTATGCTCTTTTGTCCTTGCGTTACTTCTTCAAGAAGGAGTTGCCCAGAATCTTGTTTTTAAAGCTGATAACAACCCAAAGTTAACTCCCGGTCAGTCGCTGACAACAACCTTGAGCTTTATCCCCAGTGCTTTACTCGTGATTACCAATCATGAAGTTGGGCATACATTCATCGCTAGAATCTCGGGTGATCGCTCAGCGAGTTTCAAGCTTCGCGGATCACTGCCATCGGGCGGAACGTGTTTCGGCTGTAGCTTTTATGACCACACTGTCTTATCAAGATTTGAAAACACGCTAGTACCCGCCGGGGGATTCTTATTTTCGCAGGGTTTAGCATTGGGTGCAAATGCACTTTTGAAAAATGTTTATATGCCCAAGGGTGTTCAACGGTTTACGGCACTCACTTATCTCTTGGCAAAATTTGATATGTCTTTCCAAAGCCTTCAGGGAGTAGTCAGAATAAATGACTTTGATACTATGAAGCGAACTGGTATACCTTCCGGCACCGATGTTAATGCATTGGCTTTTTTCGCTTCCAATGGAGCAAGGAATTCATATAATACAATTGTTGCCAGCATGGTTATACTTAGCATTGTCGATATCTATCTATCTCGTAAATCAATCGCGAGAAACTGGAAGATTCTTATGAATAAAGGCTATTATCATAAACCAGATAATAGATAAAGGAAAACCCCGCAGTACCGTTGCCTAGCCAACATCGGAGAAAAACTCTGCATTAACTTTAGCCCCTTTAATCTAAACTAATTTGTCTCATGTACTTATTCCTTTAAGAGAAGGAATGCAATCGGTCTCAAAAATACTTTAACATTACAATATACTAATTTATCTATTTCTATTTATTATCTGAACCTGCCTTTAACTACATTTAAGATTAAAATAGTAATACTATAAATCTCAATAGATATACTATGGATTCTAAACATGTTAATGTAAAGCTAATCAATGATTCTGAGAGGCAAGTCTTGAAAGTTTCTTTGAAAGACTTTGTTCCTGATCAGGATTTTAAGACTATCTGGCAAACGGTAGAAGATAAATTTGCTAAAAGCACAGTAGATGCTCTCTTGTTAGATTGCTCAGATTTACGGGTAATATCTCCCACATCGCAGACTTGGTTGGTAGAAGACTGGTTTATCAGAGCAAAACATAAATTTGACGCAAAATTGAGATTAGCCATCATTAATGCCGAATCATTTTTTGGTATTGCTGTAGTAAAGAATTTAAGTAATAAGTTAGCAAGTGTTGCCGGAAACTCTCCTCATGAAGTGTTTCAGAACGAAAACGAAGCACTTACCTGGATTTCACAATAAAGAATGTCTTACTAAGTAAATTTAACATTATGAATGCGGCTCCAATACCCCATAACGAAGAGACAAGACTAAACGCTCTTCGTAATCTGAACATTTTGAACACTGAGCGACAAGAAGAATTTGACGCACTTACTGAAATGGTATCTCAGATGATTGATGTGCCCTTTTCTGCCCTCACTCTGATTGACGAAAATACCCAATACATCAAGTCGGAAGCTGGTGGTGGATATGGAGTGAAAGAAACCCGACGGGATGAATCTTTCTGCCAGCATACTATTATGCAGGATGCTATATTTGAGGTTAACGATGCTCTGGAGCACAATCTGTTTAAAAATTCTCCCTTCGTTGTTGGTGGACCAAAGATCCGCTTCTATGCTGGTGCTACTTTAAAATCTTCGGATGGTTTTAACCTTGGTGCACTTTGCGTACTTGACAGCAAGCCGAGAAAGCTTACCGACGAGCATCGTGAAGTTCTATGCGAATATGCCAAGCAGGTAATTCAAATGATTGAAAATTAAGCATTGTAATTTCTGCAAAACTAGATGTGTCTCTGAATTTGGTAGTGATCTTAAAGTAAGGATGGCTTTTTTGCTAAGATGTCAAAATTATA
>CAKZYJ010000273.1 GCA_937884755.1 uncultured Flammeovirgaceae bacterium
CGTTTCTGACAAAGATAACTATAAAAACTACTTTGACCCATTACCAAAAATAGTAGGTAACAATGTGTAAAAATGTATTAAACCGCATTTACCCTCAAAGTTAGCGGGCAGCTAAAAAACAGATTTGAAAAGAAGAATAATGCCTTGGATAAGTATTTTGATTGCTCTTGGATTGATTGCTGATATAATTGTTCTTCAATCCAGAAGTATAGTGCCTGGATGGGGAATAGAGACAATATCTCCTTTTCAAATTGTTGAATTAGTTGGAGCGATAATTTTGATTATTATAGGAATAGTTCTGAGCAAAAGACTGAAATCCAGATAAAAGGAAGGACCAATGGAGAAATACGGATTGATAAAGGCAAATAGATAAAAATATTAAGAAATGAGAAAGCTGCCAGCCATGTTTAACGCACTCGGAAGTTTTATTCGCCAAGTACGAAATTGATATTTGAAAGATAAATGCTCACAAGTCAGGCCAGCTACTCGCACTGACCGTTAGCCCACCTAATATCAAATCCAATATTCGCTAAACTCATTCGTCCACTAACTAGCGTTTGTAAATCTCACCATGAAAAAAATTATTAAGATGGCCGGACTGGCGATTGCTTCTATACTTCTTACGCTGTTTATCGGCGGATTTCTGTTTATCAAACTGAGCCCTGAGTTTGGCGGTAAGCCGACTGATAAGCAGAAAGCAAACTTTTCCCAGCTATCTCACTATGAAGAAGGGGAGTTTGTAAATCTGATTCCTACCTCGATGGATATGAGCTTCAGCAATATACTTTCGGTGATCGGGGATTACATTAAAGGGATTCCGAATGGCACACCTAGCTTCTCAATTCCGGTAGAGCCGGTAGACTCGTTGGATCTGACTATCCAACCTGATTTGCTGACTCAATTTACCTGGTTCGGGCACTCAGCCGTACTACTCGAAATTGATGGGTTACGGATCTTTCTTGATCCTATGCTAGGCAATACTCCGGCACCACACCCCTGGATGGGTGGCAAGCGGTTTAGCAAGAAGCTACCGATTGATATTGCCCAACTACCGCCAATTGATGCAGTGCTGATCTCTCACGATCATTACGATCATCTAGACTACGGTTCGGTGCAAAAGCTCAAAGAAAAAGTGAGTGACTTCTACGTTCCGCTAGGAGTAGGAGCTCACCTGCGGCGCTGGGGCGTAGACGAATCCGCTATTCACGAACTGAACTGGTGGGATGAAATTCAGCACCAAAACCTGAAGATGGTATTGGCTCCTGCCCGCCACTTCTCCGGCCGGAGCATCACCGCCCGCAACCCTCCCCTCTGGGGCTCCTGGATTATCCGGGGAGAACGAGACAACCTATACTTTAGTGGCGACGGCGGATACGGGCCTCACTTCAAAGAAATCGGGGAACGCTACGGTCCGTTTGATTTTGCGATGATGGAGTGTGGACAGTACGATGAACGCTGGGCGCAAATTCATATGATGCCCGAAGAAACAGCCCAAGCTGCCGTAGATGTACAGGCGAAATTAATGATGCCTATTCACTGGGGCGCCTTCCGCTTGGCTTTACACTCCTGGACTGACCCGATTGAACGGGGTACCAATCAAGCTTAAAAGTTAGAGCAAGCTTTAATTGCCCCCAAGATTGGGGAGCCAGTAGTACTTGATGCTTCACTTCCGCAATATACTACCTGGTGGGAGAACGATTTACGGAAGGCTGCTCGATAAAATAAAAGCTAGCCAGTTAAACCAGCTAGCTCTATTTTTTTCTGATTAGCCTCTTGACTAATCTACGTTATCGTGCAGGAAGCGGTTGTTGCTGATGATGTTATCGTCATCATCCAGCGAGTAGCGCGACACGTTACGATCCTGATAAGAAGATACACTGTACAGATGAACGTTACGGCGCATATAGGCCGGTTCGTTAAAGTTTTCCTTCTTAAAATGATCCTGTTCATTATCGGGAGCGCTAATGCTCTTACGTCCGCGCAGCCGCATCTTTCGCTTATACGCTTCTTCCATCAGTAATCGCTTTTGCGAACTCATCTCGTGGGTTAACTCTTCTTCTTCGGGCTCAGGTTCATCCTGAATAGATTCGTAGGTAGGCCGCTGAGGTTCATCCGGCACAAAATCGTTCTGAGGCGGCTCAAAGCGATGAGTTGTAGGGGCAGGATCAGTTGTATTGTTGCTTTCCGGTACCTTCTTATTAGTTTCCAGATCAATAATTCGCTTCTCGTCCTCAGTTTGTTCAGATTTTTCCTCAACTTGATCAAACCCGGTGGCAATTACCGTAACCATTACGCTATCACCCAGTGTCTCGTCTACTCCGTGACCAAAAATCATTTCCATCTCCTCGCTAGCCTGATCCTGAATGTAGGAAGTGATAATTGTCAGTTCATCCATCTGAATTTCTTTCTCACTACCAGATTTGATAGAAAGTAAGATTCGCTGTGCTCCAGTGATGTTGACGTTATCCAGTAACGGCGAGGTCAGTGCCATCTCAGCGGCACGCTTAGCCCGCTGGTCGCCATCGGCTTTGGCTGATCCCATTACGGCCGCTCCGGAACTAGACATTACCGTTTTCACATCTTCAAAATCCACGTTGATCTGCCCCGGTAGTGTGATAATTTCGGCAATACTTTTAGCCGCAGTGGTCAGTACATTGTCGGCCTGGGCAAAGGCATTAGATAGTGACATATTACTGTACACCTCCCGCAACTTATCATTTAGGATAACCAGCACGGTATCGCAACTCTTACGAAGTTCCGTGATTCCTTCGTTAGCCAGACGCATTTTTTTGCGGCCTTCAAAACTAAAGGGCGACGTGACAATACCTACCGTCAAAATACCTAGCTCTCGAGCTACCCGGGCAATCTCGGGTGCTGCACCGGTACCGGTTCCTCCGCCCATTCCGGCAGTGATGAACAGCATTTTGGTATTATCGCTCAGAAGATCGCGAATGTCTTCTTTGCTCTCAATAGCAGCGCCTTTCCCCTTCTCGGGATTAGCTCCTGCCCCTAGACCCTGGGTAAGGCCTACCCCAATCTGAAGCTTGTTCGGTACTGGACTGGTTTGCAAAGCCTGTACATCAGTATTACAAACGATAAATTCCACATCCCGAATGCCCTGATTAAACATATGGTTTACCGCATTACTACCTCCACCTCCTACACCAATTACTTTGATGATAGATGTGTTCTGAGGCTGTAAGTCAAACGAGTAATTTGTATTCATAACGGTAAGCGTTTAGGTAGTTGGTATCAAACCAAAACTACATTAATATTCTTTTTCGTTAAAGTCATCAATCAAGATTTTTTTTGTCTTTTCCAATATATTTCTAAAGGAAAAACCACTTTGCCGTTCCTTTCGAACAACCTGATTATGCTGTCCGCTTTTACGCCGCAAGTATTCTGAGTTGCGCTCATCGATTGCCTTAAACCCCGCCAGTACAAACCCTACCCCGGTAGCGTACATTAGTGATTTTATACTTTCGGGCTTGCCTTTACCCAGGTATTCATTAGGATGTCCCACTCGGCCGTCCATAGCGCACATAAGTTCACAAAGTTGCTTTACGTGTCGCAGTTGGGAACCGCCTCCAGTGATCACAATGCCTCCGGCCAGCCGGTCTTCGTACCCAGACGAGATAATTTCGGCGTGCACCAGTTCAAAGATCTCTTGCATTCGCGCTTCAATAATATACGCCAGGTTTTTCACCGAAATCTCTCGGGGTGGCCGATCTCGTAACCCTCGGATAGAAACAATCTCGTTGAGGCTCGCTTCTTCGGCGATAGCCCGCCCAAACTTCACCTTCAGCAACTCCGCTTGCTCATGTAGTACCGAGCAGCCCTGCTTAATATCAGACGTGATAATGTTACCACCGAACGGAATAACCGCAGTGTGCCGGATGATACCGTCGTGGAAGATGGCAATGTCGGTAGTGCCACCGCCAATATCTACCAGACAAACGCCGGCTTTCTTTTCTTCTTCACTGAGCACCGCGAGGCTAGAAGCCAACGGTTCCAGTATCAGATTATCTATTTCTAACCCTGCTTTGCGAACGCATTTGTTCACGTTGTTGATGGCATTAGTCTGCGCGGTAATGATATGAAAATCAGCTTCCAGCTTTACACCTGACATGCCAACGGGGTCCATAATGCCCTCTTCGTAGTCGACGATATAGTGTTGGGGCATTACATGGATAATCTCACAACCCGGCGGAGTTACAATGCGGTACATATCGTTGGTCAGCCGCTCAACGTCTTCCACGGTAATTTCTTCTTCGGACGAGTTGCGGGTAATGCTTCCGTGGTGCACCGAACTGCGAATGTGCTGCCCGGCAATACCCACATTCACCACATTGATCTCTACTCCGGACTGTTCTTCAGCCTGGCGAACGGCCCGCTGAATAGCCTGAACGGTTTTATCAATGTTGCTGACAATGCCGCGGATTACTCCGTCGGAAACGGCTTTGCCCATGCCCATCACCTCCAGTTTTCCGTACTCATTTTTTCGACCTACGATGGCGCAGATTTTAGTAGTACCAATGTCCAGTCCGACTACCGGTTGCTCGTTATACATAATTTTAGTGGTTAGTCACACACAATTTGATTTTCATAGGTCAGACTGACCTTATTATAATAGTTCCACCCTTTACGTGGCAGAATCTGTTGGTAAAATAATTCTAACTTGTAAAATTTTTCAGATATCTGATTGGGCTTTCCGAATTCAATAGTCTGTTTCCCTACCTGCGGATACAGCGTAACTTTCCCCTCTGGACCAATATCTACCTGAGCAATCTGGGCTCGCCAGAATTCATTCTGCTCAATATACCGTAACAGCGATAGATACTGATCGAAAGTACTATCCCGCCCCCAGTTCTTCTTTGATAGCTTGGGCACATACTCACCACTCACCAGCAACACTCGGGCAGTATGCTTAGCCGAGAGCGGCAGCAACTTGCCCGAGGTGCTGACGTAAGCGTGGGGCAGTTTTGGGTGTACCAGCCGGGCAATGGGGCGGCTCTGCTCTACCGCCACATGCACCTGCCCTTCTAGATCATAATGGACGTTCGCTTGATCTATATAAGGGTTTCTCGCTACCTGCTGCTCTAGTTGCTTCAGGTTTAGCGCCATTAGTGGTACTCCGATAATTGGTTTATTTTCTTGGTTTACCAGACTGCGTATTTCCCGTTCGCTTACAAAGGAATCTTCGCCAGTATGCTCAATAGTAACAGCTACCTGGGTGCATACCCGTTGCTGCCGACGGTACTCCGTAGCACCGATGGCGGCAGTAAGCACCAGTAGCATCAGAATGAGTTGTACCGATTTCTTTAAGCGCATCATCCTCTCGATTCGATTAGGTTTACCACTTCCTCAGCAATATGCTGAGCCGCATTGGGCTTAGCCCAGCGATCAATATTTTGCCGCAGCCGTTGCTGTTGATCTTCATCTTTCAACAGGGCTAAAGTCTCATCTACAAGTTGAGTGGTTGCTTCGGCATCAGTGACCATTCGGGCTGCTTGCTCCCGAACCAGGGCTTCAGCATTTTTTCGCTGATGATCTTCCGCCACATTCGGTGATGGCACGAAGATAACAGGTTTTCTTACCAGCGCCAATTCAGAAATCGATAAAGCACCTGCCCGAGAGATCACCACATCGGAGGCAGCATACGCCAGATCCATCCGATTTAGAAACTCCCGTAGCTCAATTCCTTCGTAGTTAGGCATCACTTCTAATTGTTCTTTCATCTGCTGATAGTAGAATTTCCCACTCTGCCAGATTACCTGTACTTGTTCATCTATTAGTTTACCAATATTAGCGATTATACTGTTATTCAGTGTCCTAGCTCCCAGACTACCGCCAATAACCAATAAGGCTTTCTTAGCCGGATTCAAGCCGAAGTACTCCATAGCTTCCAACCGTTTTTCATCTAGTCCGTTCTGCGCCATTTCCACAATCTCACGGCGAACGGGATTGCCGGTAAAGACTAACTTTTCTTTAGGGAAAAATTTTTCCATACCAGGATTGGCCACACAAATTTTTTGTACCTGGTTAGCCAACATCTTGTTGGTAAGCCCGGCGTAGGAGTTCTGCTCCTGTAGCAGAGAGGGAATCCGTTTAACACTAGCCGCATACAGTAGTGGCCCACTGGCAAAGCCACCTACGCCTACCGCCGCCTGAGGTTTAAACTCATTTAGGATTTTGAAGGACTTCATAGAGCTGGAAAGCAGCTTGACCGGAAACGCCAGATTATCAGTTGAGAGCTTACGCTGAAGTCCGCTAATCCACAAACCGATAATTGGATAACCCGCCTCAGGCACTTTCTGCATCTCCATACGTCCTTCGGCTCCTACAAAAAGCAACTCGGTATCAGTATGCATTGCCTTCAGGGCATTAGCAATGGCGATAGCTGGATAGATATGTCCCCCGGTACCTCCACCGCTAATGATCACTCGATATGGTCTTTGATCTCCCAACTTTTATTCTATGCCGTTACTTTCTGGTTTTCAATTTCTTTGGTAGTGCTTAGTATGATGCCGATAGCAATACCGGTGAACAGCAACGAAGTCCCTCCCATACTCACCAGCGGTAGCGGTAACCCAGTAACTGGAACCAGCCCGACGGCTACCGCCATATTGATCATGGCCTGTACCACTATCGCAAAACTTAGCCCAGCCGATAGCAAGCCACCAAAAGCCCGCTCGCTACGCGATACTGCTCGCATACCCCGGTACAGCAATACCATAAATAAAAAGATGACTCCCAGCCCGCCGATTACTCCGTACTCCTCAATAATGATGGCGTAGATAAAATCCGAATACGAGAGTGGCAGTATATTGCGTTGTTCGCTGCGTCCCCAACCTTTGCCGGAAACTCCGCCAGTAGCAATAGCAATGTAAGCCTGCTGATTCTGAAACGAGACCTGCTCTTCGCCTACAAAAGATTGAACCCGGCTCAGGGCCGTTTCGCCCCGCTGCCCCCAACTTAGGGCCGCGTAGCCTAGCAGTCCGCCAACTACCACCAGCGTTGCTAAGTGTTTTACCGGCACCCGGCCAATGTACATAAGTAGCAAACAAGTGGCGAAGAGCATGGCAGCAGAAGAAATATCGGTCATTGCAATGAGACCGCAGATGACTCCGCACCAGAGCATGATGGGCAAAAGAGTGCGACGAAAATCATCGACTACCTGCTGACGACGGGAGAGCATACCCGCCAAATGCATAATTAGCGCTAGCTTAGCTAAATCAGAAGGCTGAAATGCCTGGTTTATCACGGGTAATGTAAGCCAACGAGAAGCTTCATTGATCGTCTCACCAAACTTCCAGGTATACAACAGTAGTGGAACTGAGAGTAATAATAAAATGGTGGAGAGGCGGGCAAAGTATTGATAGTTTATTTTATGGGTGAACCACATGGCCCCTAGGCTCAGCCCCAGCAAAGTTACGTGCTTGAACAAGTAGTATTCGGTATCGCCGCCACGTACCCGATAGGCTAGCGAACTAGCCGCACTGTACACCACCAGCACTCCTAAAGCCGAAAGTAACAGTACCACCAACCAGATGATTGAGTCGCCCTCCAAATATCGTTTTGCCCAATTTCTTACCATCGTTACCGAATTTTAAGGGTTACTAGTGAAAAAATGGCCAGCATAATACCTACCAGCCAGAAGCGGGTGACGATCTTGGCTTCGTGCAGATTCTTTTTCTGATAGTGGTGGTGCAAAGGAGCCATCGCAAAAATTCGCCTACCCTGACCGTACTTGCGTTTGGTGTATTTGAAGTAGGAAACTTGAAGGATAACCGATAGATTCTCGATGAGAAAGACTCCGCAGATTAGCGGAAGCAGCATCTCTTTTCGAACCTCCAGTGCCATCACGGCAATAATGCCGCCAATGGAAAGGCTGCCGGTGTCACCCATAAAGACCTGAGCCGGAAAAGCATTATACCACAAGAAGCCAATACAAGCCCCCACAAAGGCTGTAGCAAACACCACTAGTTCCCCTAGGTCAGGAATGTACATGATATTGAGGTACTGAGAAAACAGCAAGTTACCCGACACGTAGGCAAAAATAGCCATGGTAACCCCAATGGTAGCCGAGGTACCCGCAGCTAACCCATCCAGCCCGTCGGTAATATTAGCCCCATTGGAAACCGCCGTCACGATAAAAATGACAACCAATACATAGATGACCCACGTCCAGGCATCTGGCAGGTCTACTAGCCCAAAAGTGAAGAATGACAAAAAATTCCGGTAGTCAGCTTCGTTGTTTTTGACAAACGGAATGGTTGTTTCGGTAGTTTTCACGTCTTCATACGAACCTATCGGTATATCCTGAATTTCTTCGCTTACATTAGTGATGTTTCCCATCAGTTCTTCATCGAACTGCCGCACCCGCACATCTTCGTGAAAGTACAGAGTAAGCCCTACAATTAAGCCTAACCCTACCTGACCTACGATCTTGAACCGTCCGGCCAGTCCTTCCTTATTCTTTTTGAAGGTTTTGATGTAGTCGTCGATGAAGCCCACGGTACCCATCCAGACCGTAGCAATTAGCATCAGTATTACGTACACATTATCGAGACGAGCGAATAGCAGGGTAGGAATGACGATAGCACTAAGAATGATGATACCACCCATAGTGGGAGTGCCTTTTTTCTGAATTTGGCCTTCCAATCCTAAATCACGCACCACCTCACCAATCTGCTTCTTCTGCAAGATATTGATTAGCCGCTTGCCAAAAATAATGGTGATCAGCAGCGAAAGCAATGTAGCCATACCTGCCCGAAAGGAGATAAACTGAAACAGTCCAGCCCCGGGGATATTAAACTCTTGCTCCAAATAATCAAACAGATAGTATAGCATACTGTACGCTTAACTCAGTTCGTAAAAAAACTCTTTTAGTACTTGCTTATCGTCAAAATCATGCTTCACTCCTTTTATTTCTTGGTAGGTTTCATGGCCTTTGCCCGCTACCAGCACAATATCGTTGGGCTCGGCCATCATTACTGCAGTTTTTATAGCCTCTTTCCGGTTAGTAATAGAAAGCACTTTTTTGTAATGCGAGGCAGGTACTCCGGCTTGCATATCCCGAATAATTTCTTCCGGGTCTTCACTTCGGGGGTTATCCGAAGTGAAAATCACTCTATCGCTTCGCTCGGCAGCAATAGCTGCCATCTTCGGTCGTTTGTCTTTATCGCGGTCACCCCCGCAACCTACTACACAAATGACGGTCTCATTCTTCGTTCGCACGTTCTGAATAGTTTTCAGCACGTTTTCCAGAGCGTCGGGGGTATGAGCGTAATCCACAATAGCGGTTACACCATTGGATGATTGCACCTGTTCAAATCGCCCTCGGGCCGGATGCACTCCCGAAAGTTGGGTCAGCACCTCTTCAGCCTCCTCACCCAGCAGCACAGCAGTGCCAAACGTAGCCAGCAGGTTATAGGCATTAAAATCACCGATCAGCGGAAACCAAACTGATTGAGAGGCTACCGTATCACCGCTAATTTCCAGTTCCAATCCTTGCAGGGAGTTAGTGAGCACTTTCGCTTTAAAGTCACTTACTCCTTTTAAGGAGAATGTTTTTACAGCAGCAGCGGTGTTTTGCACCATAATCTTCCCTCGCTTATCGTCGGTATTTACCAAGGCAAAGGCTGATTTAGGTAAGTCATCAAACAACTTCTTCTTAGCTTTAATGTACTCCTCAAAGGTTTTATGATAATCGAGGTGGTCGTGCGAGATATTGGTGAAGATGGCTCCGGCCAGTGAGAGGCCTGCCATACGATGCTGCACAATGGCGTGTGAGCTAGCTTCCATAAAGGCATGGGTACACCCCTTCTTCACCATCTGCGCTAGCAGTGCGTTAAGCTGTACCGCATCAGGAGTGGTGTGCGTTGATGGGATTACCTCGTCGTTAATTTTATTGTTTACCGTAGACAGCAAGCCGGTTTGGTAGCCTAATCGCATGAAAAGCTGATGCAGCAGCGTAACCACTGTCGTTTTGCCATTGGTGCCGGTTACTGCTACCAGCTTGAGCTTGCCCGAAGGGTTTCCATAGAAGTTGGAAGCCATCTGCCCGAGTGCCTCCGCACTATTGGCTACCTCCACGTAGGTAACACCCTCCTGCTTATCATCCGGCATGGTCTCGCAGACTACCGACGTAGCTCCTCGCTCAATAGCCCCACTAATATACCGATGCCCATCAACCTGCGTTCCAGCTACCGCTACAAATACACTTTCGGATTCCACTTGCCGAGAATCAAAGTGCACCGCCGACACCGGTCGATCAGTAGCCCCTTCAGCTGCTCGTAGCGAAACTCCGTATAATATGTCTTTGAGCATTAGCATTTTAGTCCTTAGTCATTTGTATCTGTTCAGGAGCATGGTGTTTGAAGTTAGACTCGCCGACCCAGTGCTCACCTCCTTGTTTCACTTATCTTTTTTCCGGCCTTCTCATCCGAGTTCCAGCCTTACTGTGTTTCCTTTGGTTAATGATTTTTGAGGCGAGAGTGATTGTTTGGTCACCCTACCTGTTCCTTTATACTCTACATCTAGCCCCTGTCGTTCCAGCAGGTAGAGTGCATCCCTCAGTGTCATACCCTGTACATTGGGCATCTGATTTTCTCTTACCATTTCCTCTTTCCAGTGAATCTTCTGTCTGATTGGTTGGGCCCGCACCCACTCCGGCAGCTCGTCATTGTTCAGCTGTTCTATTTTCAGAGCCGAACAAATCTGCTGCAAGTCTTCCCGGTAGCCCGCCTGAATCACCGGATACACCCCAGCCTCCCGGGCAAACTGCGTAGGTAGCGGTTCGTGCAGCGATAAATCAGTAGCGTAAATTTTATCGGCAATATCTTTGAACACTGGGGCAGCTACGTCGCTACCGTACTGCTGATAACCTTTAGGATGATTGATCACAATGATGCAACTGTACTTGGGACGATCAGACGGGAAGTAGCCAGCGAAGGAAGTATAGTAGTTGCTCGTATATTCTCCGTTGACCAGTATTTTGGCCGTTCCGGTTTTTCCAGCCACCCGGTAGTAGTCGTTACGAATATTGTTCGCCGTTCCTTCCTGCACTACGCTTTCCAGCAATTGCCGAACTTTGCGCAGTGTAGATGGTGAGCAAATTCGCTCCCGTAGTACTGCCGATTCAAAAGCCTGCTCTTCCCGGCCAATTTGGGTTACTTTTTTTACCAGTATCGGCTGAATCAGCGTGCCGTTGTTGGCAATAGCATTATAGACTGATAGCGTTTGCAGTGGCGTGAGTTTCAATCCATAGCCGATAGACATCCAGGGCAGAGTTACTCCACTCCAGCCGTTGTCTTCCGGATTCGGAATATAAGGAATACCTTCACCGGCCAGTTGAAATCCCAGCGGCTCGGTTAGCCCCATTTTTTGCAGATACTCCACGTAGAGGCTGGGCTTCAGGCCAAAGTACTGATCTACCCAGCGGGAGATAGCAATATTGGATGACTTGGCAAAAGCTTCTCTCAAGGTGATGGTACCGAACCCTCCCCACTTATAATCTCGCATTACCCGATCATAGAAACGGTAGGTTCCTTTACCGGTGGCGATAGTATCATCCAGTTGTAATCCGCCTTCTTCCAGCAGTGCAATCACCGAGGGCAGTTTGAAGGTAGATCCCGGTTCGGTTAACCCGCCCACAGCGTAGTTATAGATTTCTGCGTACTTACCGTCCTTTCGTTTGGTCAGGTTGGAGATGGCTTTAATTTCGCCCGTAGCTACTTCCATTACTACGGCGCAGCCGTATTCGGCATCGTGCTCGTACAAAGCCGATAGCAGAGAAGCCTGGGTAACATCCTGCAGATTAATGTCAATCGTAGTTTCAATGTTCAACCCGTTAACCGGCTTGATTTCTGAACCGTTGTATACTGGTTTCCAGTGGTTGCCGTGCATCTTCTGAAACAGGCCTTGCCCATCCTGTCCGCTCAGGTACTTATTAAAGCTGTATTCCAATCCGGCTCCTTCGCCGTTGGTATTGACGAAGCCTACGGTACGAGCGCCTAAAAACCCGAAAGGCTTATACCGTAGTTGCACCGGTTCGAAAATGACACCGCCGCCGTAACGTCCTTGTCGGAAAATAGGCCACTGAGCTAGTTTTTCTTTTTCCAGATGGTTGATTTTTTTCTTACTGAGTAGCACGTAACGCCGCCCATTTTGTCGGGCCTGGGTTATCTTACGTTCGTAGGTAGAAGCAGTAGTCCCGAAGTACGCCGCCAGCTTTTCGCTCAAAGCTTGTACGTGGGGGCGAAACAAGGTATCGTGGGCTACCGTCGGATCAAACGCTACCCGGTAGTACGGTAAAGAGGTAGCCAGCAGGCTGCCATCGTCAGAGTAGATATTTCCCCTTGAAGCCGGGACCGCCCGATACTGCACCGTCACCTGCTCACCTAGCTCCCGCCAGTGATCACCAGCCTCCGATTGTAGATTGATAATCCGGAACGCTAGCACTCCCGCCACCCCCAGGACGACCAAAAACGCGATACGCACGCGCAGCACTATGGAGTTTTTGATATTCACGGTCGGGATATGATAAGCTTATTAGGTGGGGTATCGCTTTCTATCAGGCCGAGCCGCTTCACCCGCTTGGCCACCTCCGACTGCTTGCTCTCCAGCATATATCCGGCCTTGAGCGTAGTATAGTTAGCCCGCATGTCTTCTACTTCCTTTTCCAGTTGGTTACGCTTGCGGATCATTCGCTCAGCGTAATGATTGTTACCAATATAAAACAGGCCAATAATGGTGAAATAGAGTACGTAGGGAACAAAGCGAATGGGTAGCCCCCGTTCAAATGAGGTATCGAAGCTAACCGCATTTTCCACCCGGCTGAACAGGCTCGGACGAGAACTCACTTTCTTGGAAGAGGCTCCCTTCGGAGCAGTGCGCTTCAAAGTATTCTTGGGAGCCTTGGCTTTCTTTTTGGTTCGGTATTTATTTCTAACCGCTGTTTTCATATCTACCTGTTTTAGCTTAGTCGTTCGGCAATCCGTAGCTTAGCGCTTCGGGCCCGGTTGTTCTCCGCAATCTCAGCTGCCGAGGGCACGACTGGTTTTTTAATAATTGGCCGGAAGGGCCGCAGTACATTTCCGTAAAAGTCTTGCTGTACTTCACCCGACAAGCTCCCCTTACTCATCATGTTTTTTACCAGCCGGTCTTCCAGCGAGTGGTAAGAGATAATGACCAGTCGGCCACCCGGTAGCAGCACGTCGGCACACTGCTCCAGCATCTCTTTTAACACAGTTAGTTCTTCATTCACCTGTATACGTAACGCTTGAAACACCTGGGCGTAGTATTTAGACCCCCTACCTTTTGGAGCAAATCGACTCAAAACCCGCTTCAGATCGTCTACGGTCTCAAAAGAATTTTGCACCCGCTCCGCTACCAACGCTTGCGCCAGCGTTCGGGCGTTTCTCACCTCACCGTACATACCCAGTAGTTGATGTAGTTGCTGCTCACTGTACTCATTTAGAATGTGGGCGGCGGTAGTGGATGCGCTGGTATCCATTCGCATATCCAGCGGCCCGGCAAAGCGGGTGGAGAACCCACGGTCGGGAATGTCAAATTGATGAGAGGAAACTCCTAGATCACCCAGAATACCGTGCACCTTTTTAACTCCGTACAGCTTCAAGTAGCGCTTCAGAAAACGGAAGTTAGCGGCGATCAAAGTCACGTTCATCCCCTCGGCATTAACCACGGCATCAGGGTCCTGGTCGAAGGCCAGCAGCCGTCCCTCCGGCGACAATCGCTCGAGGATTTCTCGGCTGTGTCCACCCCCGCCGAAGGTAAGGTCCACGTAGGTACCCGATGGGTTCCAGACGAGACCCGCAACACTCTGCTTAAGCAGCACCGGCTGGTGATACATAACCATCTCCGTTGATTCCATTATACTGTACATCCAGGTGTCTTTGTGCTAGTTCCGAATACTCTTCCGGACTATCTACGATATGCTCATCGTATACGTCCGGATTCCAAATTTCCAGCACGCCGCCTGCTCCAACAATTAGTAGTTCTTTTTCAAGCTGAGCGTACTGCACCATGCGCTTAGGAATTAAAAATCGTCCTAGGTTATCCATCTCTACCTCTGAGCTTCCTCTAAAAAAAGTGCGCTGCAATTTCCGCTGCTCCGGATTATAGGTACTTAACGTGGAAAACTTTTCATATACCTTGTTATACTCCTCTTTCGTATATATAATCAGGCAAGACTCGAAACCCCGGGAAAGAATAATTTCGTGCTTGGAGCATTCGGGCAGCCGAGCCTTAATTTTGGCCGGAAGTAGTACGCGCCCTTTGGCGTCCATTTTACACTCATATTCCCCAGTGAAGATTGCCATGTTAGCCTCATCCGAAAAACAACTTATTATAGCAAAGCTACAAATAGTTTATGTAATATCCTCCACTTTCTCCCACTTTTTACCACCACTTTCTCTCTTTTTCTTACAATCTGACCCGCATTTTTCGCAAGATTTAGCCCCTGTACTTATTAAAAGTACAATTTGTCACCCTAACCTTGATAACTTTTGATAGCAAATTACTATCACTGTGTTAGGAAAACAATAACTTTGTTATTTTTGGATTTCCCAAAACAATAACCCAAATAATAACATAAAGTTAGCTGGCTAATTAAGAAGGGTTGATGGCTTATCTCTAATCATTTCATTTATTGCACAGCGAGGGTTATCTTGCGCTTTTTATTGAATACTCTACTCTATGATCCTACGTACTAATTTTTTCATTTTTGCACTTGCAATTGTGCTGGGAGCCTGTTCATCCTCAGGCCAGAAAGTACCCGAAACCCCGGCCCTCTCGACAGGAATCTGGCGGGCTACTCTCGATATGCAAGGACAGACTTTGCCCTTCACGTTCAACCTAAAAGAAGTGGGTGCTTCCCCGAGTGGTGACCCTCAGTACGAACTTTTTCTTCAGAATGCAGAAGAGGAATTGAGGGTAGATGAGGTGTACCTAGAGGGAGACTCCGTTCGGGTGCCGATGCATATTTTCGATACCGAATTTGTAGCCAAAAATGAAGGTAACCGATGGGTGGGTTACTGGCAAAAAAATTACGCCGACAACTACCGACTTCCGTTCGAAGCAGTGGCTGGAGAAGACTACCGCTTCGCCCCGGTTGCATCAGAATCTTCGGCAGAGATTAGCGGTAAATGGGCGGTACAATTTGCCGACGACAGCTTGGCTTCAGTTGGGATTTTTGAGCAGCAGGGTAACCAGGTAACTGGCTCATTTCTGACCTCCACTGGCGACTATCGTTTTCTGGAAGGCAACGTGGTTGACGGTCAGATTATGCTCAGTGCTTTCGATGGAGAGCATGCCTTTTTATTCCAAGCCGAACTACAGGATGATGGCACTTTGATGGGCGATTTTTGGTCGGGTTCGCACTACCAAACTACCTGGACTGCCCGGCCCGATGAGAACGCGGCGCTGGCCGATGCCAACACCCTTACCTACCTGAAGGAAGGGTATGATCGACTGGCGTTTACCTTCCCTAATTTGAAGGGAGACAGTGTCTCACTGAGTGACCCCAAGTATGATAATAAAGTAGTGTTAGTTCAACTGTTTGGAACCTGGTGCCCTAACTGTATGGACGAAACTAAGTTCCTCACTGAATGGTACCAGAACAATCAGAACCGAGGGGTAGAAGTTATTGGTTTGGCCTACGAACGCAAAGATGACTTTACGTACGCCAGCAGCCGGGTACAGAAAATGGTAGATAAGTTAAACGTACCCTACGACTTTCTACTTGCCGGAGTATCCAACAAAAAGAAGGCTGCCCAAACCCTGCCGATGCTTAACCGGGTAATGTCGTTTCCTACTCTCATCTACATTAACCGCGAGGGAGAAGTTGCTAATATTCATACCGGCTTTAGCGGCCCGGGCACCGGCAAGTACTACGATGAGTTTGTGCAGGAGTTCAACGAACGAATGAACGAATTGCTGGATCAGCCTAGCTAAAATTTCAGCAAGGCATAGCCCTTCAGTTGGTACTCGGTTTGGACAGTAAGCGCCGAGATTGAAACCGTAATATCAGGATGCAGGGGTTGAGGATAAAAATCTCGGGCTAGTAAAGACTGACCGCATACGTAGAGTGATACTCCAGCTTCACTCAATGCTCGGATCAGCTTATCATTAGGGTTATCGCAGCCAAACTTTTCGTTATACGCTTCATTAGACAGTACCGTAGGCGTAGCTAGCGAATGGATAACGGCTACTACCTCTAACTTGTCTTTCGGTACTCCACCCAACCCGTGAAGGTTTAGCATGCGAGCAATATTGTTCAGGGCTGGGTTTAGTTGATCGTACTCCTCGGCGCCTTGAGTTACATCGATTACAATTTGATAGGTTAGTGTAGTATCGGGCTTCTTCCGTACTTCAGGAATATCATAGATACCTCCGAACGTAGGTACAATGGGGTGCTGCGGAGGAAAATCCTGGGCTTGAACTACCACACCTGAAAGCACAAAGCCCGCTATGGCTATGATGATGTATTTCATACAGTGGAAAGAATGGTACTCGATAAGGGCAAGTAAAACTATTCTTCCAGATAAATCAAATATCAGCTCTTTGAAGAACCCATACTGATAGCTGAAGGTGCTTTAGCTACAGTCTCTCCATCTCAACTATCCTTAGCGGTTAATGCCGCCCTCACCATTCAGACTTTTACTGCCAAGGATTCATCTAGCGAAGCAGCTTGCTTCTGCTCTCTAACAGAGGTGTACTGAGCAAGAGGCAGGGTAAAAGTAAAGGTGCTTCCTTTTCCTTTTTCACTTTCTACCCACAGGTGACCTTTATTTTTCTTGACCAGCTCCTGACAAAGAATTAAGCCAAAGCCACTTCCCTGCTCATTGGCTGTTCCAGTACCAGATGTTTTCTTATCCAGGGAGAATAGTTTGGCCACTACCTCCGGATCAATACCGGTACCCTGGTCAGTGACGCTCACCATAACTTCTTCGTTTTGTACCTTTGCTCTGACCTCAATGGTAGTATGAGCGTGCGAAAATTTAATACTATTCGCCAGTAAGTTTCTGAGCACCGTATGCACGGCATTGCGGTCAGCCCAGGCTTCAATCTCTCGGTCGGCCCGGTTCAGGATAGTAATTTTCTTTTCAGTCGCTGTGGGTTCGTATAATTGAACAATGTTCTGAGCTAAGGCGTGGATAGAGAAACACTCCGGGGTGGTTCGTTGCTGTCGCAACTGAGAAAGCGACCAGGTGAGTAAATTTTCTAATAGTTGATGTAGATTACCGAGTGAGTCGCTGATCCGGGTGCTCATCTCTTTCATTTCCTGAAGGGTCATACCATCAATCTGCTGACTTAATAGCGCGACAAATCCCTGTAGGGTATTGAGCGGACCTTTAATGTCGTGTGAGATGATAGAGAACAAACGATCCTTAGTACGGTTCAGCTCTTGCAATGTATGTTGCTGCTGCTGAATCTCCCGATTCTGTATACTTAGTAGTCTCTTCTGCCGCCGATTGACCCGGTAAGCATAGATAAAGATTCCCAATAGAAGAGAAAGCAGGAAAATACCAATGATCAGCACATACTCAATAAGTTCCTGCCGCTTAATGTGGGCCTCCTGCAACTGCTGATCTTTCTTGAGCATCGCAATCTCACTAGCTTGCTTCTCGTTATCAAATTTCGCCTTCAACTCAGCTAAATGGCTAGCCTGATTTTCGTTAAACAAGCTGTCTTTGGCCGCAGTATGAATCTGTAAATACCGGAAAGCAGCAGAATAGTTTCGGAGCTTTTCCGAAATATCTACCAGGGTTTTGCTGGCATTTTTTATCAACTGAGGAGATTCAATTTCCTGAGCAACTCTTAGTCCTTCAGTAGCGTGAGCTCGAGCTTTTTGAAATTTATCTTTCTGATAATAAAACTCCGCTATGGCATTCAGATTGCCCGCTAGACCATATTTATCATTTGTGCTGCGAAACAGCTCCTCTGCCTTCTGATAATAGGCCAATGCTGTCTCCAGATCACCCATTTTCTGAGTAATATTTCCCAGATTATGATAAGAACGGGAAATATCAATGGTGTCTTTTCTAGCTATCTTAATTTCCAGGGAACGAATGAGGTAATCCTGAGCAATAGCAATTCGTCCGGCAGACTCATGCATGATACCAATATTGTTGAGTGCCTGCGACTCGCCCTTGCTATTACCAATACTGCGAAAAATTCTTAAGGTTTCTTCAAAATACTCCAGAGCTTTATCATCATTACCCGACATGGCGTACACAATGCTAATATCGTTAAGAGCATTTGCCATTTGTGAACTGTCTGGAATGGTTTCGTAAATGGATAGCGAAGTGGTTATATCTTCCAGCGCTTCATCATAATTACCAAGTCCTCGCTTTAGGCGGCCTCGGGTAAGCAGTCCGTCACCGATGCCCTGATCATCCTGTAGCATTTTGGCCAACGACAGAGAAGTTTCAATATACTGCATAGCTGTTGCCGGCTCGGAATACTGGTACATTAGTGCCAGCCGAAAAAGCGTTCTCACACGAGTAGTATCCTGAGCTTGAGCCAGCACTCGTTCCAGGCTATCAATCTCCATAATAGGCTGAGCTTTCCCGGTTAAGCCCGACCCTACTGACAGTAGAAGTCCCAGGACTAAATTTATAAAGCAATGTCTCATATCCGCCGATTTTGGCAATAGTAGTAAGTATGTGTTCAACGAAGTATTACTGATGTACAGTATACCAATTCCTCAATAATAATTATGCCAAATTCTCCAGCTTGGTATGGCGTATGATTATCATTACGGAGGAAGTATTTCACACTACTCTTATTGCATAAAGTGGTCTAACCTAGGCGCAACTACCATTTTTAACAAACCCACCTCGTATCTTTCAACATGGCAGCAGCAAAATATTGCTGGCTAAATTATCTACAGATTTTGAAAAACCTTAATTTTTTGCAAAAAAATATATAGGTAACTTAACCAATCTGATGTAAAGTATTCAGAGGATACGATTTTACGAACAGACTATTCGTACTTTAGGGTCTCAGCAGGGTTAGTGGCCGCAGCCCGTAGGGTTTGGGAGGCCAGCGTGGCTCCGGCTAGTAACAGTAAAATAGAGATACTCAATAAAATAGAGCTTATACTAATGTCGGGTCGGTACTTTAGAATGAAGGGATTCATCTGGCTAAATAATGTGTAGGTGACCGGTACCGCGATAATCACCGCAATAGTCATCATCTTAAGATAATCTTTGGTGAGCAGGATGAGTATTCGGCCAGAGGAGGCACCGTGTACCTTTCGTATCCCTACTTCTTTAGTGCGGTTCTCCACAGTCAGTACTACCATGCCCAGCAGCCCCAGGCAAGATACGGAAATAGCCAGTAGACCCAGAAAACCCACTATTTTTAGTAAGGGCCAGTACCAACTATAAGCTTCTTCAATAGTGTCTGATAAAAACTTAGCTGATAACTCACGATCGCTTAACTGCCCCCAGGCTTCACGCACCTTATACATGGTAGCAAACAAGTCAGTAGTGTGTATTTCTACATTGGCGTAACGAAACTGCTCGGGTTGGTAGCGGAAGAAGAACGGCTGGATGGAATCTTTTAGGGTAGCGTAGTTGAAGTTTGCCGTAATTCCAATAATGCGGACTTCTTTTTCATCGCTGAGTTTCAGCGTATGATTCAGAGCATCTACCTGATTTCCATCGAGCAGCTTTTCTACTAATTTATCATTAACAATAACCACAGATTCATCGTGGGTAGCCGACTCAGGAAACGCTTCACCCACCAACAAATTGATACCGTGAAGAGAGAGATACGACTGATCCACAAATTGCTGAAACACCTCGCTGGAATCCTGGGTAGCTTCATGCATCACCCAGGTTTTACCCGCTCGGCTCGCTCCAATTATCTGGGAAGAATAAGCCACGCGTTCTACTTCTGGTACCTTTAGCAGTTCGGTTTCCAGCAACTGATGATCTACCCCCTGTAAATCAATATTCAGAATATTATCCTGGTTGAACCCCATTTCGTAGTTGAGGGTAT
>CAKZYJ010000274.1 GCA_937884755.1 uncultured Flammeovirgaceae bacterium
GAAGTTACGTTTTGTGCAAGTTCCTGACGGAGAAACGGCGGATTATCGGGAACGGGAAGTGCTGGATTTTCCGGTAGGTTCCGCCCTAATTAAGACGTTTTATTATCCGCACGATTTTCGTAAACCGGAGAAGGGCCGAAGGTTGCTGGAAACCCGCGTATTGCTACACGAAGCCGATGGCTGGTACGCACTGCCCTATATCTGGAACGACGAACAAACCGAAGCCTATTTGGAAGTAGCCGGAGGCACCAAACAAGTAAGCTGGCGTCAGCCCGATGGTAAGAAAATGAAGCTGGCCTACTCCGTCCCCAACATAAACCAGTGCAAAGGCTGCCACGTCCGTAATCAGGAGATTTTGCCTATTGGCCCCACGGCCCGGCAGCTTAACAAAGATCATGATTATCCTAAAGAAGGTACTCAAAACCAACTCGTACACTGGCAGGAAGCGGACATTCTTACTAACCTACCCACTTCTGAAGACTTACCTAAGTTAGCAGTATGGAACGACCCGGCCAGTGGCTCGGTAGCGGAAAGAGCCCGTGCCTACCTAGACATTAACTGCGCCCACTGCCACCGCTCTGAAGCTCCGGCTAACACCTCGGGATTGCTACTCGACTACTATCAGGAAAACCCTACGGCTCTAGGCATCCGTAAGCCTCCAGTGGCTGCTGGACGCGGCTCAGGCGGACATGCTTATGACATCTTGCCGGGCAGTCCCCGAGAGTCTATTCTCTGGCACCGACTATCTTCTACCGACCCTGGAGTACGCATGCCCGAGTTAGGTCGCCAACTGGTGCATAAAGAGGGCGTAGCCTTGATTGAAGAGTGGATTAGTAGCTTGCCCCGTTAAGACTCTACTGCCTCGTCATCCACGTCATCTACCAAGGGTACTAGAAAGCCGGCCAGTATCATAGCGGCCCCGCCCAGCATCAGTACGTAAATCGCCTGGTTATCGAAAAAGGTACGGGAGATGAAACCTAACGTTCCCGAAGCAATAATCTGCGGAATCACGATAAAGAAGTTAAAAATACCCATATAGATACCCATCTTAGAAGGAGGCAATGAGCCGGACAGAATGGCGTAGGGCATAGTGAGTATGCTTGCCCAGGCAAAACCTACTCCTAGCATAGAAACCAGCAGTAAATTGGGATCGCTGATGAAGTAAATTGAGATCAGGCTTAACCCGCCAATGCATAAGCCAATCAAGTGCACTCGTTTTCTTCCCAGTTTCTCCGCCATCACCGGTAGCATAAATGCCAACACCGCTGAGAAACCATTGTAAACGGCAAAGCAAACTCCTACCCAGTTAGCCCCTTCGTTGTACAGCTCAGAAGTAGTATCCGTAGTGCCGTACACGTGGCTGGTGACCGCCGAAGTAGTGTACAGCCACATGCAGAACAGCGCAAACCAGGTGAAGAACTGTACTACCGCCAACTGTACCATCGTCTTAGGCATACTTACAAAATCGGTAAAGATTTGGCTAATGCCCTCGTCCTGCAATTCAGTACCTTCCTCTCCGTTGTAGCGGCGGAATTCCTCCGGCGGGTATTCCCGCGTCCGCAGCACCGACCACAGTACCGCCGTAAAGAAGGCAAACCCACCCAGGTAAAACGACCACTTCACTGAGTCGGGAATCTGGCCTTCGGGGGCGGTGTTGGCCACATCAAACCAGTTGGCTAGCATGTAGGGCAAGGCCGAAGCTACCACCGCTCCTACCCCAATAAAAAATGTTTGCACCGCAAAGCCTAGCGTTCGCTGCTTGGAAGGTAGCATGTCGGCTACCAATGCGCGGAACGGCTCCATCGAAATGTTAATAGAAGCATCCATAATCCAGAGGGTACCGGCGGCAATCCACAGCACTGGTGAATTAGGCATCATAA
This sequence comes from uncultured Flammeovirgaceae bacterium, assembly GCA_937884755.1. GTDB lineage: Bacteria > Bacteroidota > Bacteroidia > Cytophagales > Cyclobacteriaceae > Tunicatimonas. The sequence goes on from CAKZYJ010000274.1 coordinate 1,881, forward strand.
TCAGAGCAATACTGGCGAGTATAGCCACAACCAGAAAGAACGGGCGCCGTCGTCCCAGCTTGGGATGCCAGGAACGATCACTGAAGTAGCCGACGATGGGTTGCACCAATAGCCCGGTAGTAGGAGCTGCAATCCACAGAATAGGAATATCGTCTACACTGGCTCCTAGCGTCTCGAAGATGCGACTGGTGTTAGCGTTTTGTAGTGCAAAACCAAACTGTATTCCCAGGAAGCCAAAATTCATGTTCCAGATTTGCCAGAAACTTAATCGGGGCTTTTCAATGGTGGTAGTGGGGGTCATATACAGGAAAGGTTAGAGGTAAGCATTCGTGTAAGCAGCGTATTTCATAAATCTCATAAAAACAGGCAAGAATGTTCGTTGTCACTGAGTATTTGCTAAATTCATCTCGTAATCTAGTAATTTTTGAAAAACCAGTTAATAATTTTTTGTTGACAACTTCTTTATCATTAACCAATGGTTGGCTAAAATAAGATTTGCTCCGGAGCTAACCTTCTGTTTATCAGCTACGTTAAAATCAAAACAGGCTTATTTTTTATACTAGGTTTAACACTTTTTAATTTTATGGGACGAATAATAAAAATACTGTATAAATTATTTACAGTATTTGCGCATACCAGAAATCCTTCTTTACCTTTGTCCGGTAATTGCTACGCTACCCCTTTCCCAAACAATTCGCCTGAATTTCAATTAGATATACGATAGGCACTCAGTTTTCCGCGTATTCTTTTTTTCTAATCATAAATCATATTTCTTTCTATTTGTAACTAAACCAGTTTGAGTTATGGCTAAATCCACAAAAACCACTAAGGCAACAGCAGCTAAAACTTCTACCGCTGCTAAGAGCCAAACCACTACAAAAGCTGCAGCTAAGAGTCCGGCCAAGGCGACGGCTAAAGCTACTTCTAAAGCAAAGGCTGCTCCTAAAGCAAAGGTAGCTACCAAGGCTACTGCTTCAAAAGCAGCTCCTAAAGCTGCCGCTAAGAAAGCTACTCCGAAGACTAACGGTAAGGCTACTTCCAAAGCTCCCATAATGGCTCCGGCTGACAAGCTAGCGAAAACCTGTCAGGAAGCAGCGACTAAGTTTGAGAAGATGAAAGACGACAAGTACACTGACATCAAAGAAAAACTGGAGTGGTGCCTGGGTAGCTACGGCTACGACAAGAACCCTTCCGGCTTGAAAGAGTACGGCGAAAAGGCAGTTGGCTTACTAAAAGCAGCTAAGCAAGACAAGCCTCGCCTGGTTTCTCAAAAGCTAATCGACGATCTGGAAAAGTCTATTACCAAAGTGTAAGCACTAGTTTTTCAGAAGAAGGATTTTTTAGAAGCTACTCCGGAAAGGGGTAGCTTTTTTTTGTACTAGGGTATTAATGTTTTTTGATATATTAGAGGCGTGTGCAAACAAAGCAGCAAGTTTACGAATCGCCTTTCTAGCCCACGAACCGAATATCCCTCAATCAATAGACGATCACTACATAACCAGCCGAACTTTCATGAACCTTTTCCTTACCCTCATTCTTTTTTTCTCGACTAGCCTCCTGATCTACGCCCAAGAAGATCCTATTCCTCGGGCTCCCGAACGTAGCGAAGGCGAGGGTCCTTTTCCGCAGTTGATTATTCGGGGAGCTACAGTTATTAACGGTGCTGGTTCGCCCCCCATTGGTCCGGTAGATGTAGTAGTAGAAAACAACCGCATTACCTCCATTAAAACGGTAGGCTATCCGGGAGTACCGATTAAGACCGAAAGTCGACCGGAACTAAAAGCAGGAGGGAAGGAAGTTGATGCTTCAGGAATGTACCTGCTGCCAGGCTTAGTGGATATGCACGGTCACATCGGGGGCAAAGGTCAGGGTACTCCGGCCGAGTACGTCTTCAAACTCTGGATGGCTCACGGCATCACCACAGTGCGCGACCCCGGTAGCGGCAACGGTCTGGAGTGGACACTAGACCAAAGAGATAAGAGCGCTAGCAATACGATCACCGCTCCCCGGATTAAAGCCTATACCTTCTTCGGACAGGGATTAGCAAACGGAGTGAACAGCCCCGAGGAAGCGCGTAGCTGGGTACAAAGTATTGCCGAACGTGGTGCCGACGGCATTAAGTTTTTTGGGGCTAGACCCGATATTATGGAGGCTGCGCTAGACGAAGCCAAGAAGTTTAATCTGCGTTCAGCCTGCCACCACGCCCAACTCAACGTTGCCTGGCTCAATGTACTGAATACAGCTCGCATGGGACTCACCAGCATGGAACACTGGTACGGTTTGCCCGAAGCATTATTCACCAAACGCACCATTCAGAACTACCCACTATATTATAACTACCAGAATGAACAGCATCGCTTTAGCGAGGCCGGGCGACTATGGCTACAGGCGGCTAAACCTGGATCGGAACGCTGGCATGCGGTGATGGACGAACTGATTGCACTAGACTTTACCATCGACCCAACTTTCAACATCTACGAAGCCAACCGCGACCTGATGCGAGCTCGTACCGCCGAATGGCACGCCGATTATACCTTACCTTCGTTATGGAAATTCTTCGAGCCCAGTCGGGTATCACACGGGTCGCACTGGCACTATTGGGGGACCGAAGAAGAGATAAACTGGAGACAAAACTACCTTCGATGGATGCAATTTGTGAACGAGTACAAAAACCGAGGCGGCCGCGTCACTACCGGTTCTGATTCGGGCTTTATTTATCAACTCTACGGCTTTGCCTACATCCGTGAACTGGAATTATTGCGCGAAGCCGGCTTTCACCCGCTGGAGGTAATTCGGGCCGCTACGCTGAAGGGAGCCGAAGCTTTAGGCATGGAACAGGAGATCGGTTCTATTGAAGTAGGCAAACTGGCGGATATGATTTTGATAGAAGAAAACCCGCTGGCTAATCTTAAAGTCCTCTACGGCACCAAGGCAATCAAGCTCAACGAGAACAATGAGGTAACCCGCGTAGGTGGAGTGAAGTACACGATCAAGGATGGTATCATCTACGATGCTCCGGCGCTACTAGCCGATGTAAAGGCAATCGTAGATCAGGCCAAAGAAGAAGCTGGTATTGAGGAACTAGTGCAACCGGGTCTGACTAGTCCGTAAATTGATCCGTACGTTCTGATGCTCGTAGGTATCTGGTACACCGCCTATCCGTTTTCGTTTACCTTTTTTCCATAATGACTTAAAATGGCCTACGATGAGATACACAAACTATTGCCCATTCTTAGGAGGGTAATTAGGTAGTTTTACCACAAAGGTAGTCCCCTTCTCCAATTGAGAAGACAAATTGATAGTGCCACCTAACTTATCAATTGTCTCCTTCACAATGTACAGTCCGATTCCCGATCCGGCCGCCTGATCATCAGCTCGATAAAACATTTCAAAAACTCGCTGTACTTGCTCTTTCTTAATGCCTATTCCATTGTCGGCTACAGTTATGACGACTTCAGCTGTTTTAATTTTTACCTGTACCCTCACCAATGAATCATTCGAGTGTAAATTCTGGTACTTCACGGCATTCGATAACAAGTTCCTGAATATTACCTGCAACCGCATAGGATCATTATAGTAGGTAATCTCATCGTCAATTTCTCGAATAACTCGTAGCCGCCAAGCATTATTCATGTACTGAAGGTCTTCCAGAATATCGTCTAGAAGCTGGTGGAAATCGATTTGCTTATTCTGTAGTTGTAATCTGGAATTCCGTGAGTAATCCAGGATATTTTTTACAAAACCATCAAGCTTGTTAATGCTTTTAGTGGCCATCTCCCGGTAGCTATTCAACTCATTAGCAGATTTGGTTAGGCCCATCAGCTCCAGTAACCCAAGGACTGATGATAAAGGGGCTCGAATATCATGCGATACCCGATAAACAAAATTGTCTAGCTCTTCATTCGATTTACGTAGATCAGCAGTTCGCATTTCTACGGTATCCTCTAACCGCTGATTAATAGATCGAATCTCAGCATTAGAGTCAATCAATTCTTCTGCCTGGGTCTGAATTTCTTCCTTCTGATCTTGTATCAGTTCGTTCTTTTTGCGTAGTTCCTCATTTACCTGCCTTAGTTTACTAGTGCGTTTGGCTACTAGTGCTTCTAACCTTCGGTTATTACGAATAATACGCTGGGTTCTCAGCCGATAGATCGCGTACGTAAGTGCTATGAAAAACAGCATCGCAGTAATATAGAACCACCAAGTACGCCACCAGGGCGGGGTAACGGTTATAGCTAATTGACGTACCGGCGTTATTTCATCCCCCACGTGCCCGGCTACTTCAAGCACGTATTGACCTGGATTAAGATTAGTATAGGTTACTTTTCGGTCTGTCCCCGCATCTTGCCAGGTATCGTCGATAAAGCCTAATAAGCGGTATTGGTAACGCACCTGCTCCGGATTGGTGAAGTTTATGCTAGCGTAGGATAGGGTGAATACCGACTGTTCGTAGGAGAGGGTGATTGATTCTTGGTAGTTGATATTTACGTCCAGTGGCGAGTCATTCGCACCTACGGACACTCGCTGATTAAATATCTCGAAGTCCGTGAATATAATGGGAGAATTTATGGGAATATCATATATGCTGTCCGGATGAAAAATGTTAAAACCACCAGTACCCCCGAAGAAAAATTCACCAGATGAAGATTGGGCCGAGGCTTGGCGGTTGAAGTGCAAACCCTGCAAGCCGTCGCTCATCGTAAACTGATCGTATTTTTCGGAAACTGGGTTAAAACGAACTAATCCTAAGTTTGTACTCACCCACAAATTTCCATCACTGCCCTCTTCAATTGCATTGATGGTATTGCTGGGTAGCCCTTCATCAGTGGTGTACTGCTTATAATTGTTTTCTTTCTGATCTAGCAGGCGCAGCCCTCCTCCTTCAAGACCCGCCCATACTTTTCCTTCTCGATCCTCAAACAGCGTTAGCACTGTGTGTCCTCGATTATCGTTGGGACGGGGAAGTATGCGGATAAAGCGATTCTGTTGACGGTCCAGGATGTCTACCCGCCCGTTGCTAGTCCCTGCCCAAATGTGATTTTGCTGGTCTACCAGGACTGACCAAACATTTTTATCACTCAGGCTCTCATCGTCATCTGGGTTTTGGGTATAGGTAGTGAAATGATTATTGGCAGGGTCTAATGACTGAAGCCCCCCTCCGAAGGTTCCCAGCCATATGAGGCCATCCTGATCCTCGGCTAAACAGGTCACATTGTTGCTGGCAAGCCAGTTATTCTCCTCATCTTCTTTCTTTTGGTAGTGCGTAAAAGTCTGAGCATCGGGGTCGAAACAGTCCATTCCACCGTTCCAGAACCCGATCCACACCCGTTGTTGGCGGTCCAGTAGCATAGCTTTCACTTTATTTCCCCCTATACTTTTTGGATTATTCGGATCGTGCACAAACTGCGTAATCTCTCCACTGTGGCGGTTCAGCAGGTTCAGTCCTCCCCCATCAGTTCCCACCAAAATCTGCTTCTGATCGAGCTCAAGTATGGCTGTTACATTATTGCTGGAAATCGATGGCTGGTTTTGCCGCTGATAGTAATGCTGGATACGATTGGGCCGAGAGTCATATAAGTTTACTCCTCCGTCATAGGTACCAACCCACAGCCGATTCTGATTATCTACGTACAGGCTTTTGATTGAATTGGATGATAGGCTTTTCTTATCAAAAGGATCGTTCTGATAGGTAGTAAACGCTCGTACTGCTTCACGAAACAAGCAAAGACCATTATCGGTACCGATCCAGATATTTCCTCGTTGGTCTTCCGCAATTGCCCAAACCTGGTTATTAGCCAGACTAGTAGAATCGTTCGATTGGTGACGAAAATGGACAAAGCCTTGGTTCGGATCTTCCATCAGGTTTAGTCCTCCGTCCCAAGTGCCTACCCATACTCGCTGCTGGGCATCGCAAAGTACTGAGTAGACATCATCCTGACTCAGACTGGCAGGGTCACCGGGGCGATGCCGAAAATGTTTAAAAGTTCCATTATCCGGATTGAAGTAATTCAGCCCACCACCTAACGTACCAATCCACAAGCTTCCTTCCTGATCTTCACTGATAGCAATGGCGCGGTTGTTACTCAAACTGGTAGAGTCGGCGGGGTTATGCCGGTAGTACGTAAACGAATAGTCTTCGGTGTCAACTCGAGCTAATCCCCCCACTGTACCAGCCCACATTCGTCCCTGACGGTCATAGTGTAGGTCATAGACGAAGCTGAAGTCCAGCAGGCTGGTATCTCTGGTTTCAACTATACTCTGGAACCGGTCATGCTGATAGTCGTAGATATAAATGCCGCCCCCCCAGGTGCCGATCCAAATGTTCTGGTCAGGGCCTTCTTCCAATACTTGTATTGGGTGGTTTGTAGCAATACTATCGTTGTGGGGGACGTGAAAATACTTTTTAAAGGTATAACCATCAAATTTGTTAAGACCATCATCGGTGGCAATCCAGACGAATCCGGTCGAGTCCTGCATGCTTTCCCGTACCGTATTATGAGAAAGCCCCTCTAATACATCGTACCGTTGGAAAGATACTTGAGTTTGAGCTACCCCTTGTTCCACTGAGAGGAAGAGTAGGCAAAAGAAGAATAGCTCTATCACACGTAGTTTACGAGGCATATTTCACTGATATTAGCCACTGGGCACAGCACCCCTAGGTTGTGAGAGTACCTATAAGTAGTTTGTGGACTTATAATACAAAATAATCTTATAAAGTTTTTAAGATTTACTTCTTAGCAGAATTTTTCTCAAGAAAGAGTCATTTCTACTTACTATTTCTACTCACATTTTAGATTTTTCTTAAAAGCTGTGTCTGTTCGCTGGTGTATGAGAGTCAGATTGCCGTTTTGTTTTTTGATGATTTGTAGTTAATTATCTCCAGTATGTAAAACCTCTTCAGTAGTCAGCACTCGTATCGATCCATTCGTAGGAGTCATGTTTTCCCACACCCAGTTGTAGTGGTCAATTACGTTTTTAGCCGTTAAGTTAGGTCTGTCCGCAGTAGTATGTCCGTCTCGCACCATCGTTACTTGAAGGTCTTTCACCAGCGCTGATTGAACGGTAGCTTCCACACAAAAATCAGTAGCACAACCCGTTACAACCAATTCATCTACTTTCAGTCTAGTCAAAAGAGAGTGCAATTCCGAACGATAAAACGCATCGTTCGCAGTTTTGGAAACAAGTGAATCTGTTGGTTCTACTACCAATTCGGGTAATAACTTCCACTCGAAAGTTCCTGGAATACATTCACCTTCCTTAGTACCATCGTGTTGAACGAACACAACTGGGTAACTTTTTGCCCTAAAATAGCGACTTAAGGTATTGATTCGTCTTACCACTCCTTCCGCATCAAAGCGCGGGGTGTGAGCAGTGAAAGAGATTCGCTGCATATCGATGACCAGCAATGCTTTTTTGCTCATAAAATATTCGTTAGATACGCTAACTTTCGCAGCTTACCGGTGAATTTGGTTAATTGCCGAGAATCCTAGAAATTATCAGGGTTATTTATTTGTTACCAGCCAACTTATGACCTACTTCATACGCATTTTTTTCCTCGTATCCAGCTTTCTTTTCCTCTCCTGTAGCGCTACCGAACCTTACGCTCCTCCTACTCTGCTTTCCTACGTTAATCCACTGATTGGTACGGCTCCCAGCACTACCGAAACGGCCCAGATGCATAGCGAATCCGGATCGGAACTTCGGGGCCAAACTTTTCCAGCGGTGGGCATCCCCTTTGGAATGACCCAGTGGACTCCCCAGACTCGCGCCACCGAGCAAAAATGCCTGTCGCCCTACTACTATCAGGATACTAGAATACAGGGCTTCCGGGGCTCCCGCTGGATGAGTGGTTCTTGCACTCAGGACTACGGTAGCGTTACCATCATGCCTACTACTGGAGATTTAGAAGTAAAACCAGATGATCGTTCTTCAGCTTTTTCGCACGAGGAAGAAACCGCCACTCCCTCCTACTACGCAGTAAACCTGTCCGATTATCAGATTCAGGCCGAGGTAACGGCTACCTCCCGGGCATCCATGCTGCGCTTCACGCCCCAAAGCAATTCAATAAATCTGATTATTGAACCCAATAGCGACGAAAGCGAAGGTTTCGTAGAGATTTTCCCCGAACGAAATGAGATTGTTGGTTTTAACCCAGTGCACCGCATCTACCAGGGCTGGGGCGAGTCGGCAGGCTTCAGCGGTTACTTTGTTATTCAGATAGAAGATAGCTTTAGTGATTTTGGCGTATGGCGAGGAGAAAACCTTCAGGCGGGAGAAACCAAGTCTGAAGGGGAAGGCGAGCCAGTTGGAGCTTACATCAAAATAGCGGCAGATCAGGCAGTAAAAGTGAAAGTAGGCACCTCTTTTACTAGCATCAATCAGGCCCGGAAAAATCTGGAAGCCGAAATCCCGCACTGGAACTTTGAGCAGGTACGGCAGACATCCGAAGAGGCTTGGTTAGCGCAACTAAGCAAAATACAGGTGAGCGGAGGCAGCGAAGAAGAGCGGGTTATGTTCTACACGGCGCTTTATCACACAATGATCTTACCCCGTGTGTTTAGCGATACCGACGGAGCCTACCTGGGCTTCGGTGGTAGCAAAAAGGTGTATCTGGCCGAAGATTTTGACTACTACGCTGACTTCTCTATGTGGGATACCTTCCGGGCAGTGCATCCGCTACAAACACTGCTAAATCCTGAACGGACGGCTGATATGGTGCAGTCGCTGCTGAAGAAGGCTGAGCAGGGCGGTTGGCTACCCATTTTTCCAGCCTGGAATAGTTACACTTCGGCTATGATTGGTGATCACGTAACCGCTATGATTGGCGATGCCTGGATGAAGGGCATTGATGACTTTGATCAGGAACTAGCCTACAAAATGATGCGTAAGAACGCCTTTGAGGTAAATACCGACCTAGCTAGCTACCGCAACGGGCAAGGTCGCCGGGCGATGGATTCCTACCTGAAGTACGGTTACATCCCACTAGAAGATAGTGTTCCTGACTCCTTCCACCAACGCGAGCAGGCTTCCCGCACGCTGGAGTATGCCTACGATGATTTTGTGCTATCGCAGGTGGCCCGACAGCTTGGTGAGGAGAAAGACTACCAGGCACTAGCCGAACGAGCTAAAAACTGGCAACACGTCTTCGATACTACCACCGGTTACGTTCGGGGTCGCTACGCCAACGGCGACTGGTACGAACCCTTTGATCCGGTAGCCAGCCGGGCTCCGTTCATCACCGAGGGTTCGCCCTTTCAGTATACCTGGTACGTACCCCACGATGCCGCCGGGCTGATGCAGGCGATGGGCGGACGAGAACGATATATTCAACAACTGGATACGCTGTTTGAACAACGCTATTACTGGCACGGCAACGAGCCCGGCCACCAAACGGTGTATATGTACGCCTACGCTGGAGCTCCCTGGAAAACCCAGCAGTGGGTACGCGATATCATCCGCGAAGAATACAGTGCTGAACCCGGCGGACTTAGCGGTAACGAAGATGCCGGACAGATGTCGGCCTGGCTGGTCTTCAGCATGATGGGCTTCTACCCCGTAGCCCCTGGTATGCCCTACTACGTAATTGGCAGTCCTGTATTTGATGAAATTTCCCTGAACGCCGGCGAGCAACCCTTTACCATCCGGGCTACGAACAACTCGGCCGAAAACCGCTACATTCAATCTGCCATTCTCAACGGTGAGCCGCTAGACCGTGCTTATCTTACACATCAGGAAATTACAGATGGTGGAGAATTAGTGTTGGAAATGAGCGCAGAGCCGAATAAAACTTGGGGGAGTGAGAATGTACCCCCTTCTATGGATGAGATTGAAAGACTAAAAAAGTAAACAATTATTTACTTTTTTCTATATTTATCTATGAAGTGCGCCCAACTTTTACGTTTATTACGAAAGGATGGCTGGTATCCGGTTTCACAGAAAGGTTCGCATATCAAGCTAAAGCATCCGGATAAAGAAGGAATTATTATTTTTCCCAATCACGGTAGTCAGGAAATGGGTAAAGGGTTAGAAATGAAAATTCGTAAACAAGCAGACATATGATGAAAAGGCTAAGAAAAAAAATAACTTTTGTGGTGGAAAAAACCAATACCGGTTTTTCTGCCTATACTGAAGACTATCCGATCTTTACTACGGGTAAGACGGTTTCTGAACTGTTATCCAACGCCCATGAGGCCGCCAATTTATACTTCGAAGAAGAGGAATACTCTCTTACTCCCAATCAAATCGTTTTTTCGCTAGACTGGCAGCAGTTTTTTCAGGAATATCGCATACTCAACCACAAACTCTTCGCTCAGCGTATCGGTCTAAATCCCACCTTATTATCCCAGTACATTTCCGGGAAGAAAAAACCTTCCAAAAAACAGCAGGCTAAAATACTGGAAGGAATTCACCAGATTGGACATGAACTGGCCGAGATGAACCTCCTTCTGACTGAATAACCGATACCAGCTAATTAATTTCTTGTATGTTAGAGAATTGTCAAAGCATACCATTTGAGCCAAACCAAGAATGGCTGAGCAAAAACCCACTACCTTCAACAGAAAAAAGTATCATCTACTAACTACATGCTCGGACTACATATTGCTGACGTAGTAACCCTCATTCTGTACCTGTTGGGCATTACGCTGATTGGTATTAGATCGGCCAGACTAGTGAAAAGCATGAGCGATTTTTTTATGCCACGCCGGTTTGGGAAGCGTATGCTGGTGATGCACTCCTTTGCTACCGGGACCCACTCCGATCAGGGAGTAAGCGTAGCGTCCAAGGCATTTACCAATGGCTTGTCCGGCATCTGGTACGAGTGGTTATGGTTGTTCGGCACCCCTTTCTACTGGCTAATCGCCCCAGTGATGCGGCGCTTCCGAGCCTTTACCACTGCCGATGTGTTTGAGGCTCGCTTCAACCGTAGCGTGGCCATGCTGTACGCGGTAATTGGTATGCTCAACCTGATGGTAACGATCGGCATTATGCTGAAAGGATCAGGGGCCATTATTGCCTCCGCTTTTGGCGATAATGTTTCTACGGAGGTAGCCATCGCGGTAATGACCGTTCTTTTTGTCATCTACGGCATTGCCGGGGGACTGAGTGCGGCAATTATTACCGACTTTATTCAGGGTATTTTAACGGTAGTGTTCTCCTTCCTATTACTACCCATTACTTTAGATAGTGTGGGGGGAGTACAGGGTTTACACGCGCCCATCGCTAATCCCGACCTATTCTCCATCATTGCTCCCTACGAGATCGGGCTGTTCTACATCATCATCATCGGGCTGAACGGCCTGATCGGGATTGTAACCCAACCGCATATTATGGGAAACTGCGCCGCCGGACGTACCGAGATGGACGGACGGGTAGGGTTTACCGCTGGTAATTTCCTGAAGCGCTTCTGCACCGTAGCCTGGACGCTAATTGGCTTCTCCGCCATTGCGTACTACGGTAATCAGGAAATTGATCCGGACCAGATATTCGGAATGATGGCCCGGGATTTTCTTCCGGCCATTATGCCCGGCTTGCTAGGCATCTTTCTCGCTGGTTTGCTGGCCTCGTTAATGAGTTCCTGCGATTCGTTTATGATCGCTTCATCTGCTCTCTTTACCGAAAATATTTATAAGCCTCTACGCAGCGGAAAAGACCAGCGGCATTACGTAACGGTGGGGCGGATTGTCTCGCTATTTATTGTGGCGGGCGGAATGGCTTTCGCCTTCTGGCTTCCGGGAGTAGTAGCCGGATTAGAGATTTTCTGGAAGATCGCTCCTATGATGGGCATTGCCTTCTGGCTAGGACTGTTCTGGCGCCGCACCACGGTGCTGGGTGCCTGGGCAGCTACACTGACCGGTTTTTTCGTCTGGTGGCTAACTGAACAGCAGTTAGTGCTTAACCTACTCTCCGAATTTCCAGGTGCTGATTTCCTCCGGCTGGTAATAAGTCAAGTGGATGGTTCATTGGTAATCTATCTTCCCTGGCAGATGGTATTCTATCTACTAGCGGGCCTGGCTATGGGCGTAGTAGTCAGCCTGCTTACCAAGCCAGTAGACGATCAGAAGCTGGATAGGTTCTACGCCCTGGTTCGTACTCCGGTACTCACCGATGAAGGTAACCCTACCCTACCCTGTACGCTTCCAGCGAATGCAACTGTGCCTCCCAAAGACAAATTGTTTCCGAGCAGTAAACAACTGGAGATTCTCAAACCTAGCAAGGTATCTATTGCCGGCTTTCTGATCTCCTGTGTGGCGGTCATCGGATTGGTAGCCATGTTTTTTGCTATCACTCAGTGAGTCTAATTCAGGGCAAGACTGAAAATCAGGCTTTTAGCGCCTCCCGTAGCATTTCTACACTTTTACGAACTCCGCTTTCAGCAGCTTCCTTGCCTTCAAACTCAATGGAGATATACCCTTGATAATTTACGTCTCGTAGCAGTTTAATTATCCGCTTATAATCCAAATCCAGGGTGTACCATTCACCACCACCGTAGTAGGTTTTGGCCTGAATAAAGTTGGCGTAGGGAGCCACCATCTTAAGTTTATCGTAGGGGTCTTCCAGAAAATTACCAGTATCCAACAGAATACCCAGCCACTCCGAGTCAATCGCTTTGCGAATACGCAGCAGCCCTTCGGGAGTGGAAGTTAGCCCCCAATGGTTTTCCAGAGCCAGCAGTACTCCTTTTTCTTCGGCGTAGGGCAAGCACTTCTCAATAGACTCAATGCACCACTTAAATGCATCATCTTCAGTATAGCCTTCAATAGGATCTTCTACTCCTCGGTTAGCCATCAGGTCATCAAAGGAGGCGGTGGTACCCCAGCGACCGGAGTTAAGGCGGATGCTGGGAATGCCCATCTGGTGAGCCAAATCAATACAGTGCTTCGTATGATCAATCGCCTTCTGCCGTTCGGCCTCGTCGGGCGACACAAAATCCTGATGGATTGAGAGTGAGATCAGGGCTACTCCTTTCTGAAAAGCGTGCCGCTTCAGTTTATTCAGGTAGGCAATCTCTTCGCTTTCCATCTGCCGGTGCAAAACATCCACCCCCGCCAGCCCTAAAGCGGAAGCTTCGTCAATGACCTGCTCAATGGGTACTTTAGGAGTGCGAAAGTGCCAGTAAGAATAAGACGATACCGCCAGCTTGATATCGTGCTTTTCTAAATACCTATTTGAACGAGGAGAAAAGTTAGTGGCAGCTCCGCCAAAAGCAATACCACTGATGGCAACCCCACCCAAGGCACTTTGCTGAAGAAACTGTCGACGAGAAGAATCCATAAATTATGTAGTTAGCTATTTTCTACGATGGTACGGAAATGCTACTACATTTTCAAGCTCGTAAAATGGCTTACGGAGAATGAATGCTAGAAAGTAACCTCATGAATTTTCATCTACCTCTATTGGTCATGGTAGGCGTTGGTCAAAGAAAAAGCCTTCCATGCTAACCAGTTTGATTTGGCTAAAGGCTGGATGGCGCACATTTATAAGATAGTTCTGTTCATTAGGAATAATAGAGGTGGGGACTTTTAGTATCGGATATTTATTTTCGATATACCATGCTGAGCCTAATTTTAAGCAGGTATCACAAAAACCTTTTCGCCAGTTTGTAGGTAGTTCTACCTCTTGAATAGTAAGAATAGGAAGTTCGTCGGGCACAAAAATAATCATAGTACGAAATAGCTGATTGTTCCCGCTATGGCTACGATGTACCAAGTTTTCCAGACAAGCTAATGAGCGAGACTCACTAGTATAAATTACAAACTGCCCATCGTCATTCCATCGATTGCGGAAGCCTGAGGCTACTAATTCATTAGCGTACTTAGCTTTAGTAATACGATAAAGCAGCATCAGGAAAAGTCACCGTACTCAATTCGGATTAGCTCTCGCCGCACCAGTTCAATACCCGAAATATAATGAAGGAGCTTCTCAGGAACTCTCCCTTCTAAACCATAAGCGGGTTTACTCAGCCAGCGAGCAAACTCTTCTGAAGTACCAAATACTTCTATTCCTTTTTCAAATAATTCTTTGAGCTTTAAGAGGTGTTCAGCATCCGTTCTAGTGAAATTCTTGTTTTGGCTTTTGTAGTTACTAATGGTTCGCACATCCAACCCCAGAAATCCCGCGATGGAAGCCTTGGAGTAGCCACTCTTCTTCGCCAATTTCTCAAATAAGGTTGCTGATATTCCTTTTTCGGCTTTATCTATAACCTGATACGGACTCATAATATTACTCATTTAACTAACCAAGTATACGAATTTTTTCCGATACTAGTTGGAAAAATTAACTATACTACCACTCCATACAGATATGATTTGCCGGTAACAGTTACATTGAGAGATAGAATCTCCTCCACATCCCACCAAGATTCCTATATTTGGAGTGATCCACTGAAAATCAAGTAATGACCACCAACGACCCCTACAGCGAATACTCTTTTTTACTGGAAAAAACCCAGCGCCGCATAAAGCAGTACGCTCAGCAGAAATTTACCGAATTTGACTTTGGGGTAACCGTAGACCAATGGATGGTACTAAAACAGCTAGACGCTCATTCAGATTTGAGCCAAAGTGAACTGGCTGAGGCCACTTACAAAGGTATGCCTACGCTCACCCGCATCGTAGATTTACTCTGCGCCAAGGGCCTCACCGAGCGGGTTCCCCACCAGCAGGACCGGCGAAAATGCCTGGTGCACCTAACCAGCGAAGGACAAGCTAAAGTATCAGCAATGAAGCCTAAAGTGAACCAGATTCGGAAAGCAGCCTGGCAAGGGTTGAAACCCGAAGACTTTGAGCATTTCCGACATACACTAAACACTATCTACCAAAATCTGGAGGTGTAAAAAAATTTCCTAATTTATTTGCCATAATAATATTTCGTATAGCAAACAATTTGCTTAGTTTCGCGTATTTATGAGTGTTATTTGAATTGACTAATTATCATGGTTCAGAGTATTGAAGATAAACGAGTAGAGACGGACATCTGCATTATTGGAGCAGGGCCGGTAGGATTATTTGCGGTATTTGAAGCGGGCTTACTGAAAATGCGCTGTCATCTGATTGATGCATTGCCCCAGGTAGGAGGCCAGCTTTCGGAAATTTACCCTAAAAAACCCATTTACGATATTCCCGGTTACCCCGACGTGCTGGCTCAGGACCTGGTAGATAAACTGGAAAAACAGATTGCTCCGTTTAAACCAACAGCTACGCTAGGAGAGCGGGTAGAACAGTTGGATAAGCTGGAGGACGAATCATTCCGGCTACTAACCAATGAAGGTACCGAAGTATTTAGTAAGGTGGTAGTGATCGCTGGTGGATTAGGCTGCTTTGAACCGCGCAAGCCCGCCATCGAGCGGTTAGAAGAATACGAAGGAAAGGGTATTGCCTACATCATCAAAAACCCGGAGCAGTTCCAGGGCAAAAGGTTAGTTCTGGCTGGTGGCGGTGATTCAGCCCTCGACTGGACCCTCTACTTGGCAGAAGTGGCGGAAGAAATAACTCTTGTACACCGGGGTAGCAGCTTTCGGGGAGCTCCCGATTCAGCTGAAAAAGTAATGAGTCTGGCCGACCAGCGCAAAATCAATCTACGGCTAAATGCCAACGTCACGGCAATTCACGGTATTGGATGTATGGGTGCCTGTGTTATTTCCGACAATGAGAAGAACTCAACGACGGTAGAAACCGACTACTTTATTCCGTTATTCGGTCTCAGTCCCAAACTGGGCCCAATTGCCGACTGGAACTTGAACTTGGATCGCAATGCCATTGTGGTCAACACCGAAGATTATTCTACTAACGTACCGGGCATTTACGCCATTGGTGATATTAATACCTATCCGGGTAAACTAAAGCTTATTCTCTGTGGTTTCCACGAGGCGGCTTTAATGTCCCATTCGGCTTACCGTATTGTGAGTGGCGGTAAAAAGCCCAGCTTCAAGTATACCACTGTAAATGGCGTACCAACGATGTGAATTTGTCCTTAGTGGTCGCCACGTAGCGCGATCATTTGTCACTCGCCATCAGTTAATTTGAAGAATACGGGACAAGGGACTAAAGACTAATAACCTATGGATGACGGTTTAATCACAATTTTTGTAGAAGAAGAAAACGGCAAGCGTCGCTCCATTGAGGCACCTACCGATATGCAATTATCACTGATGGAGGTACTGAAAGCATCTGATTACCCTATACAGGCCACTTGCGGAGGTATGGCCCTTTGTGCCACCTGCCATGTGGAGGTACTCGATGGGGACGATTCATACAAGGAAGCCACCGATCCCGAATTGGATATGCTGGATACCCTACCGGAACTGACTGATACTAGCCGCCTAGCCTGCCAAATGCGCCTGGCCGAAGATATGGACGGGCTAGTAGTGCGACTTCTAGCTACAGAAGTAGAGTTCTAAAACACATTAACCCAGTTTGAGGGAGATAGAATATCGCTTCTACTCGAGGTAGTATTCTATCATACCGCTGCGCTACCACTGGCTTTTCTTCCGGTTATTCAAGAAAGCCTGCTGGGCGATTAACTAAACTATATTTTTAAACTAGTTTATACTTAGTCTAGTTATAAATTAGTATCTAGCTTCGCAACCATCTTTTTTTACGTTTAGGATAATGCGCACCCCCTTATCAGCATCGTATAATAACAATTTTCGGACAGAATCCGGTTTCCGGTGGCTCTACGAGGAGAATGTAAAGAAACTGTTTGTTATTAGCTATAGCCGGGTGAGTGACCGCGAAGAAGCAGAAGAAATTGTGCACGATGTCTTTCGGTCGGTGTGGGAAAGACGCTATGAGATTACCGATGAAGAGGGTTCTATTAAAAAGTATCTGGTACGTGCGGTCAAGCTCAAGGTTATTGATTACTACCGTAAACAAGAACGGAACCGGAGAAATATGGCGATTGCAACGGAAGACTACTGCGGCCACGCCAACTGTACAGATGATCAACTTCACCTGAACGAACTCGAGGGTCGCCTAACCGAACTAGTAGATCAGTTACCTTGTCGCTGTCGACAGGTGTACCAAATGAGCCGGGAGCAGGGTATGACCAACCAGCAGATTGCCTCAACCCTGTTGATCTCTGAAAAAAGTGTAGAGTCCCATATTACCAAAGCCTTATCTCATTTGCGCCAAAACCTGACTAATTACTCCTATCTTGGCCTACTCCTGCTCGGCTTTTTTAAATAACCAGTTCTGCTCCCGCCAGCCTATTACAGATGTCAAACATCTATCACCTGCCTGAAGAAGGTGTCTGATATCTGAAAGTTAAAAATTTACTAATTTTTTCATTGGGTTAATCATTTGAAAATCAGATATTTAAATCTTTCTATCTCATAAATATCTCAAAAAATCGGTTTTTTTTAGTCTCCGACTAAGGGTAATGCTTCTGTTGTGCGATGTATATAATAAACGCACCAATGATGAAAGTTACCCCTGAACTATTGCGCCGCTACAGCCGAGGAGAATGCACCGAGGCAGAAATCCAGATGGTGGAGCGCTGGCTTGCTTCCACCGATGACGATGCCACTTTGTCCGAAGAGGAGATAGGTAATTCGCCCGAGCGGATTCAGGATAAATTATTCCCCGCTCTCTTTCGTACCGAGGATCGTCCCAAAGGTAAAGCCCCCGTAGTGCCACTGTACAAAATAGTCATGCGCTACGCGGCGGCAGCGTGTTTAGCTATCGGAATATTCTTCGCAGGTCATCTTTCGGGACGACAAAGTGTGAGTTATGCTACTGAAATAAAGCAGGGAAAACAACTGACGGACGTACTTTACATCTACGGAGGCGACGGTACCTACGGCCAAGTGGATGGTTCTAAGTATCGGTTGAGGTTCGAAGGCACATTAAGGTTACACAATACGGCGCAGGCATCCAAACAGATTGTGTGTGGCGAGCAAGAGTTTACAGTAGAACCTCATAGAACGTACTTTCTCAGTGGCTCCGACCAAGATGCTCAATTTACAGAGGAGATGAATCTACCGGATGCTTACGATGTATTTGAGCGATTGGACGGTACTTTTTCTATCAAAGGGATATATGATTAAAGCAACCATTATTTCATGCTAGATTTTTTTTGAGTAAGCTGAATTTAAAAGCAAAATCAACAAGCGAGCCGGGCTTGCCCCGTGTCGTTTTATCATACTATTTTTTTTAGATGATTAGAATAACTACCCTTCTATTATTAGCGGCTGTTTTCTCAACAAGTACTCTTTACTCCCAAAACCAGGGGCAGTTAGCTGGAAAGGTCACCGATATCCAAGGCGAGTCCCTGCCCGGTATTGCCGTGATGCTCCAAGGTTCTTCTCAGGGAGCGGCTACCCAGATCGATGGCCGTTACAAATTGACCAACATTGCGCCCGGACGGCACAAGATCGTCGTATCCGGGGTAGGCCTAGCGAGTCAGGAAGTAAGCGTATCTATTCAGGCCGG
>CAKZYJ010000275.1 GCA_937884755.1 uncultured Flammeovirgaceae bacterium
GCCGAACTTGAAATAGTACAGTTGCCTTTTAGGACAGCACCTCAATTTCCTTCCCTACCGGCTCGCCATCGTTGCTCATCTCAAATAGCCGCTTGCCCTGCAATAACGGAAGAATTCGGCGGCGAATATCTTCCAGATAGGTATGAATATCATCTTTTACCAGTTGCTGCCGCTCACTATCGCTCTTATATACTTTGTAGAAAAACTCGTGCGGCTTTAGCCGCTTCTTGTGAAACTTGTTGATAATTACCTCCTGCTGCATGGAGTCCATCAGCCGGATAAGCTCATAGTCCTGCTCATCTAGTTCTTGGGCAAATTCCCGGGCATTTTTATGCGAAATATTTTGGTGCTCAAAGGTAAAATCGTGTTGGTCGTTTAGTTGCACTGCAAAGGACTCAAACAGATAGCCTAGGTACTCGTGGTTAAATAGCGAGTAAATGACTTTAAAGGGCCGTTCGGTCGAAACTCTCATGAGAAAAAATAGCGATTGATAGTTGGGTCGATAGAAAAAGCTAACCCACAATTTAGCTAAAATAATAACTTTACAAAAAATCTTTTACATCGGTACGGGCCGCAATAATAGCCGGGCGGTAAGAGGCTAAAAATGTAATGAGTGAGATACTGAGGGCAGTAAACAGAAAATCAGCCACTTCCATTTTCACAGGGTAAGCATCTACAATAGCAGTTTGCATTCCCATGGATACTACTCCGAAGGTCTGCTGCACCCAACAAACGATTATAGCTCCAATAAGCCCACTACCCGCTCCAATTAAGGCGATGAGAGTTCCTTCCATCATAAAGATAGACTTTACCGTGCGCTGGTTGGCTCCCATCGCAAAGAGCATCGCGATATCTTTACGTTTGTCGATAGCCAACATGGATAAGGAGAAGAAAATATTAAAGGAGGCAATGGCCAGGATAAATGAGAAGGTAATGTACACAAATAGCTTTTCCCACTTTACGGCTCTCAGCAGGCTAGCGTGCTGTTCGTCGCTGTTAAGCACATCGTAGGCGGAGGCATCCAACAATTTCTCCAGTCGCCGCTCCACGCTGCTGATCTTGGTATCTTCCTTCGTTTTAATTTCCAGAGCGGTGCGTTCCCGGTCGTAGCCAAATAAATCCTGGGCAAAATCAATGGGTACAATCACGTAGCTGGCGTCGTACTCTTTTTCGTTAGCAAAAATTCCGCCCGGCATAATGTTTTTGCGCCTGAAGTAGCGGGTCATAGGGTCGGGATTAAACCCACCGGTGCTAGCCGTTTGCCGCGGGGTGAACAGTTGCATAGCGTAAAATTCATTAGAGGGAGCTATTGACAGAGTGTATTGCACACCACGGCCCATAATAGCGTAATTAATGCCATCTTTCTTCAGTGCCAGATCACCGTGCACCATAGCCTGTTCTAGCCGCTGCTGTTCCATGAAGTTATCAGTCACTCCCTTCATCTTCACAATCATGGAGGCATCCTGGTAACGGGCCATCGCGTTATCCTCAATCACTTCGGTCACCACATCCACCCCTTCTATCTGCCGGATTAGCGTCAACAGAGAGTCGGTAGCAACAAATGTTTTTCCGATAGTGGGTACTATCTTTATTTCCGGATCGAAAGTGCTCTTAGATTCTTTGATCAAGTCTTCTAACCCATTAAACACTGATAGTACTACTATCAGCGCCATCGTCCCGACTGCCACTCCAATCATCGAGATATTGGAGATCACCTGAATAAAGTTCTTCTTTTTCTTAGAGCGAAAGTACCGTCGGGCTACCAGTAAAGGGAAGTTCATTAATCGATTGTTCTATTGTTTGAGTGTTCGATGGTTCAATTGCTGAATGATAGAATGTGAGAATGAGTGAATATTTTTTGTTACTGGTCATTTGTCCTCAGTTACTGGTGGCCACCGCACGCTCACTAGCGCTCGGCGCCCGATCCACAGCCCACGGTTCACAGCTTCGGACTTCCGTCTTCCAACTCTGAACTTGTAACCTTGAACGTACAAACTCCCATCTTCCAACCCCGTCGCTTCTGCTCTTAGCCCTAGGCTCTTAGTCTTCATCCTCATCTGCGGGAGGAATATCCAGGTTAGAAATGATTTGATCCATACGGGCGGCGTAATCCGCGCTATCGTCCAGAAAGAAAATAAGTTCGGGTACTACTCGGGCTACTTTTCCAATTCGGTTACCTAATAAACGGCGAATTTCGCTTTTCTTGTACTGAATGGTGTCCATCAGTTGCTCTTTTCGTTTACTGAGCATGAAGCTTAGGTAGATTTTAGCTACCCCTAAATCAGGACTAACCTGCACCTGCGAAACCGTTACAAATTCATTAGCACCTAATAGCGAAGAAGCGTTACGTTGAAAAATCTCGCTCAATTCTTTCTGCAATAGCGAAGAATACTGCCGCTGCCTTTTACTTTCCTTCATATCAATCAGTTTTATTAGTGCGAAGTGTTAGTGTGTTTTAATATTATAGTTGATACTTATTGATACTAACTTAAAACACTGAACTCTAAACTTAAACACTGTAACACCCAAACACCATAATACTTTAAATGAACAAACTTACAACCGTTACCGAATTATTCACATAAATCTGTACAAAAAAGTACACGTCTTTGGGTATACGAAGGTTGATTGCTTTTTTTGCAGCTATATCGTTTCAACTATCAACTTCTTAAATAATCTGGATTGCTTACCTTTTTCCGAGTCAACGACCCGTACCGGATTCTAATCGTATTTGTGCTGTTAATGCTGGTGCGCTTACCCGTATTAGTCTCGAGCGATTATCTGACGCTGCCGGAGCTAAACTGGATGCTGGTGGGCGAAAATATGGCAGAGGGTGATCGCCTGTATACGCAACTATGGGATAACATTGGGCCACTGGCCGCGCTGCTGTATCATCTGATCGAACTGGTTTTTTCCCGAAGCCAGAACGCTTACGTTATCCTAGCTACGCTGCTTACTACTTATCAGTGCCTGATCTTCAACGATTTCTTGCTGGCAAAAAAAGCCTACCACGAGAACACCTACGTACCGGCCTTACTATACGGACTGCTCTCCTGTTTCTCTTTCGATTTTTACACCTTATCGCCAGTGCTGCTATCCCTCACTTGGGTGCTGCTGGCCCTGCGGAATATCTTTTACCGCATTGAGAGCCAGTCGCGCGATGTACGTATTCTTAGTACGGGAATCTTTGTGGGGTTAGCAGTTCTCTGCTACTTTCCTAGCATTGTATACCTAGTATCGTCGTTGATGGCGTACCTGTTTTTTGCAAACCTATCGCTGCGTCGGGTGCTGTTATTGCTCTACGGAGTAGCGCTTCCGTTTCTAGTCGCCTTTACATTCTTCTATCTATTCGAAGCTTCCGAAGGATTTACTCAGCAGTATCTTCTGGCATTCCGTAACCTTCCCCGAACCCCTTATGTAGGCGGATGGGACTTACTAGTTATTAGTGCAGTTGCCTCAGGGGTTCTGATAGTTTCTGTTTATCAAATTGGTAAGTATCGTCGCTATACCAACCAGCAAAGTAAATTGCAGCAAATTATGGGATTAAAGCTGGTAGCTGCACTGGCCACGCTGCTGCTTGCTCGGCAATTGGCTCCTTACCATCTGCTTTTTTTTATTCCGCCTGCGGCATTCTTTATTACTCACTTTCTGCTAATTATTCGGCGGATATTGATTGCCGAGTTGGTTACCGTTGGGTTGGCTTTACTCCTGGTGCTGAATGGATACGCTCTACTATATAATTTCTTTTCTCTTCGGGAAGTCACCGACATTGAAAATCTGCTGGTAAAGTCTACTGAGTACGACGAACTGGTAGCCGGGAAAAGAGTGCTGATGCTAGGGCAAAACCTAAGTGTATATCAGAATGCACAACTAGCAACTCCTTATCTAAACTGGCAATTAGCAGCCCGCCAGCTCACTGGCCTAAACGATTTTGCTAATGTCGCTTCCGTGTATGACTCGTTTCGGGAGGATATGCCGGATCTGATTATTGATGAGGGGCAATTGATGCCCCAGATATTTGAACGGATTTCACAGATAGCAGTATCGTATCGTAAGCTAGCCGGGCAGCCGGTGTACCAAAGGGTAGAAGAGGCTAGTGAATAGCGGTTTACTGATTCTCAGCGGCAGCTTCGGCTTTCTCTTTCTTACGCAAAACCCACCTAGAAATCAGAATACTAGCCTGATAGAGCAGGATAAGAGGGAAAGTAACCAATAGTTGAGTAACCGGATCAGGTGGGGTTACTAAAGCAGAAATAATTAGGATAACCACAATTGCGTGGCGACGATAGGTAATGAGCGACTTGGGAGTAATAATACCCGCCTTACTCAGAAAGTACACTACGATTGGCAACTGAAATAACAGTCCACATGCTAGCACTAAGGTAATGAGAATTCCTACGTAGGAGGTAATATCAAATTCATTCAGAATACTGGGGTCTACCTGGTAGTTTCCCAAAAAATTCACTGAGATTGGAGTAACCACATAGTAGCCGAATAACACCCCAATCAGAAAGAGAGTGCTCACGAAGAATACTGCTCCTCGGCTTAGCTTTCGCTCTTGCTCATACAGCCCTGGGCTGATAAATCGCCATATCTCGAAGAATACATAGGGAAAAGAGGCAATGAGTCCAATCACCGCTGAGGAATAGATATGCATAGTGAACTGCCCGGTCATTTTCCGGCTTTGGATAATGAAGGGCATCTCTTCCAGGCAAAAGGCATCGGAGCCCACTAAGCTGCCAATCTTGCAAAACTGACGAAAGGTCCAGAAATCCGGTTCGGTAGGCCCCAAAATAAGTATTCCCCACACCAAATCTTTAGCCGCAAAGGCCGCCACGGCAAACACCATAATAGCGGCTAGCGACCGAATAATATGCCAGCGAAGCTCCTCCAGGTGCTCCAAGAACGACATCTGCTTCTCTTCGGCTGGGGCAGAATACTCCTGAAGGGAGTGATCCTCGTCACGAGTGCTCACCCCGTTTTCTTTAGGTTCTAACTGATTTCCGGTTTGCTCTTCCAACGTTCTTTATAACTTCTCTAAACTACTGTATAAAGGAAACTCAGCCATCATTTGGTTCACCGACTGCCGGATTTGATGGATCTGCCCTTCGTCATCTCTATGCATTATCACTTCGTCTATCAATTCCACAATCCGGCGCATTTCAACTTCGCCCATACCACGGGTGGTGACGGCTGCACTGCCTATCCGGATGCCGGACGTTACAAACGGCGACTTATCATCAAAAGGTACCATATTCTTATTGACGGTGATATCGGCTTCGCCCAGTACCTTCTCGGCCACCTTACCAGTAATGTTTTTGGAACGAAGATCAATCAGCATTTCGTGGTTATCAGTGCCCCCCGAGATTACGTAGTAGCCCCGATCAATAAACTCCTGCGCCATCACTTGTGCATTAGAAATTACCTGCTTAGTGTAGGTCAGAAATTCGTCTGAAAGAGCCTCTTTAAACGCAACTGCTTTGGCAGCAATTACGTGCTCTAGCGGTCCACCCTGCGTTCCGGGGAAAACACCCGTATCCACCAGAGCCGACATGGGGCGAACGGTTCCTTTAGCAGTGGTTACACCCATTGGGTTATCAAAATCCTGTCCCATCATAATTAATCCACCCCGTGGCCCTCGCAATGTTTTATGAGTGGTAGTAGTTACGAAGTGGCAGTGCGGCAGCGGATCATTCAGTAAACCTTTGGCAATGAGCGCCGAAGGGTGCGAAATATCGGCTAGTAAAAACGCATCTACACTATCGGCAATGCTGCGTAGGCGTTCGTAGTCCCAATCGCGGCTGTAGGCTGATGCTCCGCAAATCAATAACCTAGGCTGCTCTTTTTGGGCAATGGCTTCTACCTTGTCGTAATCGATGTAGCCAGCGGGGACATTTCCGTCTTCTTGCTCTACTCCATAGAACGAAGGGCTGTATAACTTTCCGGAAAAATTGACAGGTGAGCCGTGGGTTAAATGTCCTCCGTGCGAAAGGTCAAAGCCCAGAATCTTATCCCCTGGTTGTAGTATCGCCAGCATCACGGCGGCATTTGCCTGAGCACCCGAGTGGGGCTGTACGTTAGCCCAGGTGGCTCCGAACAGTTCTTTGGCCCGGTCAATGGCTAGCTGTTCAATCTGGTCTACCACTTCACAACCGCCGTAGTAACGTTTGCCGGGTAGCCCTTCCGCATATTTGTTGGTCAGTACGCTACCCATCGCCTCCATCACCTGGGGCGAGGTGAAATTCTCGGAAGCGATCAGTTCAATACCACGCTCCTGCCGTTCTAGCTCCTGCTGAATAAGGTCAAATATCTGCTGGTCTCGTCGCATAATGATAGTAAGATATAGTCTTCAAAATTACTCGAAGTACAAGACAATCACAATGCCTGGATGATGATTAATGAATAGTGATGAATAAATGACAACTATTCGCCAGCGGAGTTATTATTCATTATTCATCGCTCATCAATCATCATCTCACGCTTTTGCCGTAAATTTTTCTAATTTGCTGATTCTACCGCAATCTTCCCTATGATGGATTCAGCTAAACTGAACGAATACCGCCAGCGTATTGACCAAATTGATGACCAACTACTCTCTTTACTGAACGAACGGATGGAAGTTGTTCGGCAAGTAGGTGAACTCAAACGCTCGTCCAATAGTATCATTTACCGCCCCGAGCGGGAAAAAGCTATTCTGGACCGATTGAAAGAGTATAACTCTGGCCTACTGCCCGAAACTGCCATAGATGCTATCTTTCTGGAAATATTTGCCGTAAGTCGCAATATTGAATTGCCAGAGCGAATTGCTTACCTAGGACCCAGCGGTAGTTTTACCCATCAGGCGGCCGAAAGCCGCTTTGGGGCTATGAGTGAGTATATGCCGGTGAGTAGCATCCGGGCAGTGTTTAAGTCGGTAGCGGCGGAGGTAACCCGCTTTGGCGTAGTGCCGGTAGAAAATAATCAGCAGGGATTAGTACCCGAGACCGCTGACTGCTTGGCTGAGTACGACGTACACATTGCCGCCGAACTGCCCATGGATGTACACTTTGCTTTTGTCAGTCAGGCTGATAAGCTTTCCCAGGTTCGTAAAATTTATTCCAAAGACATTGCTTTCCGACAGTGCAGCAAATTTATTGATGAGGTGGTAAACGATAGCACCGTGGAGCTGATTCCGGTAGAGTCTACCTCTAAGGCCGCTCGTCTGGCCGCTCGGGAGCCCGATAGTGCGGCTATTTGCTCTCGCATTGCTGCCCAGGAGTACCAAGTACCTATTTTATTTGAAAACGTAGAAACCTCCGGCGATAATCAGACCCGCTTCTTTATCATTAGTAAGTCGTTTACCAATCAGTCTAGTGGAGCGGATAAAACTTCGGTCTTAGTAAAACTACCCCACTCTGATGAGCCAGGAATCCTGGCTGATTTTCTGCAGGACTTCAGTAAAGAAGGTATTAATCTGACTAAGATTGAAAGCCGTCCGGCCAAGCGGGGAAAAACCTTTACTTACTGGTTCTTCATTGATTTTGAGGGTCACTGGCAGGACGAACGTATCCAGCACATAGTATCCAAATATCAGCAGGAAATGAAGTGGCTGGGCAGCTATGTAAGGTTGATATGATACTAAACTCGCGGAATTCGCGCTAATTAGGCTAATAATTTTATTTTCCGAAGAAGTAGGTTGGCACCTACTCATGTCAGCAGTATTTCAATTCTGATGTCTGACGAACATTTGAAATAGCTTTGCTGTTGGGAGATAAACCCTTTCTGAACTTTCGTATCGATGAATAAGAGTAATAGTAAAGTAGGCGTGCTTATCGTGAATTTAGGTACGCCCGATAGTCCCAAAACTAGCGATGTACGCCGCTACCTGCGGGAATTTCTGATGGACAAACGCGTGGTAGATTACCCGCTTATTCCCCGCTGGATGCTAGTGAACTTGATTATCGCGCCGTTCCGGGCGCCTAAGTCGGCCAAAGAATACAAAAAGTTGTGGGAAGACCGGGGATCGCCGCTGAAGTTCTACGGCGAAGACGTACGCGATCTATTGCAGGAATCTCTAAGCAATGAATACATCGTAAAGCTGGCAATGCGCTACCAGAGTCCGAGCATTAAGCAGGCGTTGGATGAATTGCAAAAAGCCAACGTACGCCATATTATTTGCATTCCGCTATTTCCGCAGTATGCTTCAGCTACTTCTGGCTCAGTGATTGATAAGGTGATGGAGATTGTGAAAACTTGGCAGATTATTCCATCGGTGAATTTTGTCAGTCACTTCCCTGATCACCCGCTCTTTATTGAGGCTCACGTAGAACGCGCCCGTGAGCAATTAGATAAGCAAGAGTTTGAGCATGTACTCTTCAGCTACCACGGTATACCTGTTAGTCAAATTGAGAAAGGCTCGCAAGACAATTACTGTAAGGTCGGCGACTGCTGTAATAGCTTCCATAAGAAGAACCAGTTTTGCTACCGGGCGCAGTGCTTCCAAACCTCGCGGGTACTGGCTGAGAAGCTGAATATTCCGCCCGAGAAATACACCGTTTCTTTCCAGTCGCGGCTAGGTCCAGTGCCGTGGATTCGTCCTTACACCGATGAAGTACTGGAAGAGCTAGCGGAAAAAGGCATTAAGAAAGTACTGGCTTTCTCGCCCGCCTTCGTAGCCGATTGCCTGGAGACTACCCTGGAAGTGGGAGAAGAATACAAAGAGGATTTCTTGGAAGCTGGTGGCGAAGTATGGCAGTTGGTAGAAAGCCTGAATGATCATCCTAAGTGGATTGCCTGCTTAAAGGATTTAGTTCTACAGAATACCGCAGATGGACGAAACACTCAATCAGTTTCCGAACAACACCAAGCAGAAGCCAAGGATTCTGCCAAACCGATGCCTCCTATTAAACAAGTATCGTAGGGAAATTAATATTGTAATAGAGAAGGCGCGTGGCTAAAGAGTTACGCGCCTTTTTTGTATGTTTGTAGCATGATTTTATACAATGTCACGGTCAATGTAGAGCAGGCTATTGAGGAAGAATGGCTGCAATGGATGCGGAATGAGCATATGCTGGACGTGATTAATACCGGGCTGTTTCAAACCGCTAAGATTTTTCAGCTACTGAACGTAGAACAGTCCGAAGGAACCAACACCTACGCTATCCAGTACTTTGCCAAAAGCAGGGAGGATTACGAAATCTACGAGCGCGATCATGCCGATGCCCTTCGTCAAGAACACCTGGAAAAATTTGGCAGCCGTACCGTCGCCTTCCGCACTCTAATGGAAGAAGTTTAGGGCAATTAGCAATGTACAGTTAACAATGAGCAATTAGAGGCAGTTGATGCTCAGTTTATTAGCTGTTTGGTTGGTGAGTATCAATTTCTATAAATGAAAGCACCTTAATCGCGTGTAGCCTCTATATCTTTTCAAAAATCCGTAAATAATCATTAACTCCTATTTCCAGCAATTCAATTAATTCCGTGTCCATATACTCGTAATCATCAGGTATACTTAGAACTTCAATTTTCGGTAAATCCCAATCTCTATACATACCCATTAACCTATTTTTATGAGAGCCTTCCATCACAAAAATCAGATCAGCCCACTCTATATCGTTACTGCTCAATTGGTGAGGGCTTTTCGGACTGAACCCTGCCGACCTAGATTTGAAACGCAAATCATTTCGGAATATTTGTGATGCGGTTTTACTTCTTCTTTTATTTCTACCGCAAACGAATAATATATTCAGTTTATCTTTCATTTAAGTTACACACCACAAAGATATATTCTCATTACTAATTGCTCATTATTAATTGTACCTTGTTATTTGTATTGTCGGATTTGATCTTTCACCAAGCGGCAGGTAACCCACTCAGGTAGCAGAGATGCTCCTAGCGATTTATAGAACTCAATGGCGGGGGTGTTCCAGTCCAGTACTTGCCAAACTACCCGACGGGCATCTTCATCTTTGGCTTTCTGAATTACCCGGTCGAGTAGTTGCTTGCCAATACCCTGTCCTCGGTAAGCTTCGGTCACAATGAGGTCTTCTAGATAAATACATTTCCCTTTCCAGGTAGAGTAGCTGTAGAAGTAGAGAGCTAGCCCAACTACTGTAGCTTGTTCGGTATCTTCTGCGACAAAAAATCCAAAGATAGGCTTCTCACCAAAGCCGTCCTGCTCCAGTTCCTCCACAGTTATTTCTACTTCCTGCGGTTCCCGTTCGTATTCAGCTAGTTCTTTGATGAGTTGGAGTACCTGAGGCAGGTCTTCTTGGCGTCCGTCGCGTAGGGTAATTGGCATAGGTTTATCAATTGATAATTGAAAATGGATAGTTGATAGTGAAGACGGTTTTAGCTCTCGACTTTGGTATAATCGGCGATATCACTATTGATTTGGATCGTAGTGCTGCTCACAATATTACCCTTTAATGCCTCCTGAATTTTTTTCATCTTTCTCATCACCCTCTTCTTACTATCATCGCTCAACACGTGAACATCCTCCTCATCGAATCGGATGTAACCGTTGTATTCAATGCCGTGCTTAGTCATGCTGGAGGCTCGGGAGTTTACCGTCTGAGTGTACGCATTCTGATTTACAAACATTCCGGTGATGACATCAAAGTGGTTTTTCTCACCTTTCTCAAATCCGGCAATCCAGAGATGATCGTGGTAGGTCTGCTTTACTAGATTAATGGAAAGTCGATAGCGGGCCGTAAGTACAAACAAGCTTAACAAAATCAGCAGCAATCCTATCATCCACCAATTCAGCGGCGCAAAAAGTAATGCTACACCAGGTACAATTAGCCCAACGGCAACGATTCTAATAATTAATGGGAAATAGTAAGCAGTAGTAATGTCAATTCGGGCTTTCATATCATCATAAGATACGCAAAGCTATTGAATTTACTATTCTCTCTAGCTCCATTCTACCGCACGTGCTCTGGCATCACATTCATATTATAGTAGGTGAAGGCGTATTTGTCGGCCCACTCTTCTATTTGTTTGGAAGTAGGTTTACCTGCTCCGTGGCCAGCTTTGGTTTCGATGCGGATGAGTACGGGGTTTTCTCCGGCATGCTTTTCCTGTAGTGTAGCCGCAAACTTAAAGGAGTGAGCGGGTACTACCCGGTCGTCGTGGTCGGCGGTAGTTACCAGCGTGGCGGGGTAGGCTACTCCTTCTTCAATATTGTGTAGGGGTGAGTAAGCGCGTAGGTACTCAAACATCGCTTTACTGCTATCGGCAATACCGTAGTCGGGAGCCCAGCCCGCTCCGGCAGTAAACTGATGGTAGCGCAGCATATCCATTACTCCTACGGCCGGTAAAGCCACCTGGCATAAATCCGGGCGCTGAGTCATGGTAGCCCCTACCAATAGCCCACCGTTAGAGCCTCCGGCAATGGCTAGTTTTTCGGTAGAGGTGTACTGATTATCCTTCAGATACTCGGCCGAGGCGATAAAATCGTCAAACACGTTTTGTTTGTTCATCTGCATTCCGGCTTCGTGCCAGGCTTCGCCGTATTCGCCACCTCCGCGTAGGTTAGGCATAGCGAATACTCCACCATTTTCTAACCAGTAGAGGCGTACCACACTAAAGCTGGGTGTTAGGCTGATATTAAATCCGCCGTAGGCATAGAGATAGGTAGGGTTTTGTCCGTCCATCTCCATGCCTTTGCGGTGGACGATAAACATAGGAATTTTAGTACCATCCTTACTTTCGTAGAATATCTGCTTCGTCTCAAAGTCTTCTGGGTTGATATCCAACTCAGGCTGCTTAAACACACTGGAAGTACCCGAAGCTACATCGTAAGCGAAGATCGTAGTTGGATAAGTAAATGAGGTGAAAGCATAAAATAGCGTTTCCTGATCGGCTTCTCCATCGAAGCCACCGGCGGTACCAATGGTAGGTAACTCAACTTCTCTCTCAAAGCTTCCTTGCAGATTGTATTGTTCAATGTGGGTAGAAGCATCTCTCAAGTAATTGGCAAACAGCTTACCGCCGGCAAAGGAAACTCCGCGCAGCACGTAATCTTTCTCAGGCAGTACATCTTTCCAATTTTCAGGTGTAGGCTGGGAAGCATCTATCTCAACTAATCGCTGGTTGGGTGCATTCAAATTTGTCAGAATATACAGGGTGTTGCCTTCGCTGTATACCACTGAGTGATTATTCTCAAAGTTTTGAACGATAGGTACGATCTCACTATTAGGCTGTCGAAGATCTTTAATATACAATTCTCGTCCAGTGGTACCCATCGCGGCAGTAATCGCTAGAAAATTTTGATCTTTGGTGACCGTACTACCTACGTAGCGTCGGGGTGTTTGCTCACCACCAAAAACTAATTCGTCTTCACTTTGAGGGGTACCTAGTTTGTGGTAAAAAAGCTTATGGTTCATATTGATACCGGAGAGGTCGCTGCCTTCTTCGGGCTTATCGTAGCTACTATAGAAGAAACCCTCGTTATCTTTCCAGGAGATACCGCTGAACTTTACATCCCGTAAGGTGTCTTCCACTACTTCCTGCGAAACTGCATCCATTACTAGCACTTTGCGCCAGTCGGAGCCTGACTCAGAAATGGCGTAAGCGATCATTGAACCATCTTTCGTGAAGCTAGCTGTTGCCAGTGAAACCGTTCCGTCCGACGAAAATTGATTTGGATCTAAGAATACCTTCGGTTCAGCTTCCAGATCATCTTGCACGTACATTACGCTTTGGTTCTGCAGTCCATCGTTTTTAAAGTAGTAGTAGCGGTTGCCCCGCTTAAAGGGGGTGCCATACTTTTCGTAGTTCCACAGTTCGGTGAGCCGATCTTCAATCGCCTCACGATACGGAATATTTTCCAGGTAGCCTTGGGTTACCACGTTCTGGGCTTCTACCCATTCGGCTGTCTCTTCCGAGCGATCATCTTCCAGCCAACGGTAGGGATCAGCTACTTCCACCCCAAAGTATTCATCAGTATGGTCTACGGTTTGGGTAGGCGGATATTCTATCATAGTATCAGAAGACTCATCGGTAGTAGTACAAGCCAAGCTGCCTATCGCAATCAGGGTTGGAAAAAATAATTGTTTCATCATAATTCAATAACTGTGAGTCAGTAAGTTAGTTGTATCTTTATTCGAGGTAATCTAGGGTGTGTTGACATATGAATTTGAACGGTGATTTTGGCCTCTTTTTAAGCCACTATGCGTTACTTTCGGCGGCCAATGCTACGGCATTGCCCTTCTCAAGTGCCTATATTGGCCCAAAAACAGTCTCCAAATCCCTCGTTAATTCATATGTCAACACACCCTAGTATTTTTATGTTCATGCAGCCACTGCCATTAGCATAGTAGTAAAATTTCAAGAATGCAATCGTTGCTATCAAGGTGTGAATATATGGATAACTCTCTTGAGTTGTCGTACCAATAGGGATTAAGACTTAGGTGGCCGCCATACGGTTGGTTTTCAAGGTAGGCTTCTGATGATTTTAAAGAAGACTGCTCTTCGTTAATTCCATTTATTAATCACCATTGACAACCTCTTCATCCCAATCTTCTTTACTACATCCGAAATCAGTATACATCTCAGCCTTCTTTTTCTCATAGATAGCCCTCATGTATATTTTTAATCCTTCACTATGAGGCTCATTATGACTTAAGAAACTTGCTTAATAACTTTTGCTTGGCGAAACGAAAAACCCTCTCAGAGAGGAATCTGAAACGATTTGAAGGTTTGTAAAAGTTACACGTAGAGTCAGAGGCTCTTGAATATATTTTTTATGTATCTGAATTTCAGTTATTTATGATTACTTACCCTTACTAAGTAGTCAAATCGCTCGATGAATATTTTGACTTAATGTAGTATTATCACCCTGTAGTTGGCGGACACCTAAAAAATTTAGAAATATTGCAGAAATTAAATCTTGCGATAACTAGAGCCTTAATTCACGCCCGGACACAGCTGTTTATTGATGTCTATCTACATCTTCAATTATTTGGAAGTTAAGAAGATGTATAATATCTGATTTCAAATAAATGATAAATATCAGGATGACTATCAATGGCCTAAGCTCGGGTTTCCATTAAATAGCGAATTGTGACGTAAGCGAAAATTAGCAGAAAATAATTTTCTCCGCCTAACATTATTGCTCTACATCGCTATTTATAGTTTACTTATGATTTTCAATACCTACTTTTTTGCAATAAAACATCGACTAAGCTTTGTCCGATTATGAACGCAGGTGTTCGTTGACGGACATTCGTTACAGTGGTTATCAGCTAATAAAGAAGAGTGTGTCTATAATATGTTGTGGCATATGAATTGATAAGCAACCAACGTCGGTAAAAAATTGACGCTATGCCCCTAAATTCACTTATACCTCCAGGACTGCGAAACGCATTAGAATTATTGACCCTTGGCAGAAATAAATTAGCTTCCCTAGACAAAAGAAGCCTTAACTTTTTTAGTTTCTTGCGCTGCCCCCCGCATCATTCTTGCTATTCTGAGAACAAATAATAATGCTGTTGTGAGGCTAACTGAATCTACCCTATCTAAGATCGACGAAGCAATCCTGGTTGGAATTCAGCGTGGTGATGAGGCCGTTTATAAAACACTGTTTACTGAATATTACCCGGTGTTAACCACCTTTGCGCTTAAATACGTGAGCGAGATAGATACAGCGAAAGAGGTAGTACAAGAAGTATTTATCAAACTGTACCGAAAGCGGGAAAGCCTTACGATTCAGCAGTCGCTTAAAGCCTACTTATTCAAGGCTGTTTACCGAACTTGCCTGAATGTGATCGATCAGGAAAACCGGCGGAGCCGACATTATCAAGAAGCAACCCTTCACCAATCCGATACTGAGTACACCGACTGTCTGGAAGAAGCCGAAGCAACTCAGCGTATCTATCGAGCTATTGAGCAACTTCCCGAGCAGTGTCAGCGCATTTTTACCATGAACCGCTTCGAGGGGCTAAGCAACCAAGCTATCGCCGATCAGCTCAATATTTCTAAACGTACTGTAGAAACTCAAATCAGTAAGGCACTCAAACTACTACGAAAAGCACTTTTCTTGCTGACTGTTTATTTTCTGCTTGGGAGTAATTTTTTTTAGACTGGGTACGTGTTTCGGTTCTGCGGTCTGTCTTAAGGGCGTATGAAACAAAATAATTCGTTAGACCCGACCTTGCTGATTCGCTATTTAGAAGCAAAAGAGCAGCTAAGCCCTAATGAGCGAGCTGAAGTAATCCAGTGGATTCAGCAAAGTCCGGAGAATCAACAGGAGTGGGAACAGCTTAAGGAGCTATGGGAGAAATCCGGTCAAGCCAGCCATATAACTCAAGTAGATGAAGAATCCGACTGGTACAAGGTTTGGCAGAAGATGCAGACTCCTACTGATCCTGCTTCAGTAAGAAAAATCCCCCAATCTTATCGTTGGGTTTGGCAGGTAGCTGCTGCCGTAGCTCTGCTTATCACTACCATTTGGGGAGTGCAACAATTCAATTCTTCCAAACCTACTCAATCGGCACGGTACAGCTACGTAGCCCAAGATAGTTTACTTCTAGTGAATCTGCCCGACGGTAGCCAAGCGTATCTTAATGAAGGCAGCGAACTTTCTTATAACGAAGGTTTCGGAAGCCAAACTCGTACGGTTCAGCTCGTTGGGGAAGGCTACTTCGAGGTTGTGTCCAATGCTACAATTCCTTTTTTCGTGCACGCTGATTCCACTACAGTACGGGTAGTAGGTACTAGCTTTAATGTGAAGCAGGACGGGCAAGAAATAAAAGTAACTGTTAACTCAGGAAAAGTAGCCTTTTCTCACCATCAAGATACACTACTACTTGATCCCGATGAGGTAGGTATTTACCAACCGGGATTACAGTTGCAGGAATTGAAGAATAGCGACTCCAATTATTTATCGTGGAAGACGGGCACTTTGCGTTTCGATGATACGCTCTTCCCTCAAGTGGTACGTGACATAGCCCGCCACTACAAAGTAACCGTACAGATTGATAATCAAGCATTACGGGATCTACAACTTACTTCTACTTTTCAGCATCAATCCTTAGCAACTGTATTAGAAGAAATAGCGATAGTCCTGGATATCAATTACACCTACCAAGATAAGCATATTACATTTTTTTATAACTAGTCCATGAAAGCACTATTATTAGCATTTATCTTTCTTAACGTAGCTTCCCAAGCGCCAGCTTCGCTCGATGCTGAGGTAACGCTTACCAAGCGTACTCTCACGCTCAAAAACCTCTTGGAAGAACTGGATTCCCAAAGCGGATATACGTTCTCCTACAGCAACCGTATTCCCTTAAAATCTGAGATAACGCTTACTAAAAAGCAAGGCTCGCTACGGTATTTTTTAGATCATATTTGCCGTAGCTATGCTATTCAGTACAAAACAGTAGACGAGAAGGTTTTGCTGCTACGGGAAAAGAAAAAGAAAGCAAAAATGAGAAAAGTTCCTCCGGAAGAGGCTACCATTAGTGGCTACGTAACTGATGCTGCTACTGGCGAGGAACTCATTGGAGCTACGGTCTATGTTCAAGAACTAGAAACGGGTACCGTGACTAATACCTACGGATACTACTCCTTATCGGTACCACCGGGGGAATACACGTTGGTGCTAAGCTATATTGGTTATCAAAGGCAGACCCTAACCGTCCCCGTTGAGGACAGCCAAACCCTAAATATCGAAATGGTATCCGAAGAAGTACAACTAGAAGAAATTGTAGTCACCGCCGCCGAAACCATTCCCGAAGTACAAGAAATAGAGATGAGTACAGCGAAGGTGGATATTCAGACCATTCAGAAGATGCCTGCCTTATTAGGTGAAGTGGATGTGATTCGAAGTATCCAACTGCTGCCTGGTGTTTCTACCGTGGGTGAGGGAGCTCCCGGCTTTAACGTCAGGGGGGGCAGCGTTGATCAAAACCTTATTTTGTTAGATGAAGCCCCAGTCTTTAGTTCATCGCACCTGCTAGGTTTTTTTTCAGTTTTTAACCCTGATGCAGTAAAGGACATCAAACTATACAAAGGAGGAGTACCCGCCCGGTACGGAGGCCGCCTTTCATCAGTACTGGATGTACGGCAAAAGGAGGGAAATACTAAGCGGTTCGGACTGAAGGGAGGTATTGGGCTTATTAGTAGCAGGTTACTGGTGGAAGGCACTATCCTGAAAGATAAAAGTTCGTTTATGGTGGCGGGACGTCGTTCCTACGGTGATTTGTTTCTTCGCTTGTCTAACAACGAAGATATTAACAACAGTATCGTCTACTTCTACGACTTAAATACCAAGATCAACTACAAGATCAATGATCGGAATCGTCTGTATCTGTCCGGCTACTTTGGGCGCGATGTATTTGGGGGGGCAGTAGATAATTTGAGATTTGCCTGGGGCAACCGGACCGGAACGCTTCGTTGGAACCACCTTTTCAGCGATAAGCTATTTTCTAATTTCACCGCTATCTACAGCGATTACAACTACGAGCTAGGTTTTTCTGAAAGTGGGGGCGATGCTACGCTGGAGGAATTTGAATGGAGGTCCGGAGTAACCAATCGCAACCTCCAAGCCGATTTTACTTACTTCCCTTCACCAAGCAGTACATTGGATTTTGGAGTGAGTGGTATCCTGTACGACTTCAATCCGGGTAGTGTAACTATCCGCCTGACCGACGAACCACCGGAGACGCCGTTGGATATTACCGAAGAGCACGCTATTGAAGCCGCTGCTTACATCAGTCATGAGAAGAAGTTCGGCGACCGGGTTACGCTACAGTACGGGTTACGCTACTCAGCGTTTATGAATGTAGGAGAACGCGATGTGTTTGAATACGAAGACGACAATCCGTCTCCGGAAAACGCGGTGGTAGATACGGTATCGTACGGTGCGGGAGAGATTATTAAGTTCTACGATGGTTGGGAACCTCGTTTTTCCCTGAATTACTCGCTCAATCAGACAACGGCCCTAAAAGCGAGCTACAATCGTATGTTCCAGTATTTACAGCTAGTTTCTAATACTACCGCAGCCACTCCTATTGACCTTTGGACCCCCGCCAATCGCTACATTCGCCCAGCAATCGTTGATCAGGTAGCACTAGGGTATTTCCGTAATTTCCGAGAAAATACGTTTGAATTCTCCGCAGAAATATACTACAAGTACTTTCAGGATTTGATTGATTTTCGGAACGGGGCCGAATTGATTCTTAACGAAAATTTAGAAACCGAATTACTGGAAGGGGAAGGTCGGGCTTACGGCCTGGAGCTGTTACTCAAGAAACCTCGTGGCCGCTGGACGGGTTGGATCAGCTACACGCTCTCGCGTACCGAGCGGCAGGTAGACGGTATCAACAACGATGAGT
>CAKZYJ010000276.1 GCA_937884755.1 uncultured Flammeovirgaceae bacterium
ATGGGCTCCAAAAGTACTGCAGAAACAGGATCATCGTACCCCATCGGTGAATAAGATGAGTAACGACGAGAAAGAATCGTTCTGGCTAGTTTTTAATCAGTAGCTTGATCTAGCCATCCTGCTATGGTTTATTTCACTTGATCTAACGACATATACCCTAGGGCTATTTGGGCACTCGCCACAGAAAAAGGTTTCTTTAAGTAGGCGTCAATGATGGAATATTGATTGAGCGTTAAACGGGCCTGGGGGGAGAGGTCAGCCGACAGGATGATGATCGGAAATGGGGGTCTTCCCATTCGAGCAAGCTGATCAAGTAGACTTGTATCGAGTTGGCGACGATAATACACCTCCATCAATAATAAGGAGGGGAATGATCGCGGGTGCACGCACAGGGCTCTCCAGGCATCTTGCCTGGTGGTCAGCGAATGAAATTCCACGTGTGGTGCCTGGCGACGGATCACCCGTTCTACAATAACTTGATCGATGGTATTTTCATCAAGGCAATAGACAATCGGTTGGGGCATAAGAATACTTCTGGTTAGTTTTTAAATCGTCAAAATTTCGTCTCGGTAATCATATCATTGATTGAAATACCAATAAAACAATACTGAGCGGGGAAAATAGATATTTTCGGTATAAATAAAAAACCCTGTTTTTTTTGATGGCTCCTCGCCGTCTCTCCTCATCCATCTTTTTTCCGTTTTCTCGAGTCCGCTCAAGGGTCCATCTGGTGTAACCGCGTGCCTGCAGCTGAGGTGGTAAGACCTTTTTCACAAACATTATAATTTCAGCTTACTAATGTTTGTGCGAACTGCCCTTTCTTTACCCAAGTCACGTCCCTGTACTACCTGGATATCGCCGCTGATGACCGACTACCCACACCTTGCCAGTCGAGTCTGAGCCTACTTACGTCCATTAGGAACCTACCGTAGAACGGAGCTATTGGATTTACACGAGGTATTTATGAATTTTCAGATTGAGATGATGATGCGGGATGAGGAAGTAGTGAGCAATAGTGGCAAGCACCCTAAATTTAGCGGGGATGCGAGCGATTCAGAAAACAGTACGAAGCCTCGCCTAGAATTACGATTGTGAAGGTGGAAAATGCGTCATAGATGTAGCGGATGATCTTGGTTTAAGCCTACTGCTATTAGTAGGCTTTTCTTCCTTGCGGGTTAACTACCCCGGTAGGTACCATAAAGCGGATTTTATCCGGCCACGCTGGCAAGTATAATTAACGTACCGCATCATGGCCAGATGCCACCAGCATGATCGCCAAAGTAGTAGCAATGGTTGATTTACCTCTATTGCCGCTAGTGCCACCCGTTGCCGAGCCCAATGTTACATGAACGTAGTATCATATAATCGTACAGAGACCTAAATGGATTTTTACTAAAAACAGCAATTTACCCTAAGGTGGCAGTAGAATTAGAAAGATAAGTAATCATTTGCTTTGTTTTATGCTTATTATGACCGATAATTATCTTAAAGCAAAGAAGTAGAAGAATTCAGTGCCCCAAAAACCTTTTTGGTTTACCGTATTCGGGTGCCGCTCTGCTTTAAACCCATATTCGCCCAATACCTGGGAATCGCTTATTAGCCGTTTTCCGCTGGATCCACCAAGGTTCTACCGGAGGGTATCGGTGACCACCTACTTCCGGGATTAACCAACGGTTTACTGGCACTACAGCAGACGCGCTAAAATGATAGAACAAGCCGGATGAGCCGCCACCGATTTTATACACTCAACGGGAAAGTCTACGAACCTTGTCCACCCGAGGTAGCTCAAGCCCAATGGGAAGACCTTTCCCAGCTGGTTTTACTGGCTAGCACTATTTCCGAGGAAGTCAGCGTCTTTACCATTTTTCTCGGCATTGACCATCGAACCGATCAAGGCGGACCACCAATATTGTTTGAAACATTGGTGGTGGGTGGACGATGGGACGGGTGCTATGAACGGTATACTAGCTACGAGACGGCCGAAACACGGCACCACCAAATCGTGAGCGAAGTACATGTCACCTTAGGACAAGACGAGAATAGGTCAGAATGAGTCTCTCCCCTTACCGTCCAACCAATCCAAGCGGTTCGTCCAGCCCATGTTTCTGTAGCCGCTGAGCGAATACAAAAAAACAGGTGATTACTCACCTGCCTTTAACATTGTCCTTAAACAAAACCAACATGTAGGGTACGATCCAAGCATTTTTCCCCGGTAACCTGAACACGGGAAAGCCGCTACCAAGGCACTGGGCACTCCAGTGAATGAGAGGACAAGTACCTAGACCGGCTCTAGGATATCCTTTAAATTCTTTAACCCATGCTCAAAGTCATCTCCGATCATGGCCTCCATATCCATCAAAATGAGCAACAAATTCATGGGATAATCCATATGACCGGAAAAACCCCAGCGTACCCTTGCCTGGTTCTGGGTGAGGGCATTGACCTCCATATACGCAGCAGAACTCGAGGCAAAAGGCTCCAGAAACCGAAGTTCGTAATCGATACGTGTATCACTTATGGCTGTAATTTCCTGTTCTCCTTTACCCACCTCAGGGTGATCACTCTCCCAAGCAGCAATAAAACCAACCTGACCATCTATACCGGTGAAGGACTTTTGCATCCCCGGATCAATACTGGCCCATACACTGTAGGTATCTTGATTTTTCAATTGCCTTACATACTGGTAGACCTGATTCTGAGGCTGCTTAATGGTAATGGTCCGCTCCACGGAATACTCCTTCGGAATAAACACGGCACCTAGCAGGGCAATAGCGACCAGGCAAACAACTAAAAACAGAAAATACGATAAGAATCTTTTTACTTGCCTCATACGTATGCTTAATGGTTAACGATCCAATG
Source organism: uncultured Flammeovirgaceae bacterium (assembly GCA_937884755.1). Lineage (GTDB taxonomy): Bacteria > Bacteroidota > Bacteroidia > Cytophagales > Cyclobacteriaceae > Tunicatimonas. The sequence goes on from CAKZYJ010000276.1 coordinate 2,860, forward strand.
CTCCTAATTCTACTTTAGGGTATCAAATACTGGGTATCAAATACTGGGTACAAAATTGATCACCCCAGGGAATGTGAAGTGGATAACGAATAAAATCTATCGCTTACTAATCTCGATAATCTCCGGGGCAATGTCAAGGAAAGACCTGATAAAACCAACGCTTACCAAAACCAGAACCTGCTAGGTAAGGTTAACAAACTGAAACAAACGATCCTTCGTTACATATTTTATCATGACCCCTGCACGTGCCTGCCTCGATGTTGGCAACAAATACCACAAACCATCACTATGTATTTCGTGGCTCTTTTGTTAAACAGAAAAACTTGATTATGAATACACGTTCTACCGAGGGTCATACTGATTTCATTACGACGCTGCACCCACTAGAAAATCGAGGCATCCGATTACTACAAACCCAGTATCAACTCCTTAAACGATGTATCTTGGAAGCACTGGAGTTGGGGAGTAGCCGGGAATTTCAGCCCCTCATTCACGAAATCACCAATCAGATTGCCCCGAAAGATCCATTGGCTTTTAGAAAAAAAGTGATTGCCGTCGCCTTTGATTTGGAAGTTCGAGGAATGATTTACTTCCCACCACTGGCCAACCCTTCCCGAATCCAAAAGTCCGGGAACCGCCCTACTGTCTAATCCCAAATCTTGGTGGTTGACCGAGACCTGACAAATTCTACGGAGTCATTTAGGATCATTATCTTGAAACTAGCGTTTTTCCTAGCCAAGGCTGCTCATAGGCATTCCTAACAGCACACTTGCCTATGAATAACACATTTCGCTACTTCCAAACGTGCCTTGGAAAGGTTTTTATCGCTAGTAAGTTCTCCTAACAATAACCTCCGAACCAACACACAAGGTATTCAATTACAAGCTTCCCGCCGAATCAAAGTAGTCCAAGGGAAGGTAGCGCGTACATTTGTATCGAGTCTGGGTGATCTGAAGGCTCGACCAAAGGAAAGGAGGATTAAAGGGTACTTTCGCTATCTGGATCGTAACCACCAGTGAAATTACGTCATCTTTGGTGTCATCAATGAGATAGTCTACAACATCCCACGGCTGAAAGGCGTGCTTGATCAGTTCGGTCAGTTCTTCATATTGTTGATCTGTTAACATAGCCTTAGGGTAATCATTCAGTCGGAGCGAACAATGAACGCATATTAATAATAAAAAAAGAAAATAGCTTGTTTCGTCCGAGGGTTTGATAAGTAGCTTAGGACAGTGCGATCGCCGTAGGATGTCTCTAGGGTTCCCACCTTCTGCGCAAGTGACCTGGATACTGTTGGGCGAGCAGGTGGATTTGGGATTCGGTTAGCCATGGCCATAGTTGAATGATTTGCGACGAAGATAACGATAATAATTCTTGGCACTCAGCGCGGTTGGTAGTAAGCACCTTGATCGACAGCTTTGAGAAAGGAAGCGGTGTTGTCTGATGAAACGTTAGGAAGCGAATGCATTGCCCTGCCAATAAGCCTTTTTTTTGAGCATAGGTTGGAGCCAGATCACCTAAGCTGGCCTCCATGGTGCCTAACTTCGCTAAATAGCAGCCCAATGCGTGATAGTGGGCTTGCTGGCGGATTTGCCGCAGGGAAGTGTATAACTGCTGCTTCTCCTGCTGCCAACTCCCAGGTGTGTCGGATAGCTTTCGTTGATCCCACCAGTACGAAAGGCAGTACAACCCAACGGTAAGATCACGATGGGTGCACGTGTTATACAAAGTAGCACTCGCCCGTAGTAGTTTATTCTCACACCACTGACAGTAGCCCCGCGGAAAATGCAACCACTGGGGCGGGGATCCACAGCGCCATTCGTGAATAGCCCGGTAATAATCCTGTTGCTGACTGTAGCTTAGTAGCACTTGCTGACGATGTTGAGCTAGTGTCATGCTGGTGGAGCGGAAAGCGAGAGTCTCCCTGAGCAAGTCGGCAGGTTCCTTGTGGCATTCGGGTGAAATACCGAGACAGGGTGCCTTGTCTTACGACCGTGGCATCGCCGGCTACTATCCATACCTAAGGGTATTTAAGAGGGGCAACAAATCCTTGATATCCTGGTAGGTAAGCCCGAGCTTGACGGTCTGCACCTTCGTTGGGTAGTGCAGCCACCACTGGTTGGGCATGGGATAGGTGGCTACGTAGGCATTCAAGGAGGAGCCGCTGGATCCCACAACCTGATTCCGGTAGGCAATAATAAAGAACTGGCGCGGGTTTAGCTTACCGTAGAACAAGTGTGCGTCCGAACCGTAAACCGCTAGGCGGTCGCGTTTGCTCAGCATTTGACAGGATAAAAACGTCGCTAAGGAGAAACTTTCTTGAGAAGGATCATGGGTAAAAGAATCAAAGCACATACCGTAGGGGGTCTGACTGTACGGACAGGTATTTTCCGGAGGAAAAACCCTTTTCCGCAAATATCGTTTGAAACTGTACATTTTTGCTTATCCACAAAACTAGTATTTATTTCTACATCTCCTCCCTTCTGGGGCAGCATTTGTGGTGAGTTGGCTATATATTGGTACGCTATGGGAATGGTTCAGCTGGGTGTGTTGCTCATGATTATCCGT
>CAKZYJ010000277.1 GCA_937884755.1 uncultured Flammeovirgaceae bacterium
GCCATTGCTGCCATACCCACGTCATCTTATATGATACTTTTTATCTGCGCGCATTCACGCTCTTCAGCAGAGTCCCTGCTGAACAATCATGCCCGTTGCTATCCAGAATTTCTTTCTCTATTTGGAATCCCCCTCCCTTTTATGAGTCAAGCACCGTAGCCTAATTCTATCGAGTTGATTCATTTGTAAAGACTAAGAAATTCCTATCCATGAAGTTTATAATAATAGGGCTGATGTTTCTGACTGGAACATCAGCTTACGCGCAAAATACGTTTAAAGCGCGCATTATTGATGCCGAAGAAAACGAACCGTTACCGGGTGCCACCCTGAAGATAAGCTCTTTCCAGGGTGCCGTTGCCGACCTTAATGGGTACGTAGAGATTACCGATATTTCGGATGACACTATTCAGGTATTCGCTTCCTACGTAGGGTACCAGTCTTTCCAAGCGACTTATATTTTTCCGTTGCCCGAAGTTCAGGTAATTACTCTCGAGCCAGGAGAAGAACTCGAGGAAGTGGTTGTTACCTCTACCCGAAGCAGTAGAACGATTGATAACATTCCTACCCGAATTGAAGCCATCAGCTCAGAAGAACTGGAAGAAAAAGCCATGATGCGATCTTCCAATATTGCCACGGTTTTGCGGGAAAGTACGGGTATCCAGATGCAACAAACCTCGGCTAGTTCAGCCAACCAAAGTATCAGAATTCAGGGCTTGGATGGGCGATACACCCAACTATTAAAGGATGGTTTTCCGCTCTTCGGCGGGTTCGCCGGGGGGCTGAGCATTATGCAAATTCCCCCACTGGATCTCAAGCAGGTGGAAGTAATCAAGGGTAGTAACTCTACGCTGTTCGGGGGAGGGGCCATCGCTGGCTTGATTAACCTAGTGCCCTACACTCCTGAAGAGAAAAAAAAGCTCCGATTGATGGTTGACCAGACCCAAGCGTTAGGCATCACGCTTAATAGTTTCTACGCCCAGCGCTTCAACACATTTGGACTTACTTTCTATGCTTCGGCTAATCGGCAGCAGGCGTATGATCCCAACCATGATGACTTTAGCGATATTCCCCGAATCAGAAGCTTCACGCTGAACCCTTCTTTCTTTTATTATCCCAATAAAAAATCAAGCTTACGGTTAACCCTCAATACTACGCTAGAAAACCGATTGGGAGGGGATATGCAGGTCATTGAGAGTGAGCAGAACGGCATTCATCAATTTACGGAAGAAAATCAATCAGACCGTTTATCGTATCAAATCACCTACCAAAATCGGTTGGAAAATAATAGATCACTGACCGTTAAAAATAGTCTTACCTATTTCGGCCGAGAGATCACCGAGCCGGATTTTCGGTTTGTAGGCGAGCAGTGGTCGTCCTTTAGTGAAGTAGCGTACACCGTTAACTCTCCGGTATCCGACTGGATTGTGGGGGCAAACCTTTACACCGATAAGTTCGATGAAAACCCACTGGACTCGCTGGAACGCGATTATCGCTATATCACCTTCGGCGCATTCACCCAAAATACGCTTGATCTTACCGATCGGTTTGCGTTGGAAAGCGGGTTACGGTTAGACTATGCTCTGGACTATGGCTTCTTTGCGCTGCCCAGACTTTCATTGCTAGCAAAACTCAGCCAAGTATGGTCAGCCCGAATCGGGGGAGGGTTGGGCTACAAATTACCTACTATCTTTACCGAAGAGGCAGAAAACCTCACCTACGAGGGCATCTTACCCATTCGTGCCAATACGGATGCTGAACGGTCCATCGGTGGAAATCTGGATCTGAACTACCAAACCTCGCTGGGGGGCGAATGGACCCTATCGATCAATCAACTCTTCTTCTATACCCGACTTAATGATGCCTTGGTACTTCGTGAGAACAGCGTAAGTCAGCTCTTCTACGAAAATGCCGATGGGCCAGTAACCAGTCAGGGTATGGAGACCAATATCAAACTAGGCTACCGAGATTTCAAGCTGTTTGCCAACTACGCCCTGATCGATACCCGGTTGAAGTACGATAATCTTAACGAGCAGAAGCCGCTAACCCCCAAACACAATATCGGTTCGGTTTTGATGTACGAAGCAGAAGGAAGGTGGCGAATTGGGTACGAGGCCTACTACACCGGTAGGCAGTTTAGAAGCAACCGAACACCCACGGATGACTATTGGATGATGGGCTTGATGGTGATGCGAAAAATCAATATGCTCAGCTTGTACATTAACTTTGAGAATTTTACGGACACCCGCCAACACCGATTAGAAAACTTTCAGGTGGGCCCGCATTTTAAGCCTGACTTTCCCGAGATATGGGCACCTACCGATGGTAGGATTATTAATGCCGGGTTCATTATAGAACTATAGTAGCCTACGTTTTATCAGACATCTTTACCCATAGTAACCCTGCTATACTTACTGTTGGTAACGATTAAGTTCTGATGAAAAGTGGCTACGGCAAAACCGTTCATCAATAATTTCATCCGGACGTTAGGTACATTTTATTAAAGATATCTGAGAAGATGACTTTTATCATATTCCGGTAAGACTGAAAGCCTTAATTTTGAATTATTCTAAATAATAGCCTTGTTACTGCTAGACAGTCAATTGGAAACCCTATGCAAAATAGCAAACCGGATTTAAACTCTGATCAGGATATCGAACTGATGGTGGATTCGTTTTACGCCAAAGTAAACCATGACCAGTTGCTTTCCCTGGTATTCAATGATTTTTCAAAAGTAGATTGGAACACACACTTGCCCAAGATGTACCGATTTTGGAATACGCTAATTCTTGGTAAACAATCGTACAAAGGCAACCCCTTTGCGGCTCACGTGCCTCTGCCGGTAGACAAAACTCATTTTGATCGTTGGGTGCAGCTTTTTGAAGAAAATATGGATGAGCTTTTTGCAGGTGATGTAGCGGAACAAACCAAATTAAGAGCCAGATCAATCGCTCATATTTTCCAGAGCAAATTAGAATACATAAATCAAGAAAAATGAAAACAGCTAACCTGTATCAAGACATCCGATACGACGAAAGCAAACCTATTGTTTCTGTCTTGTTTGAAACCGATTTCACCAAGGAAGTCCGAATTGCTATGCAACACGGAACTGTAATGAAAGAACATAAAACTTCTTTTCCCGTAGTGGTAGAAGTGCTGGAAGGTAGTATTGATTTTGGCACGCAGCAACAGACCAAATACTTGGTAAAAGGAGACTTAATTGCGTTGGAAGGCAACGTACCCCACGATTTACAAGCCACTGAAAACAGTATTATTCGGCTTACTTTGACCAAGTACGACAATGCTAAACGGGTAAAGCAAGTTACTGAGAGCTAAACATTCCAGAAAATGGAAAACAAAACAATTGATACCAAACAGGGACATTGGATACTGGCTAAGATGGGCAAAAAGGTACTGCGTCCCGGAGGAAAAGAACTTACCCAAAAACTCGTTCAGAACCTGAAAATAAATCCAGAAGACGACATTGTAGAGTTTGCCCCAGGGCTGGGATTTACGGCTTCCATTGCCCTAGAGTCCAACCCTAAAACCTATACGGGTATTGAACTCAATGAAGAAGCCGCCAGTATTCTTCGCAAGACCATAAAGGGGAAAAACCGAAAGATAATCATAGGCAATGCGGCAAATTCTACCTTGAGCGACAGCACGTACAACAAAGTATATGGCGAGGCGATGCTCACCATGCAAGCTGACCATAGGAAATCGGAGATTATTAAAGAAGCCTATCGAATTCTTAAAACAGAAGGTTTGTACGGTGTACACGAACTAGGACTACAGCCTGATGATATTTCGGAAGAAAAGAAAGCGGAAATACAGCGAGCATTGGCCCAAGTAATTAAAGTAAATGCTAGACCTTTGACTGTAACCGAATGGTGTAATCTTCTGGAAAAAGAAGGCTTCAACGTCATCAAAACCGAAACCAGTCCCATGCACCTGCTTGAACCCCAAAGGATGATTGATGATGAAGGTTTTTTCAGAACAGTAAAAATAGCATTCAATATTCTTACCCATCCTCAGGAAAGGAAACGCATTTTAGCGATGCGGAAAGTATTCAGCAAGTACCAAAACCATTTGAATGCGATAAGTATAGTTGTTGAAAAGAAATGATCTGTACCTAATTGACGATCAGTATGTTTGAACAAGGCTCTTCCGCGCAGAATCTGGTTTGACTTTTAAAAAACCGAGAGTCCGGTTTGGGTTGTGAACTGCTCTAAAAACTTCATACCACGATACGAATTTCCTTTTTTGTTTAGTCGGGGACTCCATACAGCAATAGAAAAATGCTCAGGGTGGACGGCCACAATACCACCGCCCACGCCGCTCTTACCCGGCAGGCCTACCCGAAAAGAAAACTCACCAGCTTCATCGTAAAAACCGCAGGTCTGCATAATAGCATTGACCCGTTTGCTTCGGGTAAGGGAGAGTACCTGATGCTGAGTGATAGGATCAATGCCATCATTAGCCAGAAACAGAAACGCCCGAGAAAGCTCCTGGCACGTCATTTCTAAGGAACACATATAGCAATAGAGATCCAGCACCAGCTCAATATCGTTGTCAATATTGCCAAAGGCTTTCATCAGGTTGATCAGAGCGGTGTTGCGGTATCCTACTGAAAGTTCGGACTGCGCCACTGACTCATTGAAGGCAATATCGGGGTTCTGTGCTACTTCTCGTACAAAAGCTAGCAGCTCTTTTTTTGGATTGCGAAAGTGCGATACCAAAATATCACAGATTACGATAGCCCCGGCATTGATCATTGGATTGCGAGGAATGCCCTGGTCATGTTCAAGCTGTACCAACGAGTTAAACGGGGTACCCGATGGTTCTACTCCAACACGTTTCCATAGCTCATTGCCTCGCAGACGATAAGCCAGCGTCAGCGAGAGCACCTTCGCAATACTTTGAATAGAAAACTTTGTATGGTGATCGCCCATGCCTACGTCATAACCATCCAAAGTGCTCACATGCACTCCCAACTGACGCGGGTTCACGTTGCTAAGTTCAGGAATATACTGAGCAATCTGCCCTTTATTTTCCCAAGACTTTACTTCCGCATAAACAGCTTCGATGATTTTTTGATAATCCAAAAGAGGTGGTGTTAATGGTTATGTCAGCTAAGAGCGCGTTACTGCTGTCGTACCTTTTCCTATACGCAAATAGGCATCGTAAACCAAAGTTACACTTGCTTACATAAAAAAAGAAGACCCTTATAAGATCTTCTCTTCAGTGAACATTTTAGTTCTGTTTACCAGATAACCTAGGTATCCCAAGGCTTCTGATTTTTTGCAAGTGGCCCCTTCAGGTTTTTTCTATCCTTTTGGGTGATGGTGACATGCTGTGTCGGCTGGTCATCTTGCCAAGGGCGATAGTTCTTTGCCTCAGGTCCTATTCGGCGTTCCGTATCGGCACTTGGAGCTTCTACAGTCACCTCTGACGCAACGTACTTGTACTTAGGGTAGTTTTTTGCTTGGGGGCCTTTCAAATCCCCTAACTCCAAGCGTTGTTCTTTCTTGACTTCGGTACGGGCATCAGGATCATTCGTTGTAGGCGTAGGGGCTACATAACTCGTTCCCTGAGCAAGCAACGTACCGTAGAAAAAAATCATACTTATGAATATACTTATTGATCTCATTACTATTAAAAATTATAGATTTACTATCATATTGATTAACGTACTATGGCCTAAATAGTTGCCTAATCTGAGGTGACACGGTTTTCCCAACACTACCGTCTCAATTAACTATAACTGAAAAATCTCTGCTCTTTCCGGCTGAAAAATAATATCTTTTACTTGAATGTTGATTTTCCCACCAGGGGCATTCCACTGAATTACATCCCCTCTTTGGTAGCCTAACAAAGCTACCCCGATGGGGGAAAACACCGACACCCGGTCTTGTTTGGCATTCGCTTCTTTTGGATATACTAACCGAAACTTAAATTCTTTACCGGTGCTCAGAAATTTTACCACCACTACCGTGTTGAGGGTCACTACATCATCCGGAATCAGGTGGGTTTCTACGATCTGGGCCTGTTCTAACGCTTCCTGAAGTTTTGCTACTTCTTGGCTGATATGCCCTTGCTGAAATTCTATCCGTTTAATTTGTTCCTGAAGGCGAGCCTGGTCTAGCTGGCTTACGACGATCTTTCTCATATTTCTTTTACTTTATGCTCAATGTAACATTTGCTATCTCACAGAATGTATTCCTTTTGTCACCCAGGTGCATCAGTTTTTGAGTAATTGGGGGGTAGCTTAAGCAAAAAAAGCCTGACTACTAAAAAATAACTCCCCCCCGTTCCTCACTCACTTGGCTCTTGCGACTAGGACTGCTTAATCCAGTGGATCGCCCGATCTTGTTCCGAATAATGAAAACTTTTCAGTTGGGTTTCTCGAAGCTGGTGCGCTAACTGTTCGGCTTGGTCTAGCCAATCGCTACACGTAATAATAACGGCTTTTTCAAAGACTCCCCGCTTCCCAAAGTTGTACCGAAAATCTTCTACCAAGGTATCTAACGAAAATCCGTGGTCATCTACGTACTCAATCAATAAGCGTAGTTTAGGATGCTGCTGCAACTTTTGGTGTAGCTCCATGAGCCAAGGCTTCATATCGGCGGTGCTGGTGGTACTATCGGTGCGAAAGCCCACAATATCATCCCTGCCAGTGCTAATAGGTTCGATCATAGTATACGGTCATTTTTTTGGAATGAATTTTACCCGGACGGTGACCCATGTACTGTTGTAGCTCGCCTAGCTTGAAGTAGGTATAGAATAAGCTACCTCCCAGCAAAAGCGCAAGCCCGACCGCTTCGTAGGTAAGCGTAACGAGTCCAGTCAACAGGTTGATCACTAAAAACAGCCCAAACAAAACAGATAAGACGTTCGCTATCAGTAGTACTTTTATTGCCGGCATCCGCTCCCGTAGGTCGCTATACCGCTTCACGTTGGCTATTCCGGTAATAATTAACCAGGCAGCTAATATCTCCCAAAAAAGCTGTACAGAAAAAGCAGCCGCTACGATCGCAAGACTTCCTAACAGCAGCTCGGCTAGCCCCTTCTTGGATAAAGGGCATTCTTGATACTGATGGCTTACCAGTGGGTTAATATTCTTCGCAACTGTGACCAAACCACTAATGGTCAGTAGTATTCCGAAAGGCATCATCATGGCCTGAAGTGCCTGCCCAGGATAACAGAGCGCTACCAAGCCAAAGGTGGCCGCCCCGATCCCTCTAAATAGTAAGCTATCCCGATCTTTTATGAGTTGTCGTTCCATAATTTTTTGTGTTAATGGGTTCATAGTCGCATACTCATTTCTCTACGCTACAACCTTTCCCGTATGCTTTTCAAAGGTCGGTAGAACCATCCTCGAATCAAACGACCTTCATCACATTGCTTCGATGATCTTCGTCACCCAAAAGCTAGTAGATCAATCCTAAAATGTGTTACTTAGACCATAGGGCAGAAAATACCCTTTCGGCTAATCGACCGTAGACTGTTGATATGAAGACTATTAAGCACCAACCACCCACCAGCGAACACACAGCTTCGTACCAGGCCATTGCCCACTATTTCCCCAATGTCATGATTGCAGTCGTTTCGGCTGACCATCGCATTTTATTTATGGAGGGGGATGAAATGCAGAAGTTGGGTCTTAAGCGGGAGCAAATTGAAGGTAAGACTATCGGCGAATTGGGCTACTTTTCTACTCAATGGAAAAACCAAATGCTGGAGTATACACGCAAGACATTAGCCGGAGATAGTTTTTCCTACGAAATCCAGCACAAAAGTCGGGTCTACCGTGTCAATACGGTGCCCTTACGGGATG
>CAKZYJ010000278.1 GCA_937884755.1 uncultured Flammeovirgaceae bacterium
TCGGCAAATGCATCCCGCCGATCATTTATTAAACAAAGTGCCGTAGTCTCTTCTTTTTTTTTGGTTCCGCGGAATGTACTGGGTGGCTTAGGCTACACCGCTCCCAGCGATCAACTCAACCTGGCCGCTATCGGCGCCGGCGGAAAAGGTGCCAGTGATATCAACCATGCCTCGGTAAAGAGCCGCGAACGGGTAGCTGCCCTCTGCGACGTAGACTTTTCCGGATCAGCCAAGGCATCGGTAGAACGATTTCCCAAGGCCAAACTCTACGCTGATTATCGGGAAATGCTAGATACTGAAACGGATATCGACGCGGTCACTATCTCTACCCCTGATCACGTACACGGCCCGGCAGCAGCATACGCCATGGAACGAGGTAAGCACGTGTACGTGCAAAAGCCTATGACCCACAATATTCGGGAAGCCCGCATGCTCACTGAGATGGCTCGAGAGCAAAAGATTGTGAGTCAGATGGGTAACCAGGGCGGCTCTAACACGCTACTAGGGATGGTGCAGAAGTGGGTGGATTCGGGAGTGTTAGGAAATATTTCTAAAGTACAGGTGTGGACCAATCGGCCGGTTTGGCCCCAGGGAGGCGAAATGCCGGAGCCTAATGAAGGTATGAAGCCGGATGATTTGCACTGGGATTTGTGGTTAGGCCCCGCAGAGGAGCGCCCGTTCACGCCCAACCTGCATCCGTTTAACTGGCGGGGATGGTGGGACTTCGGTACCGGTGCTCTCGGTGATGTCGGCTGCCACCTGATTGATATTCCCTTCCGTACGCTAGGCCTAAAATATCCAACGGATGCCGAATGCAGTGTGAGTTCGGTTTTTAGCCAAATGTGGAGCCCCGACTATTTCCCGGATGGTTGTCTACCATCTTCTTTTATTACCCTTCATTTTGATGCCACCGAAAAGAGCAAGGCTCCCATTGAGATGACCTTGAGCGACTGTGGCATTCGACCGTCGCACCCCGAGATTATTCCGGCTGACCATGATATTGGGGGAGCGAATAGCGCCAACGGAGTATTGATCATGGGTGAAAAGGGGCTTATCTCTACCAATATCAACGATAGCTCCCCCCTAATGCCCAAGCTATACCTAAACGATGGCACTACTGAGTTTGGCCCGGAAACAGAAGATAACGAAGAACCCGAGTACGGCCATCAGCGAAAATGGGTGGATGCCTGCAAAGCCGGATTCAATAGTCCGGAACATCAAGCCCTTACTTCTTCATTTGACTACGCTGGTCCCATGACCGAAACCGTACTCATGGGCAACCTGGCCATTCGAAGTTATATGCTGCGGAAAGGAGAGGGCAGAAAGGCAGAATACTACGGCCGGAAAAAGCTGCTCTGGGACGGAGATAGCATGAAAATCACCAACCTGAAGGAGGCCAATCAGTTTGTGGGCCGCTCTTACCGCGATGGTTGGGAGGTTTAATATGTTTTCTATTGTCAGCTAATGCTAATCATTAAGGAGACTGGCAACTATCGTTTGCCGGATCTCCTTTTCTTAGGTAGGTGCCAATCTCACTAGCGTTACTTCTCCGCCGGGCATACTTCATTCTCCAGTTCTTTTTCTTCTTCAAAATCGCGAACGTTTTGCAGGGTGGTTTTGGCAATACTAGTCATGGCCTCCTGAGTAAAAAAGGCCTGATGGGAGGTGATTAGCACATTAGGAAAGGTCATCAGCCGGGTAATTATATCATCCTGAATAATAGAACCTGACAAATCCTCGAAAAAGATATTTTCCTCCTGCTCGTACACATCCAGACCGAAGTAGCCAATCTTATGATGCTTCAGAGCTTTCACCACGGCTTTAGTATCAACTAATCCACCCCGGCTGGTATTAATCAGCATAACATCGTCCTTCATCTGGTCGATAGCTTGCTCGTTAATGATATAGTGGGTTTCTTTGTTTAGTGGACAGTGGAGTGAGATTATATCGGATTCAGCAAAAAGCGCAGGCAGCTCCAGAAATTCGACACCCTGCTGCTGTAGCTCTTCGTTTGGATAAGGATCGAAGGCCACTACCCGGCAGCCTACTCCCTGCATTAGCCGTGCAAAGGTTCGGCCAATGACTCCGGTACCAATTACCCCTACGGTGCGGTCATGCAATACAAAGCCCATCAACCGCTCCAGCGAAAAGTTTCCATCCCGAACCCGGTCGTAGGCTAAATGGGTCTTCCGATTAAGGGTTAATATCATAGCTAAAGTGTGTTCTGCTACGGCGTGGGGAGAATAGGCTGGAACCCGCACAACCCTAATACCTAATTCCTGGGCTTTATCCAGGTTAACATGATTGAAACCAGCACTGCGGAGCGCTAACAATTTCACCCCCTGTGACTGCAAAGCCTCCAATGTTTCATCGTCAGCCTGGTCGTTCACAAAAATACACACCGCCGGATGGTCTTGGGCTAACACGGCCGTTTCGGAGCGAAGCCCGGTATCAAAGTAGGATAGTTTGTGACTGAACTGCTCATTCATCTGATCCATGTAGGTTCGGTCGTACGACTTAGTACTAAAAAAAGCTATTTTCATTGAATGGTAGTTTGAAAGTTAGAGACTTCAGAAGTCACTTCAAAAACTATCGCCCTACTAGATTCGTTTGGATGTATATGAATTTTCTGGCGCACTTCTATTTATCTCGCCAAACCCCCTCTATGATCATCGGTAGCTTTCTGGGTGACTTCATAAAGGGTAAGCAGTACCAAACTTTTGATAAGACTATCGCCTCGGCAATTCTACTGCACCGGGAAATTGATTATTATACCGATCATCACCCAATTTTTCGGCAAAGCAAACGACGGCTGCAGGCTGAACATAATCACTACTCGGGCGTAATTCTGGATATTTTCTACGATCACTTTTTGGCTGCTAACTGGCCAAATTACAGCTCCGATCCGCTAGCTGATTTTGCTGATTCCGTTTACCTTACGTTGAACCAACAGCTCTCGCTACTGCCAATGCGGGCCCAGCGGGTACTGTACTACATGAGCCAGCATAATTGGCTGGTGAACTACGCTAGTTTGGGGGGAGTTCGTAGAACCCTTCAGGGTATGGAAAGCCGCTCACCTTACCCCAACCAAATGAGCCAGGCGGTCACCGATCTTGACCAGCATTACGATCAGTTTCAGCAGGAGTTTAACGAATTCTTCTTAGATATTCAGAAACATGTCGTAGTCTGGTGGGAAAACGAGCGTTAGACTAGCTTAATACTGCCTACTCTCCATTTTTTACTACCAGTTGGTAAGTGCCGGAGCCAATTTCCAGAAAAACCCGCTGAGAGTTGTAGCCAATCAGTTTAAAATCATCCGCTGAAGAGTCCAAAGCTCCATTTTGGAACACTGTTTTCCCACCTTCTTCCACAGTTGGATTAGAAAAATCGGTTACCGGCAGGGCTACCGTGGCTGTGGTATTGGCCGGAATCTCTATGGTAGCTTTAAATTCACCACCTTCCTCTTTCCAGTCTACCGCAATTGTTCCTCTCACCGACTGGTAATGACCCCTCGCGAAAGTTAGATCACCTACTGGGGATGGCTTAATCAATATGTGATCCATTCCTACCGCATTGTCAGCCGGTTCAATTCCCAATAATGACTGATAAAACCACTCCGATACTGAACCGAACATGGGATGATTCCAGGAGTTTTGATCAGGCTCCTTCCAGGTCTCCCAAAGGGTAGTAGCCCCCTGCGCGAGCATATGCCCGTAACCGGGAAAATCAGGTTGGTTAGCAATAGTAAAGGCTACTTCGTTTTGCTCGTACTGATCCAATACATCCCAGAGCATTTTGGTAGCAAAAATTCCGGTAGTCAAGTGCCCCTTTTCGGTTTTCAGAATATCATCTAACAATACTTGCAGTGCTTTCTCTTTCATAGTTGGATCATCTAGCCCCAACCCGTAGTACAACCCAAATACCTGATTAGCCTGGGTAATAGCAGAATCTAATTGGGCGGTAGTTAGATTAACAAACCGCTCTTGGAACGCTGCTTCAATGTCTTTTGCTAACTCACTGTACTGAGCTGCATCTTCTTCTTCACCCAGAATTTCCGCGAACTCGGCTACTAACTGGGCAAAGTGATAGTAAAACGCAGTGCTGGTTAATGGTATGGCTTTGTAGCTTAAGCTGACGTGGTCGCCAATCCCTCGCTCTATGTAGTGATCAGGAGCCTGAGTACGTAAAAATTCCAAGGCTCTCTTAGCCACCGGATACTGTTCCTCTACAATACGACGGTCGCCGTAGTAGCGATACAGTTTTTGTACCACAAAGGGGTGCGCCAATTGCCAGCCGATAGGCCCGCTGCCTTCCCCAAACCCTTCGGTGTCAATACCGTTGTAAGGAGCCGTTTCGGGCAGCCCACCGTTCGGACGTACATCGTCCTGGAAATCGCGGGTAGCTTTGCGGTAGAAATTAGCCATATCGTAATTGTGAATGTAAGCCTCAGCTGCCGTCACAATATCACCGCCGTAACCGAACTTCTCCCGTCCGGGGCAATCAGACTGGATACTAAATACATTGCTTAGCATCGTCCATTCAGTAACCTCCTGAATTTGATTGAACAATTCATTAGAACAGCTAAAATCACCCGCATCCGGCAGATCAGAATTCAGCCTTAAACCTACGAGTGATTCTTTAGTTAATTCACCGGGGTAGCCACTGATTTCCACGTACCGAAAAGCCTGGAAGCCAAACCGCTGCTGAAAGGTTTCGTCTCCCCCACCCCGCAAGGTATAGTAATCTTCCTGGTAAGCTGTGGGCGGAGCGCCCAGTCCTCCACTTAGGTTCCACATCTCCTTGATGTGCCCTGCCACTGTGGTTAGTCCGTTTACCCGACCATTTTCAAATAATAACTCACCATAGTGCATTTTCACCGTGGTTCCCGCTTCTCCATTCAGGGTCAGGCGAATCCAACCCGCAAAGTTCTGTCCTAGGTCAAATACAAACACTCCCGAATCGGGCTGAGAAACGGCCACCGGTTCGATCTCCTCGGTTATCCGGATAGGAGGAGCCATCTGCGCCAATAGTTTACCCCCAGGAGGGTTGGCCTTAGAAACGGGTTTCCAGCCATTTGCCTCAAACTCCGAAGTGCTCCAGCCTGGTCGTTCCTGCCGAGCGTCGTAGGTTTCACCTAAATAAATATTGTTCTCCAGCAGCGGTCCGGTATCCCAAACCCAGCTTTCGTCACTCGGTATAACCGATTTGCTTCCATCGGAGTGCCAAAGGTGAAGTTCGGCAATGAACTTAGGCTGACCAATCATTAGAAACTTCCGCAAGTTGAACCGACGGAACAGTCCAAGCGGCAAGGGGGTATACCAGCCATTTCCTAGGGCTACCCCAATGGTGTTCTTACCTTCCTGTATCTGATCGGTCACATCGTAGGTGCTGTATAAAACACGTTGACCGTAATTGGTCCATCCGGGGTCTAGCACCTGGTCGCCTACTTTCTCACCGTTCAATTCTGCTTCATAGTAGCCTAATCCGCTGATGTACAAACGAGCCTTTTCTATGGGCTGGTTGACATCAAACGCCTTGCGGAAGAGTGGGGCCGGAATGGTATCGTACATGTCCTCTTCCCGTTCTGGAGCTTCGCGTCTATCACCAATCCACTCGGCCTGCCATTTTAAATCCGGTAGAAAAGCGGTTTCAAACCAAGCTGGTTCGGCGTATTCCGATTGATTACCATGATTATCCCAAGTACGTATAGTCCAGTAGTAACGAGTATGTGAATCCAGCTTTGGCCCATTGTAAGCGACGTTTACGCTTTGGTCGGACTCTAACTTTCCGCTATCCCAGATAATATTCTCACCCGAAACCAAGTCTTTCGCAGTAGTTGCTAATTGGATTTGATAGGCTACTTGTTGCGTATTTCGCTGATTATCGGGCACTACCCAAGAAAACCGGGGGCTACTTTCATCAATGCCCAGAGGATTAGTTTGGTATTCAGTACGAAGTTGACTCGGAGTCTGGGCAGTAACCGAAAGTGTGAGGAAATAAAGGCTAAGAAGGCAAAGTATTAGGGAATTGACCCGCATTTTTTGCCAGAAAGATACGGCTTAATTCAGGATTTCAAAATCAATAAAATCCCCCTCTTCAATCTTATGGCGCCCGGTAAAGCCGGCGTTTACTTCCACTACGTAGAGCGCTTCGGCAGTAGAGGGAATCGTTTTTTGGGAATAGGGCATCACACCCTGATAGATAGTTACAATCTGCTTGTTTTCGGCAACGTAGATGATATCTAGGGGCACCTTCACATTCTTCATCCAGTACGACTGAACTTCGGCGTAGTCGTGGATAAATAACATTCCTTGTTCTTCTTCCATTGAAGTGCGGTACATCATACCCTGCGCTCGCTGTTCCGGATCGTCGGCCACCTCAATAGTGATATACTGGATGGTATCTTTATTTTCCTCACTCAGAAACCACAATTCTCCTTCTTTTACAAAGGCAGGTTCGTCAACTTCAGCGTTGGTAGTTGAAGTAACACTATTGTTGATATTCTCTTCGTCGGGAAGGATAACGAAGTAGATAATAGTAGCTACCACTCCTGCAATTAGTATCAATATCAAAGATTTTCGGGCGGAGGAAACCGAGGTTACTTTATCTTCGGATGAGGTTGGTTCAGTCATAGTTTTGGGCGAGGAAATCGCAAATTTAATAGTTAATCTCAAAAAAGTAACTTCAAATCGCCTATACAGTTTGCGGCTACATAGTTTGGTGGCCATTTTTTGTTAACAGTAAATTAATACTACCAAATTTACTTTGGCACATTACCTACCCTTTCCAAATTTTACCTTTTCCCTCTTTTAATTTAGTTCCTAATTGCTCATATTCGGCCAAAATTATTCACCACACTAAATTGACCTAACCATGAATGAAGTCGATGTTGCGGCAACTGTGGACTCTCTCGTAGAATTAACTGTTTTGTATGTACCTAAGTTGATACTGGCCATTCTTACCCTCATTGTTGGGTTATGGATTATTAATAGGGTTGTAAAAGCCATTCGCAAGGGATTAACCAACCGAGAAGTTGATCCTTCACTGGTTCCGTTCGTATCCAGCATTTTGAAAGCCCTTTTGGTAGTGGTGCTGGTCATCAGTGTAGCCGGTATGCTGGGCATTGCCACTACTTCCTTCGTAGCGGTACTTGGTGCGGCCGGTTTGGCAGTCGGTCTGGCTCTACAGGGCAGCTTAGCAAACTTTGCCGGCGGAGTGCTGATCCTAATTTTAAAGCCTTTTAAAGTAGGGGATGTTATTGAAGCCCAAGGTGTGACTGCAGCCGTTGCGGAGATACAAATCTTTCACACCATACTAAAAACCTACGATAACAAGACCATCATCGTACCTAACGGACCGCTTTCCAACAATCTAATTACCAATTATTCTACGGAGGCTACCCGTACTGTGGAGTGGGTCTTTGGCATCGGCTACGATGATGATATTGATAAAGCCCGACAGATAATAAAGGACACTATATTTACCGATGAACGGGTGTTAAATGCGGATACCCCCTTTATTAATCTGGCTGAACTCGCCGATAGTTCGGTGAATTTCAAGGTGCGGGCCCAATGTAATCAAGCCGATTACTGGGTACTACTGTTTGAGAAAACAGAAGCCGTAAAAAAAGCTTTCGATGCCAAGGGTATTTCGATTCCATATCCGCAGATAGATGCTCACTTGCACGGAAATACCACTGCATAGCAATAACAAACACTGAACAAATACTGTATGAAACATTTTTTGGTAAGCACTTTATTCATTTTTAGTCTTGCTACCTTAAGTTGGGCTCAGGTAGACAACACCCCACTTTTGACTGACCCAACGGATAC
>CAKZYJ010000279.1 GCA_937884755.1 uncultured Flammeovirgaceae bacterium
TATACTCTAAAGCACCATCGAGCTGACCCCAGTTGGCAATACTTTTGCCATTTGCCAGGTCATAATAAACCTGCGATTCATTTAATTGGATGGTTGACTCAGGTCCTCTAGGGTAAACTTTGTAACGCGATATACGCACGATATCTACGGCGGTTATTGCTACCACAACAGCCAGTAAAATTACCCCTATCCATTTTCGCTTGTGTTTCACTTATTACCTTACGATTTATTTTCATCATCGGTGTAACCGTATAGCGGCCCATTCATGTAGTCGCTAATCTTACCAATCCCTATCGTATAGTAACCGTTTCGTCTAAGCTCAGCTACGAAGGTTTTCGGACGATCTTCTTCAGGTTGTTCCTCAATCAGTTTACGGATAGCATCATTGGATACTACTTGGCTACGGGGATGCAAACCAGTAAGTGAGCCGTAGCGGGAAGCCCTGTGGGTGGGCACTGTTACAAAATGATTAGTAAATAGATATGACTGCGAAGCCAGTTTATCCAAATGAGGCGATTTAACTACTGGATTTTCGTAGCAACCTAGTTCGGGACGGAGGTCATCGATGCTAATGAATAAAACATTTGGAGGGGGTGAAGCCTTTTGAGCAAACCCCTCCGTAGCCAAGAAAATAAGAAGTAAAAAGAAAATATATTGCACGCTCTTCATACATGCTAAGATACTTACTAATAACCAGGGTTTTGTTCTAAGTTAGGATTATTGTCGATTTGATCTTGTGGCAGCGGATACAATACCTGATGATCTTGAGCAGCTATTCCTCTATCTTGCGCCTGTTGAATAAATTTACCATGACGGACAAGGTCTTCTCGTCGAAGCCCTTCCGAGTAGAACTCTCTTCCCCGCTCGGCCAAGATAAAATCCCTTAGACTCTCGGTCGTAGAATAATCTGCTAACGTAATCAAGGAAGCTTGTACTCGAGCTCGTACCTGATTAATTAAATCAATTGATTCTTGGTTAGGACCGTTCAATTCGTTAAGTGCCTCAGCTCGAGACAACATAATATCTGTCAGTCGTAGGTAAGGAATATCATTTCCATTGGCCTGACCAATGGCGTTTGGGTCTGGTACGAATTTGAAACTTCTTGCATCGTCTAGTGGGTTGCCCTCAGCATCTCGGTTTAGCAGCGTTGGCTCAGTGTTTCCAACCTCTATGTATTCAGTAACAAATAGGTCTCGACGGATATCCTGTTCTTCAAAGGTTTCATAGAATGCAGTATACGTTCTGAACATAGCACCAAAATTGATCCAGTTAGTCTGAATTGGATAGTTAGGTGGGAAGGCGTGGGGCATATATACATTAATCTGATTGCTACCCAATAGACACTCAAACCGGAAAATATACTCGTTATTATTTTCGCCCTCTACTGCAAAAAGCTTAGTATAATCATCGTATAACGTATAGTCGAGATTCAGTACGCGCTGGGCAGCATCGGCCGCTTTTTGCCACTGCCTACTATTTAGGTAAAATTTTGTCAGCAAACCCAATGTATTCCCTTGATTGCCCCGGCTCGATACTCCTCCCGGTTGCAGTTTAGTGCTAGCTTCTAGCAAGTCAGCTTCTACGTAAGCTAAGTACTCTTCTTCCGTTGCCCGGGGAGTTTCTTTTCCAATACGCTCAATTTCATCCAGACTAGCGCCAGCGGGTACCTCAATAATAGGAGTTGGCCCAAATAGATTATGGAGCATATAGTAGGAGAATGCCCGAATGAATTTTGCCTCACCTACCACTTGGTCAATAGCCGCTTGTTCTAGCCCTTCCAATCCATTAACGACAAGCAGCACACTGTTAGCCCGGGCAATTGCGCTGTAAAATATATTGTACTGCCCGTTGAAGAAACCGGTATTAGCGTCCCAGTTAAATTGAATAATGGGTACTACCAGTCGGTTAAGGCCTCCACCAGTTTCCCAAGTCATATCCGTAGGAAACTCGCCCAAAATAAAATAATTATTCCGCATATCGTATCCGGTTACAGTGATAGCCGAGTAGGCTCCTGTCAGTAAGGCATCCACTCCAGACTGATCCTGCAAAAACGCCTCAGGGACATACTGAGTAAAAGTCTCTACAACTAAAAAGTCTAGACACCCCAATAGGGTTACTAGAAAAATAGCATTTAAAACATGCTTTACTATGCTGGATAAACTATAATTCATGACTGATCTTTTTAAGATTAAAATTTAACATTGACCCCTAGTCGGAAAGTGCGAGCCAAAGGATAGCTGTTGTAATTAACTTTAGATACATTCTCTTCACCAGCAGCACTGGCGTCTGGGTCGTATCCTTCGAAGTCAGTGATTGTCAGGAGGTTTTCCGCAGCCACGTATACCTGTAGAGATTGTAAGGCAATATTGGTAGGTAAAGGTATAGTGTAGCCTAGCGTAATATTCCTGAGTCTGATGTAGGATGCATCCACTACGGTGAGTGAATTGATGGCGCGTCCTCCTCCGTACAGACTGGGGGTAATACCAGAAGGAAGTTCATTAGAAGGGTTCTCCGGAGTCCAGCGTTCTAGGAAATACTTTGAGATTGAGTTTCGGAAATCATTGGTAGGGTACAATGATTCGGTTACGTTTGCATCCAGGGTTTGTATGCCTCGCACACCAACAATATACATATCTAACGAAAGCCCCTTAAATTGTAAGCTATTGTTAATACCGAAACTTAGGTCGGCAAATGGGTCACCTAAAATGACTCGGTCGTCGTCATTGATCACCCCGTCATCGTTCTGATCAACGAAGCGAGGCATTCCTGCGGCGTATCCATCTACATCAGGAGTCGGCGAATTTTCAATATCGTCTCCTTCTTGAAAGATACCTTCAATCTCATATCCGTAAAACGTTCTCAATGGAGCACCTACTCTTACAATATTGTAGTTGCTAATAAAGGTGCCGATATTTCCGCTAATAATTTCCTCAGTAAATGCCGGAAGCTGAGTTACTTCGTTCTTAAGAAACGATAGTGTAAGTGAAGTATTCCAGGTCAGTTCACCACCCAAATTTTTGGTTTGTACTAAAACATCGAGGCCGCGATTAACAACTTCACCAAAGTTGGTTCGTACGGAGGAAAAACCAACTACCGAAGGCAATGGCTTAACGAATAATTGATCGCTTGTTTTTCGGTCAAAATAGTCAATACTACCCGAGACTCGATCATTAAACAGTGAATAATCTACCCCTATATTTACTTCCGAAGTAGTCTCCCACTGAAGGTTAGGGTTAGGTAAGCGAGCAGGAACAACCCCTTGTGCAATAGTTCCATCAAACACTGAGTTGCCTCCAGCTATT
This sequence comes from uncultured Flammeovirgaceae bacterium, assembly GCA_937884755.1. Taxonomy (GTDB): domain Bacteria; phylum Bacteroidota; class Bacteroidia; order Cytophagales; family Cyclobacteriaceae; genus Tunicatimonas. Next base: position 3,303 of record CAKZYJ010000279.1, read on the forward strand.
AGAGTCTGGACGGTCTCAAAGTTGTTAATACCTTGATTACCCAGCTCACCGTAACCGACTCGGAGCTTTAATTCGTCAATCCAGGTAGTATTTGCCATAAATGGTTCCTCGCTAACGCGCCATCCAATAGAACCCGAAGGAAAGAAAGCGTATTGATTTTCTTTTGAAAACCGAGATGAACCGTCGATACGGAATGAGGCAGTTAGTAGGTATTTATCGTTGAATCCGTAAGTGGCTCTTCCTATAAATCCATTTAACTGGTTTTTAACTTTACTGCTTGAGACATCATCTCTAAGTTCGCCATCGCCACTCTGGAGTAAATTACTACCCGTTACATCCGAAAGGAATCCGGCAGAACTTGCTCCTACATTGCGAGTGACAAACTCTTCAAGAGTAGCGCCTCCTAAGAGGGAAAAGTTATGTTTACCTACAAGCTTCTGATATCTTAGTAAGTACTCCGTCAACCAGTGCGTGTATTCCGAAGAGTTAATTGACCCGATACCGCCATTTGCTCTTCCCAAGTCAGCCACCCGACTACGGTAAAAATCTTCTCTTTCATCATTTAACTCCGCCCCTACGCGTACTGTAGCGGTCAGGTTAGGAAGAATTTCATAATCAGCGGTAAGCGATCCGTAAAATCTGGTCAGAACTCGCTCGTCGTCAATTCCCTCGATGAGAGCAATAGGATTATCTAACGCGATCGCAGGGTTAAGAAAGTACCGTCCCTGATCATTCAGCGTGGGAGGTAGCGTAGGATCAAATTGAATAGCAGTATTGATCGGTCCGGCAAAATCATTAGCTGCATTTGAAAACAAAATTTCGTCAATGAGCTGACGGGTAAAATTAATACTGGTAGATACTTGTAACTTGTCTATTGGGCGGGTTTGTACGTTCACTCGGGCATTGTACTTTTGGGTGGATGATGATTTTACAATTCCCTGTTGGTCAAAATAATTGAGGCCGATATAATAGTTGCCTTTATCCCCGCCGCCCGACATAGAGAGTTGGTGGTTTTGGATAGGTGCCCGGGTGAAGATCTCGTCTTGCCAGTCGGTTCCATCACCAATATTTCTGATCTCTTCATCCGAATAGGTTGGGCTACCACTTCGTAGATTGATCAGTCTCATGTAATCGGCCCCGCCCAGTACATCTAGCTGTTCAGATACGGCCTGTGTTCCGATGTAACCCCCGTAAGTTAGAGTCGTTACTCCGCATTTACCTTGTTTGGTAGTAATGAGCACTACTCCGTTTGCTGCCCGGGTACCGTAGATAGCTGCTGCTGAAGCATCCTTTAGTACTTCAATAGATTCAATATCATCGGGACTGAGCGAATTTGGATCTACCCCCGGTAACCCGTCTACGACAAAAAGTACGTCATTTGAGCTGTTGATAGAACCAGCCCCTCTAATTTGCACCTTAATGCCACCACCTGGGGCTGAGCTAACTTGACTCACGTTGACCCCGGCCGCTGCCCCAGTCAGCAGTTGAGCAGCATTAGTATTTGTTCCCGGAGCAAAATCTTCCGTTTTAAGAGTAGCAACCGCTCCAGTCAGGTCTTTCTTCTTTTGAGTACCATAACCAACTACTACTACTTCTGACAGGGATTGTATATCGGGTGAGAGAGCTAAATTAATTGTAGTACGTCCATTGATATCTTCCTCTACAGTTTCAAAACCAATAGAAGAGTATACTAGTGTAGTTACGTCTTCGGTAACAGTCAGACGATAATTACCATCCACATCAGTGACAGTACCAGTCGCGGTACCCTTGGCTAGAATATTGACTCCCGGTAGAGGTTCATCGGTAGATAGATCAGTTACCTTACCGCTGATGGTTTGCTCAAGCGGTAGTAATTGAGTTCGTTGACTTACTGGTACTGGAATAATATTGGGCAACCAAGCACGAGATGCACTACCCTGGTTAGTAAGCTTCTTTTCTACCTTTTTTGGTTGAGGCTGGCGAGTGAAGTAGATAACGTACGTATTATCTTCAAACCGTTTTGCTTGTAATTGGTAGCGCTGAAGCAGGTTATTGAGATAAACTTCTATATCATTTGGTACATCTTTAACCTGAGAAGCTTTGATTGTTTTTCCCTGAAGCAATCCAGCAACGTCAAAAAAGGATTTAATTAAGTCTTGCTCTAACTTGTCAAAAACATCGATCAAAGACGTATACTGTTCCTGATGAGAAATCATAGGAACCGTGTAGGCTATTTGTTGAGCATTAGCAAAGTAAAAAATAAGGCAACTCACTATGAGTAGTCTTACTTTCAGTGAAGGGTAGAGAAGATGATTCATAGTCTTAGGTTTTGTTTGAAAAATTAAGGTCATTATAAAATCATTGATTGAGCGGTCTGATCGTAACGTGTTGACTATCTTGCTCGATATTCAACTCGTACAACAGGGCAAATTTCTCGAAGAGTAGTTCAATCCGGTCGGTAGGTATTGAGCCAGTGTACTTTTGTTGTAGCCAAGAAGAGTCCTGTATATCAATCTGCCAGCCATAAGTGTTTTCTAAGTGATTAAGTATGCTGCTGATTGACTCTTCATCAAAAGTGAGAATATGATCTTTCCAGGAGATGTAGCTATTCGCATCTACTACTTTTTTTCGAATGCCGGAGCCACCAGAGGTAGATTCGGCTAATTCATTAGGTTGTAGTAAAATGGAATCTTGTTGTTGGCTACGTACTAACACTTCGCCTTCGCTCAATACGACGCGGGTTTTTTTCGGGCGGCTCTGCACATAGAACTGAGTACCGCGCACCTCTTCATTCAACCCACCGGCATGTACAGTAAATTTGGTAAAGCCCTTAGTAGAGGAGGCTACCTCAGTAGGTTGCTTGGTTACCGAGAAAAAGCCTTCACCCTCTAGCCATACTTCCCGACTATCAGCTTGCGTGTTCCAATCGGCGGAATAGCGTAATGTAGAGTTCCCGTTCAGAATTACTTCTGATCCATCCGGTAGGGTAATAGATTGCTGTTCGCCGTAGTAAGTTTGTAAGGCTATCCAGTCAGGGGGTGAGAAACTATTTAAATATAAGATTACCCCTGTACTAAGTGCGAGTATCACAGAGGCGGCTACTGCCCATACCTTAAATGGGCGAACCGAGGAGTGATTGGGCTGAGTAGGAGCTGCTCGTGGAGCCTCACTCAGAGCTATTCGGTGCTGAATGCTTTTCCAGTCTTCAGCTTTAAAGTGCGAAGGTGGTCTTTCTTCACTATCTATAATCGACTGTATTAAATGTCGGGCGTGTTCTACGACCGCTCTCTTTTCTGGGTGCTGGATGAGCCAAGATTGCCAAAAGGCCTCGTGTTCAGCAGTAGGAAAGCGCACCCATTTATAAAAGTAGGGGTCTTGTAAAAAATCGTCTGCGGAGTAATCCGCGTAGTGGTCTGGCATAGTGTAGATATTTGCCCTTATAGGAAGCTTTGGGCAGAAATCTCACGGCCTCTTGTTGAAAAGTTTAATACTTTGCGAAGTATTGAAAGAAAGAATTGTTGATTTAATAATCAAGCAAAAAAGAAGCTATATTAGTACGATTTTAGCAAAATAGAAAAGTGATTAGCAAAATGAGTATTGTCTCCTTTTCCATATAATGAGTTCGTAGTTTTGCCAACGACAAAGAGATGATATTGTATACTGTGTTTATTGATATGTTCAGTGTATTGGCAACTTGCTGATTGCTGAAATTGGCGAAGAAGCGGAGGTGAATGACTTCACGTTGATGTTGAGTCAACTGAGCTAAAGCGCGACTCATTTGTTTTTGATTCAGGTCATCAGTTTCCGCTTGTATAATTTTTTCCTCCGGAGAGGTACTTAAGGGGGAAAGATGATCGGCTACGTTTATTTTTCTTTGTTTCTGTAACTGCTTAATAATGATACGGCGCAGGGCTTTGAATAAATAGCCTTGTACGTTAAGTGTGATAGACAAATGATCCCTTCGCTGCCATAGATCGACGAATAGTGTCTGAATCCCGTCTCGTACTATGTTGTCATCCGGGGTTAAGTGCTTACCGTACTGGTACAGGTGTTCATAATAGCCATTGTAAATCTCTTCAAAAGCTGACATATCTCCCTGAAGAAATTTTTTCCAGTAAGCAGTGCTATCTATCGGAGAAGGAGAAAGGTGTTGTGCAGTCAACTCTTGTGGCTGTTTATGAAATTTCGGTAGTTAAGCTGTTTTAATATCAGTAATTATTGCGAATATAAAAAACCATTTAACAATCGGTTACGATATTTACAGCAGCTACAGAGCATATCACACGAATCTTAAGGAGGTATTCTACTGATATTGTTTGTATTATTGCGCTACTTCACCGATGAACCTATCCATCTATGTTCGCTCGTATTTTAGTTGCTGTCTTCATTATTCCTTTATGCTGTTTTTGCTCTTCGTCTCAGACTGAATCAGGGGAAAAGAGTGCTTCCCTAACCACATCTGTCCCCAACATTGTTTTGATCTACACCGACGATGTAGGCTACGGTGATGTGAGCAGCTACGGAGCTACCGAAATCA
>CAKZYJ010000280.1 GCA_937884755.1 uncultured Flammeovirgaceae bacterium
GGTGTAGATCAAATTGTTCCACCAAACCTAAATAAAATCAGACTGCAAACCATCGTAAGTCGCAATCTCGAAATCATAAAAGCACCCGCTGTGGTGACGGTCGGGAAGATTGAAGGAGGGGTTCGCAGCAACATTATTCCCGAAGAGGTAACCATGATCGGTACCATCCGTTCACTGGATCCCAGAATGCAGAGGGTAATTCATCGGCGCATTCGTGAAATTGCTACCAATATTGGAGAAAGCGCCGGAGCCGAAGTAGAGGTTAACATTAGCAAAGGATATCCGGTAACCTACAATGATCCTGAACTTACCGCCCAGATGGTAGGTACCCTACAAGAGGTGGCCGGAGAAAACAATGTATTTCTTCGTTATCCGGTGACCGGGGCTGAAGATTTTTCCTTCTTCGCTCAGGAAGTACCCGGATTCTTTTTCTTTTTAGGCGGAATGCCCGTTGGAATGAACCCTGAAGATGCAGCTCCCCATCATACTCCTGATTTCTACATTGACGATAGTGGCTTGCTTTTGGGAGTACGGGCGCTTAGCCATCTTACCCTTGATTATATGGAGCAGTACCAGAACGAAATGGGGAAATAAAGGGGCATGTTTGGCATCAACTCTCAAAATTACTTTTAAATATGCCTAAACCATTGAAGTTTACTGTACCTTGCTGTCACTACCAAACTAATACAATATGATCCTCGGAGTACTGAAGGATGATGACGACCGGGTAGCACTAACCCCTGATGTAGTTCAGAAACTAACGGAATTTCATGAGATTTGGATAGAGTCGGGAGCTGGCGCTTCGGCCTTTTATGCTGATTCTCTTTACACTGATGTTGGGGCAACTATCGCATCGGCTGAGGAAGTGCTTACTAAAGCCAATCTTCTGGTTCGGATCAAACCTCCATCTACGGGCGCACTTCAGCAGCTAGGTGCCAGTAGCGTAGTAATATCCTCTTTTCAGCCCTTCAACAATCCAGAAATTGTTGAACAACTCAGCCAGTATCCACTTACGGTCTTTAGCATGGATATGCTGCCCCGGACCACGCTGGCTCAGGATAAAGATGTACTCTCTTCTATGGCTTCCATGGCAGGCTATCGCGCTGTTTTGGAAGCCGCTACGCATCTGCCACGATACTTTCCCATGCTAACCACAGCTGCCGGGAGCATTCCTCCCGCTAAAGTGTTGATTCTGGGAGCTGGGGTGGCCGGACTGCAAGCTATCGCTACAGCCAAACGACTAGGAGCAGTAGTGGAGGCTTTTGATACTCGCCCGGCAGTGAGGGAGGAAGTGCAAAGCTTGGGAGCTAAGTTTGTAGAAGTAGAGGGTGCCACCGACGATAAAGATGCCGGAGGGTACGCAGTGGAGCAAACCGAAGAATACAAACAGCGCCAGCAAGCACTTATCGCCGAAAAATCGGCCAAAGCCGACGTGATTATCACCACGGCTCTATTGCGTGGAAAAAGATCACCTATTCTGATTACGAAGGAAACGGTGGAGAATATGAAGCCCGGTAGTGTGATTGTAGACTTGGCGGCTTCCGGAGGAGGTAACTGTGCACTGACGAAAGATAATGATACAATCCAGTATCAGGGCGTTACGATTGTTGGTGACTCTTCCTTGGAAGCAAAAATGCCGATGCACGCTAGTCAGTTGTATGCTAAAAATATTTTCAATTTTCTGAAGATACTTACCAAAGAGGGAGAATTAACGATTGATTTTGAAAATCCCCTTATTGATGGCGCTTGTCTAATTCATGAAGGGCAATCGCATTTTAAAGTACCTCAATAAGCTTAATAGTTATTATGGATGGATTAGTTAGTTTTATTAGCGATAACCTGCTGATGGTATACATACTGGTTTTCGCTATCTTTTTGGGTATGGAAGTTATTTCCAAAGTGCCTACTGTGTTGCATACCCCTTTGATGTCGGGGGCCAATGCGGTGAGTGGAGTAGTGGTTATTGGGGCTATTTTGTTGATTCGCCAGGCTTCGGCTGATGACTACCTAGTATTGATATTAGGTTTCTTAGGTATTGCCTTGGCAATGGTGAATGTAGTAGGAGGTTATGCGGTGACTGATCGCATGCTTGATATGTTTAAAAAGAAAAAAAGAAACTAGCTTTAACAATCTGCCCAGTGGAAACTACTCTCTACGATTTTATCTATCTCATATGTATAGTCTTATTTATTGTAGGCCTCAAACGGCTCAGTAGTCCTGATACCGCCCGTAACGGAAACTTGGTGGCGGCTGCGGGGATGGGAATTGCCATCGTAGTTAGTCTGTTTTATCCTGTAGAAAGTGGACAAAACAATTACGGCTGGGTAGCTGGCGGTATGCTTGTTGGGGCGGCTGTCGGCTACACCGCTGCTCGGCGAGTGAAGATGACTGCTATGCCCGAAATGGTATCGCTATTCAACGGCTTAGGTGGAGCTTGTGCTATGATGATTTCACTAGTTGAGTTCTATAACTATCCCGCCAATACTCCCTTATTGAATGGTGCGGCTTTCACTACCCTTTTTGCCCTTTTCATTGGCAGCATCTCGTTTACCGGGAGCCTAGTAGCCTATGGCAAACTGGAAGGGTTTCTTCGTGACTCATTAGTCCTTCCGGCTCCTAAAGTTATCAATGTAGTATTGCTTATTGCCATACTCGCTTTGGGGGGATATATTCTATTCTTACCTGACATAGACTTTACCTTAGTACTGATTTTTCTCTCACTCTCTTTATTCTATGGAATCACCTTTGTAACTCCTATTGGAGGAGGCGATATGCCTGTAGTAATTTCACTGTTGAACTCCTTCACCGGAATAGGTGCTGCTCTAGCCGGATTGATATACGACAATCAGGTTATGCTGGTAGGCGGTATTTTGGTAGGAGCTTCAGGTACTATTCTTACCGTACTCATGTGCCAAGCTATGAACCGCTCTTTATTCAATGTAATTGTGGGTGGGTTTAGTAGTCAAGGAGGTGCAGCAGGTGAAGGACGAGAGCAAATAGTAAAGGAAGCAACTCCCAGCGATTTAGCCATTGAGTTAAAGTATGCCAATAAAGTAATGGTTGTACCCGGTTATGGGTTAGCTGTTGCTCAGGCTCAGCATGTAGTACACGAACTGGAAAGCATGCTGGAAACCGAAGGAGTGAACTTTATGTACGCAATTCATCCCGTTGCCGGGCGTATGCCTGGTCACATGAATGTGCTCTTAGCCGAGGCCGACGTACCGTACCCTAAGTAGTTGGAGCTTGAAAATGCGAACAAAGAGTTGGCAACAACTGATGTTGTACTGGTTATTGGTGCCAACGACGTAGTGAACCCCGCAGCTAAAGAAGATTCTTCCAGTCCAATTTATGGGATGCCTATTTTAGAAGTTGAGCAGGCGAAAAGTGTGGTAGTCCTTAAACGTAGTATGAGTACTGGGTATGCGGGTATCCAGAACCAGCTTTTTTTCGGCGAAAGAACCCGAATGCTTTTTGGTGATGCAAAAGCCTCTCTTAATAAACTGAAAGAAGAGGTTGATCAGGCGTAACTAATTCTATCTTCTACATCAGCGTAAGCGTTCTTCACTTAAATTTTTTTACAAATAATTTTTTCACAACGTTTGGCTACTTTACCAGCACCTATTATATTTGCCATCCCTTTTCACAGCAATAGACGGTTGTTGTCGAAATTTAAGAAAAGTTTATCTCAATTGTTTGCTAAATAAAACGTCTCTTCATACCTTTGCGAACCTGTTCAGTGAGGAAGCAGCGGATTGGGGTAAGAAAAGATGTTTGAGGGATGAACTTTGGTGTTGGGGTAGGCGTTGAGAGGGGGCACTGAAGAGGAAGTACATCATCGCAATTTTAGCGAGTACAGCTTACTCATACTGATCACTAGTTGCTTATTTTAGCTCCTTTAGATCAGCCAACACACCCAGGCCAGCAGGGCGTTGGGATGTGAGAATGTTCTTTGAAAAGTTGATTAACGTACAGGCCAATAAGGCA
>CAKZYJ010000281.1 GCA_937884755.1 uncultured Flammeovirgaceae bacterium
CAGGGTAGAAAAATACCTAAATCACGGAATTTTCTCACCTCACCCGGCTGCCCTAGCCCAAATCTAGTGGGTCTTGCGTATCTTTGGGTTTTCTTTCACAAACTATATTCACATGATGGAGCAATTAGTTACGCCCGCAGCCGTGGCGCCAATCCACTACTCCTTATCTGCCGCCCTGAACGAGGTTCAGCAGGCCGTTCATTGCCCCGATACGGTGTTTTACCTTGGCATTGAAAAGATGGTTATTGTGTATTTACCGTCCGGTCTGTCCGAAGAGCCCTTATTTATGGAGGATATTGAGCAGCAAGCCCAGGCCAATAATACGTTTTTCTTGCCCGTTAACCGTATCGCTGTGGGCCAGCAGTACCAGAGTCAACTAGCATGTTTTGAAGCTTCTATCCACTGCCAAGTTTATTTTAACGACCAGGACCTGCGGGTGCCCAATGACCAAATTCTGATCAATCAACCCCCTCAATCCGAGCAGCTTCAAACCAACATTCCCCTCAAGATTCCAACCGATTCTATCTACGCGATTACGGCCAAAGTCGCGGGGGAACCGGAGCAGTTGATCTACCGTGGATTTTGATCCAGTTGACTACTAGAAGTGCTATTGAGAACCCGTTGATGATCAGCCCTCCAACACTGGCGGGTTAACTGGGGAAGCACTTGGCGAAATTGATCTATGCTGCGCCAATGACTTCTCCAAGCCTTGGGGACAGCAATCGTTAGGGATGTAGGCAGAGATTGCTCAGTGGAATGCGTCAGAAAGTAGGCCTCAGCGGAAACCTCAAGCAAGCTAGGTTCTGGAAATAGCTCGCCCAAGGGCAAGTGTTGAAGCAGCCGATCGGGATTCTGCTTGAGGTGTACGAAGGCACTTTTTCCGTAGCGCATCAGAAAGCCAATGGCCTGGGCGTAGGAAAAACCATCCGTCCCAAGTGTTGGGGCGAGAAGAAAGCAGGCGTTCAGTAGCTGGGGTGACCAGCTCACCTGCACGGTTCGTTGAACGTGGCGGTGAAACTGCTCTAGCCGTGAGAGCGACAAGTAACTTAATCGTTCTACCAGAATAGGTAGTATTGCGGGCTGATCCGCTTCCCACTGGGCATCTTTGATAAAAGTCCAAAATTCTTGGCGGGTCATCATTGATTTTTAACTAAAATGTTCATCTTTACAGAGCCATCGCATGACTAGAGGGCGGTGCTCAGTACACTTGGCAACCGAAGACGAACGCTCGGCTGCTTGACGATCCATTCTTGCGACTATGAACGAAAACGGAATAGCCTATATTTGGTTTAAGCAATACCAAATAAAGATGCAATTGGTGTTGCCCCCGCATCCGATTACGCGGAAGTATCTGATCGATCATCGGCACCTGATGCTAGAATTTCATTGGATGATTGCTTCACCCTGGGAATTTAGAATGCATTTGTCTGATGTCCTTCCCTGAATGCATCCTGCCTGTGATCTTCGGCTCATTATTCCCTGGCCTATTGCTCAGTCCTATGCGGACATCAAAAACTACCTACAATTGTTCAATTTACAAGAACGATTCCTCTCGGAAGGCTACCACCACCTGGAAGCCCGTTTTCAGCTGGTTCTACCGCAAGAGCGCGTCTTGAATGCCCAGGAACGGAAGGAATACTTCTTAGAGTAAGCTCTCCCACCACCTACTACGAAACTTCCAGTTCGAATAACACCGGTTTGGAGCTGTTCAAAATCCGTTGAGTACACTTTTCGGTCTTCAGTAAAACATGTACGGCCACTGCGTCATAGTAACGGTCAATGGTCCATCGATAAGCCGTCGAATCCACGGGTTGGAGTGGTTCCTGCTGGGCAAAGTTGGTGATACGATCCATTAGATCCCGCCGAAAGGCAATTGCATGTTGAGGAATTTCTAATGAATACATTCTTAAAGCCGTATCAATCAAACGTTTTACCATCACACAAATATACTTGTAATAAGAATAAAATCCGAATTTTGTTCTCAAATTAGTAATTTTTTTCGCAATTTTAACTTCTTGCGTAGCAATATTACTCATTTTTGGACGCAAATGTATCACCAACCATCAAAATGTAGATCCATAGATTGTCGCCTGGGGTTGCTTTCTTGGCCAGTGCCGACCCGGTTGGGGTACGATTAGCGTATTGAGCCAATATCCCGGCTTACTCGAGGAGCGGTAAATCCCGTTGACGCCCCACCAGCACTACCTCGTCAGCGGATTCAGTGTACTTGAAAAAAGAAATAAGACAAGTTGACATATTTCTATAAACAAGTATTTTATTAATATATTACAATAAAATGCTAAATATAGGGCTTCTGATGCATGAGTATATGCTTAATTTACGAATGCAGTCGTCACCCGTTAGCAGCAGAACGGCGCAAGGGGATAGCCGTCGAGTCGTTTAGGGGCTGCTGCCCCGCGAAAAGGTAGCAAAACCTACATGGTCTAGGTATTGGGGCGAAAAGTCAGTACCTTACCCCCTGGCATTCACCAAATTGAATCAATCCCCCCCTGGATATGAAATTTCATCAGCCCCCCCCTCAGCCCAATTTTAGCTCGGCGCGTCATGGATTAGACCCCCAAGAAGTATCGACGTTTCTTCAGCTGCTCTCGGCTTATTGGCAGGAGAATAGCCGAGCGTTCGCCCACCATACCACCCAACTCCAGCAGTTACGGGAAGAAAACCAACAGATCACTGACTTTCGTAATCAGTGGATTCGCGTCTTGGAAGTAGCACAACAAACCGCTGATACCATTGTAGAGCAAGCCCAGCAAGAAGCGGCGGATTTGCTCGAGCGAGCCCGGCTCCAACAGCAAGCGATCCAAACCCAGCGGCAGCAGCAGAATCAGCGCTGGATTCAGGCTGAACAGCAGCACCAGCAGCGGTTAACCCGGTTACAAGCTGCCATCCGCCAGGTTGCCCAAACTGCCCTAGACTCGCTGCCGTCCGTTGAATCTAGTGGATCCACCGATGCCCCAACGGTAACATTGTCCCCGAATTGGTCCGCTCAGCCTGATCAGCATTCCGGCTAGGAGTCGTCACTCCCAATGCTTGCCTCACTGCCATGGGTAGGGGTAAGTGCGTAGTTGTGGAACAGAGAAAAGTGGTTCTCGCTCTTTAGCCCGCGTTATTCTACCGCGTCAAACAAACTTAGGGCTTGGGAAGGACGAGAGCGTAGTCCCGGATAGGTACACCGCTTGCGGGTGGGGGTACCCTGATGAAAAATGCGGATACTGTGAGATTTGCGGTGGCCTTCCCGCATCAATTGTTGGCTGATCCGCTCGTAGGTAGCACTGTGGCTACTAAGCAGCATTTGACGGGGGGGCTGGGTGTGCAGCAGTCCTCGGATAAAACGATTGAGCATCCCCGGTGGCACGCCCTGATCGGGCTCCTCGATCAGCAGCAGCTGCGGGGCTAAGGGCAGCCATTGCAAGTAGGCCATCAACAAGTAGGCGTCCCACGGCAACACGGAGGTGGGGTGAAAGGGTTCCGGCCGAAGGTGTTGATTCGGCTGGTAGTGCCACTGTCTCAAGGGTGGGTGCCAGAATAGCCGGCCGCCGCCGGGTATCAATCCGGCGGGACGAGGGGCATCCGCTGAATTGGATTGCTCGGCCAACTGGCGTAACCGGGTGTAAAAGTCACTAACAGTGCGGGGGACCTGAGGGATCGTTCGCTCCTGCCGATGGGAACCCAAGGATTGCCAAAGCGTAACCTTGGCGTTGATATGGGGGTACTGCGCCGCCCGGTCAGCCGGAATAAAGTGGGGAGCGGGCCAGTGGGTACGCCAGTGCTGGAACCATAAGTGCAGGGCATCGCTCTGCCAGCGATCCCACGGAAACGGATCCGATCCTGGATAAAAGCGTTCGTGCTCACCCCAGCGGATCATCCATCCTCCTTGATGGGTATCGTAGTAGGCGGCCATGGCGGCTGGGCGCGGGATCACCTGGATCTCGCCAATCTGGTGAGCCTGGCAGTGTAATCGGTACTCAAAGGCTTCGTCTTGCCAACTGATTCGGATATTCTGAGGGGAAGTTTGGGGGCAGCTATCCGGCGGCCAACATTCGCTTAAGTAGTGCTGCCAGTGATCCAGGGCGGTTTGGGTGATCCCTTCTGTCATCAACTGAGCTAGTAGTTGGGGTAGGGTCGTGGAAGCTAACGTCTCATGCGAAAGGGGCGCAGGAAGTAAGTGCGCGGGTGGACTCAGGGTGGTGACAAAGGTGGAGAGCAGCCGAGGATAATGCGCCAGTTGATGGGTGCTGGATAAAAACAGGTACAACGAGCGCAGGGTAGGGTTTAGGCCCCGGACTCCCCGGAACAGGGTATCATCCTGGTATCTATTGTAAATAAAGGCATGGGGTGCCCGATAATCATGGATCTTAATCCACATGGGGCGAGTATACAGGTTTGTGAGCGGATAATCAAGTTCGAAGGCATCTTCCTAGCTTTTTTTCGGTGGGGTCGGTAGCCGTTCCATCCCGGTCACTGACCCAACGATGGGCTGAGGGCAGGCAGCCTACCCCCCATCCACTGTCCATCGTTCAAAAAAGCATGCCTGCCTTCACATCCGCTACCAGGCTTTTGGTTCTAGGGTTCCAAGACATCAGTACTGTCCTGTTGGTTGGTACCCTGCTGGGGTTGCTGTTTCCGGCCGGGTTGTTTCCAAAAAAGACTTCGCTGACCCGCTGGCCGGTGCTTTTCAACGCTACGATGGGTGCCCTGGTACTACGGCTACTCGTGCAGTTCTTGGAGGGGGGCATGAGCCAATTGGTTCATTTTCTAACAAATTACTCGGAAAAAGTGCCCGCTTGGGATGAGTGCCGGCGAAATTCATCCAATAATATTATACAAAAATAAGAATTAATTAAACTATTAAGTTATTTTTTTCTTTATACCCGATTTGGGTCATAGGTAGGTTTACGGGGTTTATGGGTGCTGATGGAAGGCTGTGTGGATTAAAAATTGCCTTGTACTGTGGGTAAATAATCCATGATGAGGTATACTAGTTTTTCACCACAAAGTAAAGGGTGAAAAGGGTGAACAATGTCCTAGTTCCTCCGGGATACTTTTGGTTTATAGCATAAGTTGGCGCAAGTAGTGAGGACTAGGCATTGTTTTTTTCCGGTGCGGCGGAAAGCAAATTCTTGAACCATCATGGGGGATGTTTTACTTAATACCATTTTAATCATGGACTTTCAAAACAATTATTCGATTACCAGTCAATACGCTCGGGAGCTGTTTCAGCATGCCCAGGCCGAATCCATGGATATTAATGGGTTCGAGTGGCTCGTCAAGCTCAAAGGAGAGTGTGTAGCGCATGTGTTGATGCCGCCTGAACCGCTTGCCCCGTATTCCGATCAGCTGTTGATCTATTTTGTATTTCAATCGGACTGCCGCAAGCGGGCGCAGCGGCTGTTTCCCGATGTGAACGAGCGGGGCCATATGCAGCGGTTCTTTTCGGTCAAAGAGATTAATTTTCGTCCCCTTCTGAACGAATTTATCCGTTTTATGCCCGAGCATTTTGGTGAGAGTTTAGATCCTTCCCTGCGGGAACTGGCTCTCGAGAAATTATAACCCTAAATCATAACGTACCATGGCAGCAGACTTCTTCACCGGTATCCTACTGAAAAAAGTACCTGAGTTTACCCAGACCCTTGCCTGGGATCCAGAATTTTGTGAATCTCGCCCCAAAGTGGTGGCGGACTGCTTAGGCAGTTGGTTGAATCGAATGCATCGAAAGGATGGGCAGCAGCAGCTACTCATTAAGGCCTGTCATCAGTTGAATCAAGCCTACGCGAATGTCAAGGACAAGGAATCGCAGCGTCCTTTACTCTATAAGTTATTCTTTTCACTGGATCATCAGACCCTGCAATCCATCCGTGGTCACTTAGATAACGACATTCTCAAAGTCGGTCGTGATTACCTGCAAAGCGTAGAGGGAAGTTTCTATAAACCTATTTAGACAAGCGTCAGCCCGTCCGAAAGGAGCCACCTTGCCTCCTTGCCACGTTGCTTCCTTGCGGGTGGCGCAGAGACTAGGGTGGATGCCCGAAACAAAAAAAACGATATGGAGCCAAAAACATGGTTAACAAGTACGGCCGA
>CAKZYJ010000282.1 GCA_937884755.1 uncultured Flammeovirgaceae bacterium
AAGTCTCATTTAAGGCAGTGGTGGAAATTGACTTAATGCCAAGACCGCTTCGGGTGTACTTTCCCGGCAGGTCATGAAGTAGAACACCGTTATCGGTAGTCTTTACAGATAATAGGTAAGAAGTAGCGATATCGTGTCCTAATTCTTTCATAGCATCAATCGTAGAATCGGTGAAGAATCCAATGGATTTTCCTAAGCTATTAAGTAGTTCGGTGCGTACCTGATCGTTCATATTTTAGGGTATTTTTTAGGTATACGAGCTCATTGCAATTATTTTCTTAAAATAAGAATAAATAATTAACTCTTGTGAAAATTTGTTTTATTAAACTGATTTACAATATCTTAATAAATATATTTGATTCTTATTTTAAGAATTATTAGCTTGCTAATACAGCTGCATAACCTATGAAAGAAGACCTAAAAAACGGAGTGTATCTGACCACCGATAAAGTACTGGTAGAATTTGCCAATGGCCAGTGGTATACCCTGGAACCGGTGCGCGTAGAGTACAAACGTAGTAGTAAACTTTCCGAAACGCCTAGCCTGGAGGAAGTCGTTTCCGAAGTTGACCAGTACTCAATGGTTGACGGAGCCTTGGCAGATTCAGTTACCAGATCGCGAAGCGTTTATCAGCACCTAAAAGGCTTAGCAGTCGTAGATTGATCAGCACCGACTATTAGGGCTGAATTGGGTTGGGTTATTGCTCTAGGTATTGGCGACAAGCCCTCTAGCTTACTCTCTTAACTGAAATCGCACTTTACAAAATATCCCCCAAACGTCGGGATAAGTTTTCCGAGAATTATCGGTAATTTCCAGTGGTTTTAGTATCCAAATATGCTACGAAATTATCTGAAAATTGCGAGCCGTTATCTGGCTAAGTACCGGGTTTTTACTTTCATCAATGTGGTGGGTTTGGGAGTAGGTATGGCCTGCTGCCTGTTCATTTTTCTCTTTGTGCGCCACGAACTGAGCTATGATCAATTTTACCCCGACAAAGATCAGTTGTACCGAGTGGTGTATCATTCGACTAGAGAGGTTCAATACGCCCAGATACCACCGCCCATCGCTCCACTGATGCCCAACTTTTTTCCGGAAGTAGAAACCGCTGCTCGGGCCTACAATCGGAGCATCAGTGTACAGGTACCAAGAGAACAGGATGGCCTTACTAACTTTGAGGAAGATCAGGTTTTCTTTGTAGACTCTACCTTTCTGGATATTTTCGCACTGGATTTTGTGGCCGGAAACGCCCAAACCCGCTTAGCCGATCCCAACACCGTAGTACTTAATCGCGAACTGGCCGAAAAGTACTTCGGTGCCGAAGCGGTAGCAAACGGTAGTGTAGTAGGAAAAACACTGCTGCTGGATGGCAACCACCCTTACCAGGTAGTAGCCGTGGCGGAAGATTTTCCCGATAATGCCCACCTGCATTTTTCTCTGATGGTTCCTTACGAAAGTATGTTTACCCTGGCTCCGGCAGGGCGCGACACCATTATGCGGCAAAACCTGGCGCAAAACTGGGTTATTTCTCATTCGCATACCTACGTTCGACTGCAAGAAGGAGCCCAGCCGGATAAGGTAAATGAGCGCTTTGCCAGTCTGCTGGACGAGCACGCTCCCGAGCAACTAAACATTGGACAAAGATTTACCCTACAACCCATCACCGATATTCACCTAAACCCCGACGTAGTACTGAGTCCGGAAGGAACCAACGATAAGCGCTACGTGTACATTTTCTCGGCTATAGCCTTACTTACGCTGCTGATCGCCTGTTGCAATTTTATCAATATTGCTACCGCCCAGTCGGTGCGGCGGGTTAAGGAAGTGGGTATGCGGAAGGTGATGGGGGCTCGTAAGATTCATCTGTTTGGGCAGTTTATGAGCGAGTCGCTATGGGTGAGTTTTCTGGCGTTTCTACTGGCAATAGTCATTATTACCATAGTGCTACCGGAGTTTAATAACCTTACTCAGAAAAACTTCACCTGGGCTAACCTAATGGAATGGCCGGTGATGCTCACCTTTGTGGGAGTGTTTCTGCTAACGGGTATACTAGGCGGAAGCTACCCTGCTTTTTACATTAGCCGCTGGCAGATTATGAAGACGCTACGGAGTGCTGGATCGGTAGTGCGCCCAGGTCGCCACTGGTCGCTGCGTCACGTATTAGTAATTCTTCAGTTCACCGCTTCTATCGCCCTCATTGCTGGTACGGTAATTATCTTCCGACAGCTTCATTTTCTGGAAAATCAACCAGTGGGCTACGACCGAGAAGCTATAGTAACTGTTCCGCTATTTAGCCAGGATCTCAATAATATTTTTGGTGGAGTGGACGGAGCGGTTCGTAGCCGGTTAAACGCCTTGGAAAACGAACTGATCGCTCATCCCGGCATCGATGCCAGTACCTTATCGGCTACGGTGTTGGGCGTAGGAGTAGTGGCTCGGCGAGTAGAACCGGAGGGAGTAGACACTGAAGGTCGTTTGTACACTCCATCGTTCTCGGTAGATTATGATTTTTTGGAAACCTACGGGCTGGAACTGGTGGCCGGACGCAGCTTCAGTCAGAATGCGGGTACCGACCACCTGGAGGCCTTCATTGTGAACGAAACTGCAGTAAAAGAATTTGAGTGGGGTACCCCCGAAGAGGCCCTGGGTAAGGAAATTGAACTGGAAGGTAAAGTAGGACAGGTAATCGGCGTCATCCGCGATGTGCATTATTCCTCGCTTTACCTACCGATTGGGCCGATGGTCATGGATATTGGGGTACCGATGTTCACCACACTGTCACTGCGTTTGGCCAGTGATCAGTTTAAAGAAGCTATTGCTTTCGCCGAAACCAAATGGCAGGAGTACTTTCCTGAAAAAACCTTTGAATATTCCTTCCTGGATGACAGTCTACGGGAACTTTACCAAGATGACAGCCGCATCGGGCAGATTATCGGTATTTTTGCGGTGCTGGCGATTCTGGTTTCCTGCCTGGGTTCCTACGGCTTAGCCATGCTGCTAGCCCGACAGAAGGAGAAAGAAATTAGCATTCGCAAAGTGCTGGGGGCCTCGCTCTTCCAAATCATTACCATTCTTACCAAAAATTATTTCCTACTGATCCTGGTAGCTAGTGTTCTGGCAGTACCGCTGGCATATTGGACCATGAATGAGTGGCTGACCAATTTCGCCTACCGGGTACCACTTAGCGCTGGATTGTTTGCGCTGGCTATAGGCTCGGTGCTATTAATTGCTACATTTACCATCAGCTACCAAACTCTGAAGGCCGCCTTTATTTATCCTGCTCATACCCTGAAGGATGAGTAGGTATTAACCCTGTTGCTTCTTTTTATAGATACTTCTGTTACGTTGGTATGCACTTTATTGGAATGATTGACTGCCCCGAGGAAGGGTGCTCTTGCACCATGAAGCTGGAAGA
>CAKZYJ010000283.1 GCA_937884755.1 uncultured Flammeovirgaceae bacterium
TTTGCTGCGGGTAAACACCCCTGATAACTATACCGTGACAACATCCGCTACGCAAACCCTGCAGACGCTCATTGACCAGTATCAGCTGGAAAATGTGACGCATACGGTGGTATCGGCCAACACTGAATACGAGGGACTGATGCACTACGGGCATTCATTAGAGCAGACGATCCTGGCACTGAGCACCCACAAACGCAGTTTCCTGCAACGATTACTCCGTCCTAACGAGGAAGAGAAGTTGATTGTATCCTCAGCCCATCCGGTCTGGACGTTCGGAGGATAGTGGCTGCCAAATTTTTATAGCACATCAAAACTTAATCTTCAATATGGAAACTACTGACATTGGTATTCTGGATACCAACCGCGAAAGCGTGGCTTATTTGCTCAACATGTTACTAGCCGATGAGCACGTACTGTATCTTAAAACCCGGAACTATCACTGGAATGTGAAGGGGATGCATTTTCAGTCGCTACATCGGTTTTTTGAGAGTCAGTACGAGGAACTGGAAGAGATCATTGATCAAATTGCCGAGCGGACTCGAGCGATTGGTCACTACGCTACGGCAGCCATGAAAGACTATGTGAAACTAGCGCGGCTATTAGAAACCAACCACGTGGACGGTTCGGCCGAAACGATGCTCCGCAATCTCCTGCACGATCACGAAACCCTGATTCGTATTATGCGGAAAGACCTACAAGAAGAAGCCGATAGGTACCGAGATATGGGTACCAGCGACTTTGTGACCGGACTCATGGAACGACATGAGAAGATGGCTTGGATGATTCGTTCGTATCTCGGCTAATTAGCTTCATATCAACTATAACCATCACTTAATCATTTTTTAAATTCATCGCCTTAACTCAGAGAACAATGAAAACGCATATTTTAACAATAGCGCTAGCCCTGATAAGTCTCTCGGCAGCAGCCCAATGGCAGCAGTATAATCCCAATCCGAATAATGATCCGGCGAATGCTTCAGCGGAGCTACTGCACCCGACCAACCACGCATTGCTGTTGATTGATCACGAGAGCCAGATGGCCTTTGCGGTAGAATCTCAACCCATTGAAGAGCTCCGCAATAATACCGGATTGGTTGCCGCTTCGGCCAAACTGTACGAGATTCCAACGGTCATCACTACCGTTGCCGATAAGTCGATCAGTGGACCTATATTCCCCGAGATCAAAGAGCACTACCCCGACGAATCAACCTACATTGACCGCACTACTATGAACGCCTGGGAAGATACCCGAGTGGTGAAAGCGGTGAATGAACACGAAAAGAAAAAATTGGTCGTCGCCGGGCTCTGGACCGAAGTATGTACGCTGTCGGCGGCGCTATCGGCTCTGGAAGATGGCTACGAAGTCTACGTCATCACCGATGCCAGCGGCGGTATTTCGCAAGAGGCACACGATATGTCTGTCCAGCGGATGGTGCAAGCGGGTGTCAAACCCGTCACCTCTTTGCAATACCTGCTTGAAGTGCACCGCGACTGGGCGCGTTCGGATATGTACGAAGCGGTGCTGGATATTTCTAAACGCTACGGCGGAGCTTATGGACTGGGTATCGACTACATCAAAACCATGCAGGAGTGGGCTAAAGAGTCTGAAACTGATGCTGCAGCGGGTCAGTAACCACTCGGTGACCCCTCATTGCTAACCGCCAACATCAGTTGGGTACCTAGCTGATGTTGGCCTTGATATTTGAATACTATGAAAAATCTTGTGATATACCTATCGCTGGGATGGCTGCTGGCTTCATTGTTCAGTTGCCAGTCTTCGTCGGGCGAAGCTAATGCTACTGAGTCCGGCACCGAGCTTAACGAAGTAGCTGACCTGATTCTGACTAATGCCAGCATTAGCGTGATGGATGAGGCTAACACGGCTACCGAAGCCATTGCTCTAAAAGACGGTCAAGTACTCGCTCTCGGCACTGCCGAAGAAATAGAGGCCTACCAAGGGAAAGTTACCCAAGTTATTGATGCTAACGGACGACGTGTCGTCCCCGGTCTAAATGACTCGCACCTGCACGCTACCCGCGGTGGACGTTTCTATAACACTGAACTTCGCTGGGACGGGGTGGCATCGCTAGAACAGGGCTTACAGATGATTCGGGAACAATCCGAACGTACTCCCGACGAAGAGTGGGTGCGCGTCATCGGCGGTTGGTAACCCTATCAGCTCACCGAAAAGCGAATGCCCACCATTCCGGAACTCAATGCCGCAGCTCCCGAAACTCCTGTCTTTGTACTGTTTCTTTATTCCCAAGGCTTTCTCAACGCAGCGGGCGTAGAAGCCCTGGGCATCACTGAGGATACCGAACCTCCGGTAGGCAGTCGCTATGAGTTCATTGAAGGAGGAGCCATTCTGCATGCCGAACCCAACCCAACCATCTTGTATAAAACCATCGGCCAACTGCCCGGCCTATCGCCCGAAGATCAAGTGAACAGCACCAGGCACTTTTCCCGTGACTGGACCCGCTTCGGCCTTACCTGCGCCAGAGATTCCGGAGGGGGCGGGCACTTGTTTCCCGAAAATTATGGTGGTAGTCAGACATTGGCCGAAGCCGGGGAATTACCCATCCGCATCAGCTACTATCTCTTTCCCCAACGTCCGGGGCAGGAACACGAAGACTTTGTCGGTTGGACCCGCGACTACGAAGCCGGGCATGATGATGATCCAGCGCACGACCACGGCTTTGAGTTGGAAGGCGGGGGCGAGTTTCTGGTCTGGAGTGCGGGGGACTTTGAGAACTTCATGGCCGAAAGGCCCGAACTAGCTGAACGGGGCAACTGGGATGAACAGTTGCATCAGGTAGCTTCCCTCTTGGTAGAAAACGACTGGCCCTTGCGTATCCACGCTACCTACGGCGAATCATTGGGGCAAATCCTGGATGTGTTTGAGCAGATCCAAGCAGAGCAGGGCAAGTTCGCTCCCCGTTGGGCCATTGACCACGCCGAAACGGCTCGCGAAGAAGACCTGCAGCGTATCAAAGCGATGGGTGGCGGTATCGCCATTCAGAACCGGATGGCCTTTGCTGGGGAGTACTTTGTCGATCGCTACGGAACCGAGGCAGCCCGGAATGCTCCCCCGGTACGGCGGATGCTGGAGTTAGACATTCCGGTAGGAGTGGGCACCGATGCTACGCGAGTGAGTAGTTACAATCCGTGGCTGTCGCTCTACTGGCTGGTAACGGGTAAGACCGTGGGTGGCACCCAACTGTTCGGGGAAGAAAACCAACTGAATCGGGAAGAGGCTCTGCGGCTCTACACGGTAGGTAGTGCCTGGTTTAGTCAGGAAGAGGGTAGCAAGGGAAGCTTGAAAGTAGGGCAAATGGCCGATTTGGCGGTGCTTTCGGACGACTACTTTTCGGCAGACGAAGAGGCCATCCGAGGCATAGAATCGGTGTTAACGGTGACCAATGGTCAGGTGGTGTACGGAGCCGAAGAATTTGCCAATTTGTCGCCTGAGCTACCTCCTGTCAGTCCCGACTGGTCACCCGTGAAGTACTACGGCGGCTACCAGAAGAACGAATCACTTAGCACCCGACGGTAAAATCATGGAAACCATGCAAGTCGCATGCCTTATTGCTGGGGTAGCTATCATCCGAAAGTCGTGAGATGTGCGGGCAGTTACTTGCTTACTTGTTGCTGCCTGCTCATGTTCGGTATTCAGGCATTCGGACAGACTGACCTATCACTGCCGAAGATGAATTTACTACGAGCCGAAGAAGACTATAGCCCGCTGAGGGGGCAATCGCAGACAGGGCTGTTAGCAAAACTTAAATTTGTGCCCTTGGGCGAAAAATCATTCTTGAGCGTCGG
>CAKZYJ010000284.1 GCA_937884755.1 uncultured Flammeovirgaceae bacterium
GGCACCCTGTCGTTTGGGTCGGCCTTCGTAGCGATTGGTTTCCTGAGTAATTACGTTGGTACCTAATACCGTTCTAAAGATTAAATCGTCAGTCAGTTTGATATTGGCATGAGCCGACCCGATAAACGTCTGAGTATTGATGGTGAAGTTTCGTTCCAATAAGTTGTGTACCGAACTACGAGTACCTTCGGCAAACGGATAGTCCCGATTATCAGCGTAGGTTCCGTCTGAGTAGTATACTGGCAAGAATGGAAAGTCTTCCACCATTCGCCGAGGAATCTGATCATTAAAATCTACGTTGTTCTCCGACTGGAAATTATAATTGAGCGTGGTACCGATAGTAAGCCAATCCTTTACCTCGGTTTCTACAGCAACCCTTCCAGAGTAGCGAGTCAGAAAATTAGTCAAATACAGTCCTTGGATATCCTGATAACCTAAAGAAAGAGAGTAGGTGGTTTTGTCACTTCCTCCGCTAAAGTTCAACTGATGATTCTGAGATAGCTTACTTTGAGTGGTTTCATCAATCCAGTTAGTATCAAAGTAAGGGTTTCCGTTACTGTCAAATATTTCAGGATCAGTTCTCTTCAACGCGGGGTTCAGATAGGCCCACTTACCTTCAGCCCAGCCCTCCGGATCAAACTTCTCCATATTTCGCCAGGCTAAATCTTCTACTGCCAGATACTGCTCAGCATTGAGAACCTCCGGGCGGTTAGGGCCGAAGGTAACGGTACTAAGATCTACGCTGTAAGAGATTTTTCCTTCACCTGATTGGCCCTGTTTAGTAGTAATCAGTATTACCCCGTTTGCGCCTCTTGCTCCGTAAATGGCCGTAGAAGAAGCATCTTTCAAGACCTCTACCGATACAATGTCGTTCGGGTTGATATAATCAATGGCTTGGCTGCGTTGCGTCTGGGTGGTAATCGGTAATTGAACCCCATCTACTACGTACAACGGATTGTTGGATGAGTTAATGGAGCTAAACCCGCGAATACGAATATTTGATTTTCCCCCAGGTCGGCCCGAGTTAACATTTACTTGTACCCCCGGTATTCTACCCGCCAGCGACTGATTGAGGGATACTACCGGACGCTCCTGAAGCTGTTCCACATCGACTGAGCCAACCGCTCCGGTAAGGTCAGATCTTTTCTGAGTACCGTAGCCAATCACCACGATTTCTTCTAACGCCTGCACATCTTCGGTCATAGTAATATTAATGGTAGACCTTCCGTCCACCGGCACTTCCTGGGAAACAAACCCAATGGATGAAAAGACTAGAATATCGTTTTCTTCAGCGTTGATGCTGTACTTTCCCTCAATATCAGTAACGGTTCCTTGAGTGGTTCCCTTTACCAAGACATTTACACCGGGCAACCCCTCATTGTCGTTAGGGGATGTCACGGTGCCCGATACTGTAATAAGAGGGTTGTTGTTAGCGAAAAGAAGGGTGCTTGAGAAAAAAAAGAATACAGTAAAAAGAATAGCATACTCCCACAGACCGCAGGATTTCGGTATTAATTCCGGTTTCATAAAATGAGTTATTAAGGTTGAAGATTAGTTGTTTTGATGCAAATTAGTGCGGCTACTATCCGAGCGTTTGCACCACGTGATAGTCAGCCACCTTCCTAGAAGGTGCTGTTTACAGTATTGTTATTCAGGTATTGCTATAGGCAGGATGGTTTGTAGTTAGAATGATCTATAAGGCTAATAAAGCAAGGTTATGTTAACTGTTGATGAATAAATAATTAATAAAAAGTGACCATATTCTAATACAGTAGAGTACTGTAGAATAATATCAGAGAGACAAAGACAAAAACACAGAATATAATGGACTAGCCGTTTTGGCTTTTTTAAAAACTATGAGACCTGACATTTCCAAAGTCGGAATACTGGGTACTAACGGTTGGGCTAGTGTCGCTCGGTTTCTTGGTTAGATGGTATACTTGTGTACCATCTAAACTGCGATGCTCTAAAGCACTAGTGCCCAGTATACGTTTTCCTACAAGCGTGACTATTGCTTCTATACCAGAAGCATGAACGTTCACCTAAAAAGCGAACCGACTGGTAAAAATTAACTAATTTTAAGTTATAAAAATTATTATAAATGAACCTTATTTCACAGATAAAATTTGTCAGGAAAGGCAAAAATTAAGTTTTTACTAGCAAAACAGTCAGCTTCCTAAAATGATAATACTTAGAATTGCATTATTTATTATTGCCATACTGCAAATACCTGGTTTTGCTCAAGAAAGAGCGCAACAGTGGAAGGATATACCCTACGTGAACGATACGCTGGTCGGCCACCGGATGGATATCTATTTACCGGAAAACGGCGAAGAACCCTTTCCGGTAGCGGTAGTTATCTACGGGAGTGCGTGGTTTGGCAATGACCGTAAAGAGAGGAGCTACGAATTATTCGGACCCTCTTTGCTAAGTGCTGGCTTCGCAGTAGCAGCTATCAATCACCGCTCCAGTCGGGAAGTGATATTTCCCGCTCAGGTTCATGATGCAAAAGCAGCAGTCCGTTTTCTTCGGGGAAATGCCGCTGACTACTCCCTAGATACTTCATTCATAGCCGCCGTAGGAAACTCTTCGGGCGGACACCTGGCCGCTTTTCTGGGTACTTCAGCAGGTATTATCCAGCATAGCGTCGGTGGTGAAACTGCCCTGATAGAAGGTACGCTCGGCAATTATACTGAAATGAGTAGTAAGGTGGATGCAGTGGTAGACTGGTACGGCCCTACCAACTTTTTATTGATGGACTCCTGCGGAAGCCAAATGGATCACAACGCGGCTGATTCACCGGAATCTACCCTGGTAGGTGGTTCTATTCAGGAAAATAAGAATCGCTGCGCTTTGGCCAACCCCACTACTTACGTGAATACCGATGACCCGCCCTTTCTAATCCTACACGGTACCGCCGACCCACTGGTACCACTCTGCCAAAGTGAGATATTGCACCAAGCTCTTCGGAAGCACAACGTTAACAGTGAACTCATCATTGTAGAGGGAGCCAAGCACGGTCCCGGACTACACGAATCGGAGTACTTTAAGATAATGACTGACTTTTTGCTGGAAGCCCGAGAAGTAAAGCAGAATGAAAAGTGAAGTCTTTGTTGAACGGGCAACTGTTACCTTTTGCTTTCTTTTAACAGCTTAGTCCAGTCAGATCCGATCATATTCTCTAGAACAATTCTCATCGTCCTATGATTTTCAATGAAGACGAGATCGGATAGAACTCGCAATAGCATTTCCTCGCTTTTAGCTCTCTCCACCAGCTTTTTGGCCATTTCCTCATCATTTGCTAGCCACTTTATAACTTTCTTGGTCACGTCTTCGTAGCTAGGATCTAGATCGGCTTTATTATAAAGGTTCAGAGTAGGATCGTCACTTGTAGATGTCTGGATACCGTTCGTATTTGGCTTATCATAATCTCCAGCTATTACAATTCTATCTCCCGCCCAGACTCCAAGATAGAACTCGTCTTTGTTTGGATTTCCATAGCGTCTATAAAACCCTTTTGTCCAGTCACCGCCAGATGTTAAAAGACGGCCTAATACAATTCCATGCAGGCCTCTTCCAACGCCACTAAACTTATTGTTTTCGCCCAATCTACCAACATCAATAAACTGCTTCTTTGATACGTTCACTATAATGAAGTACTGTCCCATCTCGTCGCATGTATGCTACCCCTTCATCTCGCGGATATCGTCTACGTTGGCGGTTTTATAGAAGTTGTAGACTTTGAGTACAATGGCCATAGCTACGGCAGCTTCGGCAGCAGCTACCACAATCACAAACAGGGCAAAAATCTGTCCTTGTAGCAAGGAAGCATCGTGACGACTAAAGGCTACTAAGTTGATGTTGGCCGCATTTAGAATTAATTCAATACCAATGAGTATGACAATGGCATTACGCTTGGTCACGATAATAGCCAACCCTACACACAGCAGAAAGGCGCTCAGCAATACGTAATGTTCTAAAGGCACCATATGAGGGTAGAAGGTGGAGGGTATGAGGGTATAAGGTACGATAAGTGTTTTGCTCCTCTACCTTTTACCTTCCACCCTCCACCGTTATTTAGTTGAAATAGCCAAATTTAAAGTTTAGGAAAAAGGCCATACTGCTTAGGTCGCTGTCCCGAATGCCCGGAGTATTTGAGCCGCTAACCAGTCGATAGGTTAGTCCGCCGTTTAGACGAAAGAAATCGGTAATATTTAGTTCTGCTCCTACCCCCGGTTCCGCTACGAAGAAATTGCTTCCCGTACTTTCAAAGGTCGGCTCCCCTTCCAAATCCTGCGAGATTCCTCCTCCCCCAATGAACATGTGGGCGGTCAGGTGAAGCACCCGGTCAGAGTGAAGGATATACTCGGTAATAAAACCTCCGTAGCCTAGATCGTAGTGCAAATTTCGGCCGGGACGCACCGAAGCCGATTCAGGAACATCTAATTGAGTAATCATTCCGTAGCCGCCTCCCCCAAACATCCATTTCTTGTTAAGAAACCAGCCCCCGTAACCGCCAAAAAGTAAAGCAAAATCGCCGCCAATAGTAGTGTTTCGGAACGATAAGCCCCCGTAACCACCGGAATTAGTAATACTAAAGCCCTTCACCAACGTCTCTTGGCTTCCTTCACTCTGAGCAAAAGCCAGCGCGGTACAGCAAACGAACAAGAGAGATAGATATAGTTTTTTCATGTAGTGTTAGGTTAAAAAGTTATGAGTGCAAGTAAAGAAAAAAAGTCCACAGTCCATAGTTAATAGTCGACAGTCAACGGTCCATAGTCCATGGATATAGTCTATAAAAAGCATGACGTTATTCTATATTGACTGTAGCCCATCAACCGTGGATAGTGGACTACAAGCTGTGGACTATTAACTTAAAACTCTATCCGATACGTCAGAATTGGAATTAGCCCGAGCTGAAACTTGGTCACTACCTGCTGCTGCACGGTGTCGTAGTACTGAAAGGCGATGTTCTGCCGGTTCAGCACATTTTGTATATCCAGCGACCATACACTAGTAAAGCGCTCAGTATTGCGCCGTAGGCTAATTCGCAGATCAACTTTAAAGTAGTCAGGTAATTGCTGAGAGTACGCCAGATCATCCTGAAATATAGTAGTTTGCTGCTCGCGGGAGGCTTCCTCGTCAATAGGGGTAGTGCGTAGTCCACCCAGATAGTTTCCTCGTAGATTAACGCCTACTACCCGCTGCTTACCCTTCTTTTCCCAAGGAAACTCCTTGCCTAGGGTAGCACTAAAGGCATAATTGCCGTTAAAGCGGGTATCTCGCTCTATCCCATCGGCAGCGGTGTACTTTGATTCGTAGAGTGAACCACTTAGTAGAAAATAATAGTTTTCCACAAAGCTTTTCTCCAGTGTCATTTCCAGCCCGTAGTTTCGCCCGCTTCCTTCGTTTACCAGCACTTCATCAACAAAGCCCTCAAAAAGGTTTAGGGCTGAAAATGTGCTGTTCGGATCAACCGAGATAGGAACGTTGA
>CAKZYJ010000285.1 GCA_937884755.1 uncultured Flammeovirgaceae bacterium
CCCCAGCCGGTGATACCCGCGTCGGTTTCTACCTTCACGTAGATGGCGTAGGGCTCCGCAATGGGCGGCACCTTGGTGATTTTGATACCTGATTGTGTCTCCTTTGGCCATTCAGATGGCTCCGCAGCCGCTTGGGCAGGAGTTGCTAGCGGAGCAGCTATTGCTCCTACCGCTAGGCTTTGTAGAAATTTTCTTCGTTGTATGGTATTCGTTTTTGGCATCCACAACAAATTTACATGGTAAAGGAAACGCCAAAGCGTGTCCACCACGAGAAGTAGCCTACGTCAAAAACGCGGCTCTCGGAACCGAAGTATTCGAGCTGAGGATCGTTGGTAACATTGATAAATTCCGCATAAATTCGGAAGCGTTCGCCGATACGTTGAGAAGCATTAATATCTAGCTGGTAGCGTCCCGCTCGGATAATATCGCTTTGCCCTGCCCCAAACTCGTCAGTACCTAGCTCGTTGATAAAGTTGCTTTGGTAGTTGAGTGAGGCCCGACCGGAGAATCCTTTCCAGTCGTAGGTAATAGCGGCATTTCCAGTATGCTCCGCCTGGCCGGGTAAGCGAATACCCGTACGATCAGCCGTGAAAGCATCTGACCCAGTATAAGTATAGTTAAGGTACACTCCCAACCCGCTAAGGACTCCGGGTAGGAAGTCCAGATTCATCAGAGCGTTCAGTTCTACTCCCCATACTTCGGCTTCCTCTCCATTTTCCGGTTGCTCTGCCCGAAAACCAATGTACTGGTCAGCTCCTTCAAATTCATCACCATTGTTAATGATAAATAAGCGATTGAACTGAAAGTTATCAATTTGCTTGTAGAAAAACCCACCGGAAAGAATACCAACATTGCCTAAGTAGCGCTCTACCAGTATATCGAGATTATTGGCTACCGGAGGAAGTATATCGGGGTTACCCCGTTGAATATTTTGTCCTTCAATACTGATTTCGGTACTAGGCACTACGTCGCCAAAATTAGGGCGGGCAAAGCTACGGACGTAGGCAAAGCGCACATTGGTGAGCGGATTGAAGCTATACTTAAGCTGTAAGTTTGGTAGTAGAAAATCGTAGTCCGTTCCTCCCTCTACTGGTTGAGCGAAGAGGTCGCCTTCTTCGGGTTCAATCAGTTCAAATGCCGAGTAATCTACCGAAATATTCTCGTAGCGCACTCCCGCCAGCACCATTAGCTTGGGAAACTGAAGTTTAGTCATTAGATAGCTAGCGTGGGTGGTCTCACTAGCATCGTAAATGTTGGGGGAATTTTGCTCCAGTTCGTCCTGGGCGTCCCGCTCAAAATCACCCTGATTAGCGTTAAAGAAATCCCTCACAAGTCCAGTGTTAAAGCCGGGACCAAATCCGCCTTGTCCGTTGAGGAAGTCGCCAGATACTGCATTCAGGTCGGCGAATCGGGGAAATAGGTTTTCTTCATCCCCTTCGTAGGAATAAATCTGCCAATTGGCATCTCGGGCACTTTCAGTGAAACGGTACTTATACCCCCCCTTGATTGTTCCACTAGCCTCTCCCAGCTTATACGGGTGAGATAGGTTCAGTCGCCCCACTAAGTTAGAGCCACTGTTAGTACGTGTGTACGGTCGATACACTCGCCAGCGGTTAAATACATTAGGATCATTCAGGTCTACCGAAGGATCAGCCGAGGTGATTTTGGGAAAGTTAGTGTTTATATCACTGAGTGCCATATCTACTCCGCGAGCCTCAAACTCGCTGGATATTGCGTCTTCGTCCCGAAGGGAAGTAGTATACATACCTCCAGCATTAATATCCCAAAGGCCAGCTCTAAAGTTCCCATCCAGATTGTAACTGAAATTATCCCGTAGCACTACCCGGTCACGGTAGGTTTTTCGCATTCGAGCGTCGGTGCTTAACGTAGGCGACTCCATCTCACCATCGTCGGGACGAAAGCGGGTACGTTGGCGAATTTCGTCTTCTTCCAACGAACTGTACAGGAAGTTAAAGGCAATGTCGGAAGTGTTATTGATTTTATAATCTAAGGTGACCCCACTACCAATTCGGGTCCGGGTAGTTTCCAGTGCCCGCAAATCGTGCCGCCGTAGAAACCAATCTTCGTACTCGGTAGGCTCATCTTCTTCAAAAGTTACCCGCTCCCACTGCGATTCCGTACGGTCTTCGCCGTTATCGGTTTGGAAATAGCTGCCGCTAATCAAAAAACCCAAACGCCCCTCGGTTACTTTATCACTAGGAAAGAAACGTTGATTATATGAAAGGCGCCCGATTCCGTTAATTCCCTGAGACAGGTTATTGTACCCACTGCCCAGCTCAGCCTTTACGGAAGGAGTCAATTTTTTGGCCGTAGGCGAACGCATATTAACCGTTCCACCAATGGCATCGCCGTCCATATCCGGCGTGATACTTTTGGTCACCTCGATAGACCCTAGCTGATCGGCGGGAAACATTGTTAGGCTCTGACTACGGTCGCCCTCTAGACCCACTCCCGGTATTTGTTCCCCATTAATTTGAATGGTGGTATAGTTAAGCGGTGTTCCTCGAATAGAAACTTCAGCTCCTTCACCATTGTCACGCCCAATATTCACTCCCGAAACCCGCTGTAGGGCTTCACTCACGTTAAGATCGGGGAAACGGCTGATTAGGTCGGCTGAGATAATATTTTTGATATTGTCGGCATTACGCTGCTGGTTCAATGCCCGGGATTGCCCTTCCAAATTGCCTTGTACAATAATCCCCTCTAACTCAGTAGTCAGGCTCGTCATGACAAAATTCACCTCAATACCAGCCTTATCCTCTATGTTTACCTCTTTTAACTGACGGTCGTAACCAATGTAACTCACTACTAAGGTAATATCGCCAACGGGCGCATTAGGAATAAAGTAATCTCCTTGCAAATCGGTTACGGTGCCTACAGTAGAACCTTCTACGGTAACCGTAGCACCTGGTAGTGGTTGCTTGCTTTCATCCGTAACCTTACCAAAGACAGCTCCAACCTCGATCGATTTTTTTTGCTTTCTTTCCACTTTGCTTTTTAGGACAATTTGGTTGTCTATCAATTTTCCGTCGATCCGCAGTGGTTTGAGAAGCTTCTCAAGAACCACTGATAAGGCTTCATTTTCACAATGCAGTGTCACCTTTTTATCGATAGGCACAAACTCTTTACTGTAAATAAATTGAACTCTTGCCTTCTCCTCAATCGTTTGAAGCGTCTTATCGAGCGACAAATTGTCTACTCGTACCGATATTTTCTTTTCCAGAATACTTTGACTGTAACTATCATTGGCGTACGTAATACTTGTACATACCAGAAAAATACTGACTACGTAGCTAGTATACTGCATGAATCTTAGTAGAATAATTGACCCATAGCATATTTTTTTCATAATTTTGCAATGTAAGGTTTAGACATAGAGGTTCGGTTAAGCACCATATAGGTGCAGTATTGAAAGATAGAATCATTCATGGGCTAGGCCGTCAGGTTGGGGTGCTGCAACATCCCAACTTTTTTATAGCCTCCTCTCAGGGTATCTTCAATGGATAGTTTTCTTCTAGCATCCTTTTCCGGTTAATAAAATTGACTGATCAGATTGTATAGTGTAGCCTCCTTGTACCGAAGTACTAATCATATCCAAAATAAGCTCCAGAGATTGCTCGCGAAATTCTCCGGTGATCGTACAATTACCCAGACGGTCATTCTCGAGCGTTATTTTTGTGTTATATTTATTACTGAGTATGCGTACGGCGTCACGAATAGAGGTATTTTCCATGATAATCACCGATTGCTTCCAAGCTGTATAAAAAAGTACGTTCTCTACGGTATCTTTTACCAACTGATTTTCTTCGGCACGGAAAACGCCTCGCTCATTGGGCGTGAGTAATAATCCTGACGATAAATCACTCGCTGTTTCCCAATTCTCGTCTATTTCCGAACCATGGTAAAGTGCTACTCGGCCAGTGGCTACTACTACCTCCAGCGATGACTGGCCTTTATAAGCCATAACATTGAAACTAGTGCCTAACACTTGCGTGCTTAGCTCCCTAGTACGAATGATGAATGGCTGTTCGGGATTACGGACTACGTCGAAAAAAGCTTCGCCAGAAAGCGATACTTGCCGTACTGGTTCACTAAATTCTTGAGGGTACGTTAGCTTACTGTAAGCATTCAGCCATACTTGAGTGCCGTCCGGTAGGGTAATCAACCTCCGATCATGCCCAGACTCTTTTGTAACCAGCGCAACTGCATTTTCAGCCTCATTTGAGAACTGAAGCCCGGTCTGTTGGTACACTACTGCTAATGCGAAAGCATTTACTATAAGTAAGATAGCCGCTACTCGCCAAAATTGGTTGTTGTACCAAGCTTGAGAATGAGATTGGTTTAAGGTTACTTTATCCGTCTGCGTAGCTTGTTCAACCGCTTTCCATACCTCTTTTCTTTGAGGAGAAGCATCATCTTTTGAATAAGATAATTGCTCCCAATCTTCATCCATGTACCGCTCCAGGGCACCAGGGTGGTTGTTAAGAAAATCTTGCACCCAAGCGGCTTCATCTGGAGAACATTCACCGCGCACAAATTTTTGGATCAGTAGCTTTATGGAAGGATCGGGTGTATTCAAACTTGCTTGTTTGTATGTAATACACACAAGCGTTAGTTATACCACTACTCCGTCAAAAAAAATTTTAGAATTTATTTTGCGATGTATATCGAAGAAGAATTGCTGAGGTTAGTGAGACGTAGTTTCTAGCAAAGACGCTAATGATTGGCGTAAGGTCTTCAGTGCTTTGGTCATCTGAACCTCCACCGTATTCTGGGACACGCCAAGCTGCTGAGCAATTTCGCGATACGTAAGCCCCTGATGACGACTTAGCTGATAAATCAACTGACGCTTAGGCGGAAGTTGGGCAATCAGGTCGGCGGTATGCTTTTCGTAGTCAGCGTATACTATCTGATGCTCAGTTTCGCGATGAGCTATATTTTGCTGTTGTTGCCACACCTCCGAACCGGTTCGTTCAATAGCTAACCGCCGAAGAGCGTTGAGCGTTTTGTTCTTAGCAATTTTGTAAATGTAAGCCTGAAATGATAGTGAAGGATTAAGCTGCTTTCGCTGCTCCCAAACCGTAATGAAGACTTCCTGGATAATATCTTGAGTTTGTTCATCGTTGCCAAAATACGTCCGAACAAAACAAAATAGCTTGTTGCTGTAGAGGTCAAACAGTTTTCGGAAGGCATCTGTATCGCCCTCTGATAAACGATTTACTAGCTTCTCTTCAGAGGTAATAGTAGGCAGCATTTGTTGTAAACTCTATCTCGGAAATGCAATGTAAATAAAAAAATTATAATTTTAAGCGTGCTATTGAGGCAATTTTTGAGCTTACCAAATAATCGTGTATTGATTAACTACTAGTAAGTAGGGTATCGTAAATTCACTTCAGTTGGTAGTGTACTTAATACTAGAATCGATTGTTTAGTGGTTCTTAAAGAAGAATTTTTTAAAAGTATACATTAAAGAATATTACGGTTGCTTTTGTAAGGGAATAAAAAAGAGCTATTCACTGTCAATAGTTAATGATGACACTAGACAGTATAACGAATAGCCACACCCAATTTAAGCAATCACGGGCTTTAATCAACAAGAGCTTATGGTTTTACTATATCATTTTGCCCCTATCGTGGAAGAGTATTACCATGACTATGATCTGAAAGGAAACAGACGAAAGATGGTACGCTATCAAGAACGACGTGATAACAGTCAGGATCTGCCAATAAGCATTTGTTTATTTTAAGCTACCTGAAGGATAATCGCGCGGAGAACCGTCCCAACCAGACCTACCATGGATCCTTGTTTGGGATGTACCAAGGGAAAGTAAGTCTGTGGGTCAAGCAACTGGCTGCCTTACTAGAAAAGGCTCTTGGACGAATGGGCAAACTACCCCAGCGAGCAGTAAACCAATTATAGTATTTCCTCAGCAGTTGCCTTGAAATCACTTTATTGATGGATGTAGCCGAACGTAGAATAGGCCGTTCAACCGACTACCAAGTACAAAAAGAGCATTACAGTAGTAAAAAAGGCACCCATACTCTAAAGAACTTATTGATTACTAGCCTTACCCAAGAAGTGATCTATCTGGGGGAAACTTTTGAGGGCAGGGTAGGTGATAAGGCGCTGTATAATCAAGCGGAACTGAAATTTCCCCAAACAATCATTGCTCGTGGCCGGCACCCCGGTGGACTACATAATATACACTGCCAGCGATAGGCGACATAAACAACTAACCGTAATAACCTCTAGTATATTCTTTGTCTTTCTTTCCCAGATAAGTGTCCTTTATCAGTGCTGAGGAAATAGGTATTTCTTTTTCTAATAAATCATAGTAGATGCCCCTGATCTTCAAGCTAATTCGGTCTAGGGTGTTATTAATTCGGCGGG
>CAKZYJ010000286.1 GCA_937884755.1 uncultured Flammeovirgaceae bacterium
TCGTATCCGGGGTAGGCCTAGCGAGTCAGGAAGTAAGCGTATCTATTCAGGCCGGACAGACCACGCAGCAGGATTTTGTAATGCAGCAAGATGCTACCCAAATGGAAGAAGTCGTCATTCAGGCCGAATCCGAAGCCGAGGCCCTACGCATGTCCGCCAAAGCGGTGCAGGTGATTGATACTCGCGAAGTGAAACTCAAATCGGCTGACTTAGGCGAAGTACTGGCTCAAACCGAAGGGGTAAATGTACAACGGGCGGGAGGACTGGGTTCCAACACCCGCTTTGCCCTCAATGGCCTCTCGGGTGATCAGGTGCGCTTCTTCTACAACGATATTCCACTTGACTATACCCCCTACAGTTTTGGTATTGCCAATGTTCCCGTCAATATGATTGATCGGGTAGAAATCTACAAAGGAGTGGTACCCGTGCAGTTTGGAGCCGATGCCCTGGGCGGAGCCGTGAACCTATCCCCTCCCGAAATCTACGATGGACTGGCGGGTTCGGCGTCCTACCAGGTCGGCTCATTTGGTACCCACCGGGTGACAGCTAATATCAATTACGCTAATGAGCAAACCGGACTCTTTGTGGTCGCCGGGGGCTTCTTTGACCAGACCGATAACAACTACGAAATAGACGTAGCCATTGACGAAACCCGAGAGGACGGCAGTCCCAGCGGAAGACTCAAGCAGGAAACGGTGCGCCGCTTTCACGATGGTTACCAAGCCTACGGCGCCAACCTGCGGATAGGTATTCGAGATAAAAAGTGGGCCAACGAACTGAGCGTGGAAGGCTACTACGGCGACTATGACAATGAAATTCAGAACAGTCAATCCCCCGGCTTGATTGACCAGCCCAGTTTGGGCATTAATGAAGCGGTGGCAGGTACTCCGTTCGGCGATCTGCGCTTCACCAGCGTGTCGCAAGGGATGAACCTGTACTACAACGTAAACCCAGCCGAAAAATGGGAACTGGATCTAAAAGCGGGCTACAACGATAACGAGCGAGTCTCCATCGATACCAGCCGCAACCTCTACAACTGGTTTGGCGAAGTGATCCGCATCCAGAACCAACCAGGGGAGTTTGGTCTAGCCGATCACCTCATTACCATCAGCCAGAGTGCCTTTGCCCGTCAGCAGTTGAGCTATACGCTGTCCGAACGGCACGCCTTTAAACTCTCGGTAGCCCCCACCTACGCCTACCGCAGCGGGGACGATCTGCTGATTGATGGGGAGTTTGACCCGGCCTTAGACGAGGGTGAATTGTTTGACTTAGTTTCCGGGCTGGAGTACACCCTCAAGCTAGCCGATGACAAGCTAGAAAATATCACCTTCGTTAAAAACTACCGTCAGTCTATCCGTATTGAATCGCTTGACCCCAGCGTGGAAGAAACGCTCATAGACCAGCGTTCGGTCAGCAACTACGGGGCCGGTACCGGGCTGCGCTACACTTGGTCACCCCGCCTCTCGACCAAACTCAGTTACGAGTACGCCTACCGCTTGCCCCGACAGGACGAAATCTTTGGGGACGGGCAGTTGATCTTTGAGAACTTAGAGTTGCGTCCTGAGAGCAGCCACAATGTGAACGTGCAGTGGAGCTACGGCAATAAGCCCATCGCCCAGACCGAGTGGCAGGTACAGGGCAACTTCTTCTTGCGAAGAATTGATGATCTGATCTTTTTGCTTGTAGACCAAGACGGTTTTGGCTCGTTTCAGAATGTATGGTCAGCTACCTCACAGGGGGTGGAGCTAGCGGGCAAGGTGCAGGACCTAATCCCGGGACTAACGCTATCAGCCAATAGCACCTACCAGCGCTACTTGAATACTTCTGATTCTGGGCCGTTTGAGAGCTTTGCGGGAGATCGTATTCCAAACACGCCCTATCTGTTTGCCAACGGGGCGGCTGAGTACCGGCTAGCCGATGTGCTGAAGAAGAACGACGATCTTTCTTTTTTCTGGACGACCCGCTTTGTCGACTCCTTCTTTATTGGTTGGGAGAGTGCGGGCTTGCAGCAATTCAAAGCTGAGGTACCCAGCCAGACGATTCACGCTGCCGGACTCACCCACCGGATGAACATCGACCAAGTACAAACGGCCCTGACCCTGGAAGTGCAGAACCTCACTGATGCCAAGGTGTTTGACTTCTTTGGGGTGCAGCGACCTGGAAGGGCTTTTTTTCTCAAAACCACCGTACAATTCTAACTTTTAACACACGATAAATTTAAATACAATGAAGTACACCAAAGTAAAATTAATGAATAGCCGTTGGCTATCGGCCCTACTGATGCTAGTGACTGCTTTTGGCAGCATGAGCTGTCAGGATGATGATATAGCCAGTGATGATGTTACCCCAGATGAACAAGAGGTAGAGTCAGCTATCCTCCAGATAGTTACTGTAACTACTCCAGGCGGAACCAATGTTCAATATGCGAGTATTACGCCAGAAATTTTAGATGATTTCGATATATCCCAAGCTGTTGAATTAGGTACTGGTGTTGCGGTCAATGCTTTCGAGGATGATATGTATGTAACTAATCCCTCTGCATCGACAATTACTAAATATTCAGTTGACAGGTCAACGCTAGAATTGCAAGTTGAAGACATTCTTAGCTTTGCATCAACGGGTATAACCTCCACAAGAACACTTGTTTTTGCGTCATCTACCCGTGCTTTTCTTTCTGACTTGCTAGAGGGTAGCATACTTGAATTTAACCCAGAAAGTATGGAAATCACCACTACTTATAATGTTCCAGTTCCAGTGACTGATATACCTGCAAATCTCAATGTTTTTATATTTCAAGGCTTTTTACTTAATGGTGGAAATGTTGTATGGCCCATAGATTATAATGCTGGCGGAACTTGTTGTGATGATCCAGTCCCTCTGGAAGTAATGCCCTCCGTAGCGGTATTTGACCCTACAACAAATCAATTAACCTATAAATCAGACCCACGCCTGCCACTAGGTAATAGAAGTTTTCAGGGCGGTGATGGAACTGTTTATCTTGGCGCTGCTCCATGGTTAGGCTTTTTCCAGAATTATTTCGGTTCACTGCCCGGTGCTTACTATAATTTAGTAAGACTAGATGCAAACGGGGATTTTGAATCTAGTGGTTTTTCAGCTGAAGGACTACTTGATATCGATTATGGTGGAAATATCCAATCTGCACAGGGAGATGAAGTCCTTATCAGATACCAGGATATTGACGCTTGGCCTGAATCCTACGATGACCGCTGGAACTGGTGGGGCGATCCTGCTTTTAACTTTGATGTTGTAGTCAACCTTGCTGATAACACTTTCAGAACGTTCGACCAGTTTGACGAATACAGCCTGGGAGTAGTGAATGTCGGAAATATTGACGGGCAAAATTATTTTGCTGCGTACACTGCTGTCTCTGTAGGTTTTGAAGATGGTGATCAACAGCAAACTGTAGAACTCATCCGTCAGGAGTCTTTTGACAACTTCACACCAGTACAAACATTACCCTTCGATGCGGGTATCAACCTAATAACAAGGCTCTGGTAAACCTGCCCGAGCAGCTATTACAGGAAGCATCTACTTATTACGGATGCCTCCTTTTTTCCAACGATAAAGTTAGAAATATGGCAAAAAACAGGTTTAAAAACCCGTTGGCGCGCGTTTTTAACGCGTGCCTTCTTTCAGTTTTACCCACTGGTCGTGGGGCCTCGTCGGCCACGCCAGGCCCCCGGCGTCCCGTTGCGACTATAATTCTGCTTGGATTCTTATGTGATAGGGTGTAATAGTCTCATCGAGACGCAAAGACTATAATAGATGCCAAACGGTGTACAGCGACCCGGTAGAGCTTTTTTCCAGAAAACTACGATACAATTTTAATTTTTGACCAATGCTAATTTTTAACACAATGAACAAAACACACACCACAATGAACACTAATAAACGATGGGCATGGCTCACCATGCTACTAATAGGCATGCTCTCCCTAGGAACTATTTCCTGTAATGAGGACGATAACGATGACAATAACAATGTAACTCCTGCGCCGGATGAGCCGCAGGAAACCGAGACCGCTTGGATGATCGGCTATCGGGTTGGTACAC
>CAKZYJ010000287.1 GCA_937884755.1 uncultured Flammeovirgaceae bacterium
ATGCCCGAATCAAAAAAGCGGACTAGGTTTTGTGATCATTCTACTGACACTAGGTAGCGGCCAGTGCCACTGGGGTAGTAGCGGGCACCTTCAGTCAAACTACTGCTCACCTCAAAAGTGGTTTCCCCACTAATTGGGTTCATGATGGAAATTTGATTATTGCCAGTAACCACGGCCAGGCGTATCCATTCGCTCTCTAAGTCAGCATAGGATTCGGCTTCATCAGGCATTGGATCATCATCGGAGCAGGAAAAAGTAAACCAAGCCAGGCTTAACAGGATCAAAGATAGACAGAGGTTTTTCATGGTGTTGATAGTTTTACTTTTATTTGCGAAAGTAGAGTTGGGTTTTTACATTTGCAACAATGTTGCGTTAAATATTTTTCACAAATTATCGCAATTTTTACATTTATGATAATGGAATGCAGCAGATTATTGCAATAAAATATAATTACTATCATAATTTTTGTATTATTGACAGAAGCAACTTTATTGCATATATATGCATTCTTGCTTTTTTCTTATGTCCCTTAGCCAGTTTAGCCCAGTCTTTCTCACTACAAGGACAGGTTGTTGATGAAAACTTTCAGGCCATTGCTGGAGCTCAGGTAGAACTCTTGAATCCTACTCAATTACAATTCACTACTTCCGAAGGGTTTTTCACGTTGGTAGTTCCCACGGATACTATCCACACACTAGCTATACGTTCGCTCGGATATGCTGAGCAGCGCATTGTGGTATCTTCATCGACAGCCCAACCAGTTCAGATTCGCTTACTGCCGGATGCTAAGACTTTAGCAGAAGTGCAGATTGACGGAACCGCAATTCGTAGTACTTCCACCTCATCCCAAGCAGTAACCACGGTTACCAGGAGCGACTTAGACCAGGCGGCCGGGGGAAGTTTTGTAGATGCGCTCACTCCGGTAGCGGGCATCAACGCTATCAATACCGGGGTTGGGATTGCCAAACCCGTGATTCGGGGGATGAGCTACAACCGAATTATGGTGAACGATCAAGGCATAAAGCAAGAGGGGCAGCAGTGGGGCTCGGATCACGGACTGGAAATTGATCAATTTGACGTGCAGCAGGTAGAAATTATCAAAGGTCCGGCTTCGCTGCGTTACGGTTCGGATGCGATGGGTGGAGTAATTAATATTCTCCCTGCTCCCTTTCCGGAGGCGGGGCAGCTTCAAACCGAAGTAAAAGGAATTTACCAGTACAATAACAATTTACGGGGCCTGAGTGCCGCGGCGGAAGGTAACCAGCAGGGCTGGCTCTACCGGGTGCGCTACAGTCATCAGGACTTTGATAACTATCGAGTACCCGCCGACCGTTTTACCTACGCTAGCTTTGAATTGCCAATCTACAACGAACGACTACGCAACACGGCAGGACAGGAACGAAATTTTGCTTTCACCACTGGCCTGAAACGGGCCTGGGGGCAGTCAACGGTAAAAATCAGTCGGTTTCACCAGCGGGTGGGTTTGTTTCCGGGAGCAGTAGGGATTCCGAGTGGCTACCAGCTCCAGCGCTACGATCAGCGACGCAGCATCGGTCTACCCCGACAGGATAACACCCACTGGAAAGTGCTGTGGAATACGCAGTACGGCTGGGATCGCTACACCCTGGAAGTAGATGCCGGCTACCAACATAACCGACGGTTAGAAGAATCGCTGCCTCACACCCAGAACGTAGGTCAAACGGAAGATGGTACAGTGGCGCACGATCTACAGCTAAGAACCTATTCGCTCAACGCCCGGCTTATCCAGGAGATGAGTTCTCAGTGGACTGTCACCTACGGAGTGCAGGGGCAACGGATGCAGAACGGTTACGGAGGGTTTGAGTTTTTGATTCCGGCCTTCACTACCTGGCAAGGCGGTGGGTTCGCCCTAGTGGAGTACGCTGATGCGCCGGTTAATCCTCGCTGGCAGTTCAACGCTGGTTTGCGCTTTGACGGTGGACAGCACGATATTCTCGAGCACCAGCAGCCTTTGTATGACGAGTTGCTTCAGCCAACGGGTGAGTTTGAGCAGCGGAATGCGGATCTCACCCGGCAATTTGCCGATGTCAGCGGAGCGCTGGGCGGACAGTGGCAACCTTCTTCCACCTGGCAAATGAAACTCAATCTCGGTACCAGTTTTCGGATGCCTACCGCTATAGAACTAGCCTCCAATGGTGTCCACCACGGTACGTTCCGCCACGAGTTGGGTAATCCTGATCTGCAATCGGAGCGCGGCTATCAGCTCGATTATTCGCTGACCTACCAGAAAGGTAAACTTAGCAGTACGATCACCCCGTTTGTGGCTTACTACGACCAATACATTTATTTAGCACCTACTTCTTCGTTTAGCCGATTGCCCTCAGGCAGTCAACTCACCTGGGAATTTCGGCAGGCCGATGCCACCTTCTGGGGAGGCGAGTGGGTTACGAATTATCAACCGAATGCAGCTCTGAACGTACAGGCGTCGCTGGAATATGTTTCTTCCTACAATCTTGACTTTCAATTACCGCTTCCACTCACTCCGCCCTTTTCGGCATTGGGTGAAGTGACTTACCAGGTTATTGCGCAGCGAGGCTGGCTGCAATCGCTGGAGCTGCACGGTGATGTACGCTGGGTAGCCGACCAGAACCGGGTAGACCGCAACGAACGGGCTACGCCTGGCTACACCCTGCTTGGCGGAGGGGTGAGTAGCGAATGGATGGTTGGCGATACGTTTTTTAATTTGATGGTGCAGATTGATAATGCGCTAGATACTCGCTATTTGCATCATCTGAGCCGTTACCGTTTATTGAATTTACCCGAACCGGGCCGCAATGTAGTGGTCACGCTACGGGTTCCTTTATCGTTCAAACTAAATTCCTAACATCATGAGATACTACTGGCTTACCCTGTCTTTTACAATTATGCTAACTGCTTGTTCGGATAGTGATCCTGACGATCCTAGCAACGATTTGGATGCCCCGGTTTTTTCGGCAATCAGTCGTCCCTACACTCAGGGCGATCCCAACGTGGTCAAAATACGGGGTGAATACATGGAAGTATTGTCGGAAAACAGTTCGGAATTGCTCCTAGAGGGTGAATTGTCAGACAACTTAGCGCTCAGCGAGATGCGGATTGATATTCATAATTCGCAGGATGGGCACACCCACGCCCGTTTTGAGCAACGACTACCGGGCTTCCGAGTGGATGAAGTGGTTCGTCTGGACGGAACTCGGCATACAATTAATCAAACCATTCGCTATGATGACCGTGACTATCTGGCGGGCCCCTACCATGTAATACTGCATGCTGTAGATGCTGCGGGTAACACCACCTCATTTTCTGACGGTTCCAGTATAATTCGTAGTGTATACTTAAAGCGCCCCTACATGCCCCTAATTGCACTGACGGATGACCCAGACGAAACGCTAGAACAACTATCCGGAACTGCGGGCAACGCCTTGAATTTTGAAGGACTCCTGGAGCAACGACGTGGTGACCACGATTTTGCCATTACTTTCATTCGTCTTTCGCTGGTGCAGGATACTGATCGCACTGATAACACCGACTGGCAAGGGGATACTAGTTACGAAGCCCTCTGGGGCGAATCGCAGTTTCTGCGGGATAATACAGGGGCAATGCTAGCTGGGGAAGCTATCCCAGCCTTTACCAACAACCAGCTCTCGTTAGCGGATTTATGGGAAAGTCAGCCCTACACCCTAACCTCCAGTGACCATGAGCGAGTACTGCGGATTGAGGTAGAAGACGAAGGAGGAAACTTAGCCGTAAGGGAGTTCACAGTAATTATCAACTGAATGTAGCAGTTCACTAATGGTGGGTATCATTGATCTAATACGACTTTTTACCCGGTGAGGTATGAAATAATAACGGAACGGAAAACCTAAATGCTTTCTAACAGTAGATGGATATATTGATTACTCCTTGAGCATAAATAGGTAATTAATTTTTCGCCACGTATTTTATGTGGCTTGGTATTGTATAAAGGTGCTAAATGAGTGATGCCTACCTCAAAAACCTCCTGCATTGGAGACTTTTCTCGAGCTATATGTTAATGTTTTCTCACTAAGGTAGTATAGGCTTGTTCCGAGACTTGCAGTTTTTAAATGAGTATGAATAGGCAAAGACCAGGCAACGAAATACAAGAGCAGAAATGAGATAGTTATTTTACTTCTTGTATAAAAGTAAATTCGGCATCATAGATTTTTGAATAATAATGTGTTGATATTCAAGTATTTAAAAATTAGGAATTACATGTTGCTTGTGTGGCGTCCACTGGGTAACGTCTGGTGGGAATCTGGTATCCACTTCATATCAGTATTCTTTTTCAATAAGTCCCTGTCATTTGTAGATTAGATAAGTTCCGAGATATTTTGTTTATTTGATCGGTGCTCCATAGATAGATAGTAGGGTCGCAAACATCTAAAAATACCGGACCGATGGGAAAGATGTTTTTACTCGTAATTCTAGCCACAGTCCTTCCCGGTTGGCTACTAGCTCAGCCTAATGCTTCAGTAGCCCACAAGCCTCCTATGGGTTGGAACAGTTGGAATTGCTTCCGTGAAAACATTTCTGCAGAAAAAATAAAAGGAATTGCGGATGCTATGGTAGCATCCGGCATGAAGAATGCCGGATATGAGTATGTTGTT
The DNA here is from genome assembly GCA_937884755.1 of uncultured Flammeovirgaceae bacterium. Lineage (GTDB taxonomy): Bacteria > Bacteroidota > Bacteroidia > Cytophagales > Cyclobacteriaceae > Tunicatimonas. Next base: position 4,647 of record CAKZYJ010000287.1, read on the forward strand.
ATTGATGATGGATGGATGACGGATAAGCGGGATAGCCAAGGTCATATCATTGTAGATTCTATTAAGTTTCCCAACGGAATAAAGGCGGTAGCTGATTATGTACATAGCTTAGGGCTGAAGTTCGGTATCTACTCCGCACCGGGTAGGTTTACCTGTCAGAAACTGATGGGAAGCTACGAACATGAGCAAATAGACGCGAATGATTACGCGGCTTGGGGAGTAGACTACCTCAAATACGACTGGTGCAATTATCCCGGTACCCGTGAACAAGCACTAAATACCCCTGCTGAAGAATGCCGTCAGGCTTACGAACTAATGGGAGATTGTCTGAAAAATACTGGTAGACCAATTATCTACAGTGTACACAGTACTTGTTCAGGTGAGCAAAAGAACTCCTATCCTTGGGTAGTAGATGTTGTGCATATGCATCGTTCGGGGGGTGATATTAAAGACAACTGGGATCGTATGCTTTATTGCTTGGAAGGCACGGCGGATTTATGGTCCTATGCCCGCCCCGGATTTTGGAATGACCCTGATATGCTAGAAGTTGGCAATACTACGCAAGAACGGTTGTGGGGAGGAATAGATAGTACTAAAATGACTACTTTAGAATACCGAACCCATTTTAGCATGTGGTGCATGGTGGCTGCTCCACTCATTGCTGGTAATAATTTAACTACTATGAAAGATGAAATCACGCAGATCCTGACGAATAAGGAAGTAATTGCCATCAACCAAGATCCTTTGGGTAAACAAGGGAGAAGAGTTCGCGATGATGGTGAATTAGAAGTATGGGTGAAAGAGTTATCTGGCAACAGGAGAGCGGTAGCATTACTAAATCGTAGCGACGAGACTGTCGACATTGCCTTTAGCTGGGAGGAGGCTGGTATCAGTGGTGAATATAGTATACGGAACTTATGGACCCATCAGAATTTAGGCGAATTTCAACGGGCTTATCAAGGTACCGATATTGCCTCCCATGATGCGTTAGTCTTACTGTTAGAACCAAAGTAGCAGACATGCTTTATACTTTAAAGTTACATTCTCTTGTCGTTTGGATCTTATTTTCGGCATTATTTCAAATTTCAGCCCTAACCCAACAAAAAAAGAAGCCTAAAGTAATTGTGACTACTGATGGCGAGTTTGTCGGTCGCTGCTCAATGATTAGGTTTTTACTTTATGCTAACGAATTTGATATTCAAGGTATCGTCCACTCCAGCTCGAAGTTCCATTGGAAAGGAAACGACACTACTGAAAGTTATCAATGGCACGACGTTTCCTGGATAGACCAACACATTCAGGCCTATTCGGAGGTGTATCCTAACCTAATTCAGCATGATCCTGAATTTCCCGAACCTTCGTATCTTCAGGAACTGGTGTATGAAGGAAATACTGAGCTTGCGGGTGATATGGTTAAAGAGACTCCTGGTTCTGATCGAATTGTTGAGGTGCTACTCTCTCCCGATCCTACTCCTGTTTGGCTACAAGCCTGGGGCGGATCTAATACTATTGCCCGAGCACTAAAGACTATTGAAGAGAAACATCCAGACCGTAAACAGGATGTAATGGAGAAAGCTCGGCTGTTTCTAATACTCTTACAAGATTCCACCTATCAAAACTATATAGCACCCCACTGGCCTGAACTGACTACGCTTTTAAGCACGTCGTTTGAGAGTATTGGCTACCCCTGGAAAAAGAGAGTTCCAGATTCTTTTCGACAGTATTATCTGGGTGAATGGATGAATGAGCATCTCTTGTATGATCACGGCCCACTACTAGCAATCTATCAAGACCATCTTTACGGAGATGATCGAACCACCGGAGACTTTATTTCGGAGGGTGATTCCCCAGCATTTATGCATAGCATCCCCAATGGATTGAGAGGTGATTGGAACCCTACATGGGGCGGATGGGGCGGCCGTTTCTATTTAGACGATAGTCTGTGGCGAAGTGCTCCGGATGATCAAGACATTTTCAAATCAATTTACCGTTGGATTCCTGACTACCAGCGAGATTTTGCTGCTCGGGCTGATTGGTGTGTAGAGACGTACGAACAAGCCAATCACCCACCAACAGTAAAGCTAAATGTTGATACTGATTTAACGGTATCCCCTGGCGAGAATGTTCAACTTAGTGCGAAAGATTCTACCGACCCGGACGGTGATCCACTACAATACCATTGGTGGCAATACAATGATGCTGATACTTACTCTCAAACTATTACTTTAACGGATGCCAATCAATCTACTACTGAGTTTCAGATACCTAAAAATGCCCAAGACAACCAAACTATTCATATTATTTGTGAAGTAACCGATCAAGGAGAGCCTACACTTACAAGGTATGAGCGCATTGTGCTTCGTGTTGATACGAACAAGTAAACCCTGGACTTGATTGATACAATAAGTCCTGCTTTTACTCTTAAATTGTACTGTCTGTATTTTCTGATAAGTATTTTCCTCCTATAGACACATAAATTTGTATCTTCGCAGCTTAAATAATGTTGCATGGATTCGCTGCATTTTTATAAATATCAAGGTGCTGGAAATGACTTTGTCATGTTCGATAACCGAGAGAATATATTTCCCTCTCAGAATACTGCGCTTATTTCCCGGTTGTGTGATCGCCGCTTTGGAGTGGGGAGCGATGGTATTATCTTACTCAATCAGCATTCCACCTACGACTTTGAGATGGTATACCATAATGCTGACGGCTCAGTAGCTATGTGCGGTAACGGTGCCCGTTGCGCAGTGCACTTCGCTCATCACCTAGGAATTATTAGTGATGATACCACCTTTCTGGCGCACGACGGAGTGCATGAAGCCCGAATTGAGGGCGAGCAGGTAACCATCAATCTATCCGATGTATCGCAGGTAGATACCTACGAGGATGGTTTCTTCTTGGATACTGGAACCCGACATTTTGTCAGGGTTTTGCCCGAAGATCAGTTGTTGTCAGACTATGATGTGATGACGGAAGGAAAAAAAGTCCGTTACGATAACCGCTTCATGCCCGAAGGTACTAACGCTAGCTTTGTGCAGAAAACCGACGGGCAGATGCAGATGCGAATTTACGAGCGAGGGGTAGAAAACGAGACATTATCGTCCGGTACGGGCATTACGGCGGTGGCCCTGGCTTTAGCTCACGCCGAAAGTTTGGAAAGTCCGATTACCGTGCAGGCGAGGGGAGGGGAGCTAACCATTGCCTTTGAACCAGCCGGAGATGGGAAATTCATTCAGGTCTTTATGACCGGACCGGCCGTCATGGTGTTTGAGGGCACTGTTTTTGTCTAAATGAGGTTTATTATTAGTCCACGGTCAATAGTCCGTAGTCCATAGATATTGACTATAATTGCTAGGGACACTTCAGTCAGTTACTCGGCTTCTGTGGATCGGACACCAAGTGCTATCGACCGTAGATTGGATGCTAAACAATTAACAACAAGAATATTCTGAGTTCATGATTAATGCGCTTACTAAAGGATTAGCAAAAATGTTCGGATCTAAGTCGGATCGGGATATTAAAAATATTATGCCGCTGGTAGGGCAAATCAACCAGGAGTTTGCCCAACTGGTTTCTATCAGTGACGACGAACTGCGAGACAAATCGGAGCAGTTACGCCAGCAAATCAACGAAGGCCTGGCCGATATCGATAAGGAAATAGCCGAACTCAACCAGCGGGTGCAGGACCAGCCTAAAATGGACATGCAGGAGAAAGAAGAAGTCTTCGCCCGCATCGACCAACTGGAGGAGAATCGTAACGAACGGCTGGAAGAAATACTGATGGACGTACTACCGCTGGCTTTTGCCGTGGTGAAAGAAACTGCCCGTCGGTTTAAAGAAAATAAGCAACTGGTAGTAAGTGCTACCATGCACGATAAGCAGCTAGCCGCCAAGTATCCCAATATTACCATTGAGGGAGAGCAAGCTACTTGGCACCACGAATGGGACGCGGCTGGTACACCTATCACCTGGGACATGATGCATTACGACGTGCAGTTAATCGGCGGTATTGTACTGCACCAGGGTAAAATTGCCGAGATGGCTACGGGTGAAGGTAAAACGCTGGTGGCTACCCTGCCGGCCTTCCTGAATGCCCTGGCTAAACGCGGGGTACATGTGGTAACGGTGAACGATTACCTCGCTAAGCGTGATGCCGAATGGATGGCACCACTCTTCCGTTTCCACAATTTGTCGGTAGATTGTGTTGACAAATACGAGCCCAACTCCGACGAGCGACGAGCGGCTTATGCCTGCGATATTACCTACGGAACCAATAACGAATTCGGCTTTGACTATCTGCGCGACAACATGGCCCGCGATCCTGAAGATATGGTACAACCTGGTCACCACTTTGCGATGGTGGATGAGGTTGACTCTGTATTAATCGACGAAGCTCGAACCCCGCTGATTATCTCTGGCCCTATTCCTAAGGGTGACGAACACGAATTTTATGAATTCAAACCCCGGATTGGCAAGCTTTACGAGATGCAGAAAAAAGTAGTTAACGAATTTCTGCAGGATGCTAAACGAAAAATTAAGGAAGGCGACACCAAAGAGGGTGGAGTGTCCCTATTCCGCGCCTACCGGGGTCTACCCAAGCACAAACCGCTTATTCGCTACTTAAGTGAAACTGGAGTGCGGCAGATTCTGCAAAAAACAGAGAACTTCTACTTGCAGGATAACCAAAAGATGATGCCCGAGGCTGACGAGCCGTTGTTCTTCACCATCGAGGAAAAGACCAATAATATCAACCTGACCGAAAAAGGACTGGAGCAGATTACCAAGCAGGGCGAAGATCCACAGTTCTTTATCATGCCCGATATTGGTACTGAGATTGATCAGTTAGAGAAGAACGAGTCTATGACGGATGAGGAGAAGGTAGAGAAGAAAGACGAGTTGATTAAAGACTATTCGGTTAAGTCGCAGCGCATTCACACGGTGAATCAGTTGCTGAAGGCTTACGCCATGTTTGAATTGGATCAGGAGTACATTATTGCTGACGGTAAAGTAAAGATTGTAGACGAGCAGACTGGTCGGGTAATGGATGGTCGCCGTTACTCCGATGGGCTGCATCAGGCCATTGAGGCGAAGGAAAATGTGAAGGTGGAAGAAGCTACGCAGACTTACGCGACTATTACCTTACAAAATTACTTCCGCATGTACCATAAGCTGGCCGGTATGACCGGTACTGCCGAAACGGAAGCGGGAGAGTTTATGGACATTTACAAATTGGATGTAGTTGTTATTCCAACGAACAAACCTATCGTTCGGGATGACCGTCAGGATAAAGTTTTCAAAACCGTACGTGAGAAGTTTAATGCAGTAGCAGATGAGATCAAAGAAATGACTGATCAAGGGCGTCCCGTCCTGGTAGGTACTACTTCGGTAGAAATTTCGGAGATACTCAGCCGGATGTTGAAGATGAAAGGTATTGATCATCAGGTACTTAACGCCAAGCAACACCAACGGGAAGCCGAAGTGGTGACCAATGCTGGGAAGCCAGGTACCGTAACCATCGCTACCAATATGGCCGGGCGGGGTACCGATATTAAGCTTTCTCCCGAATCCAAGGAAGCGGGTGGCCTGGCGATTGTGGGCACCGAGCGGCACGAATCACGGCGGGTAGACCGGCAGCTGCGCGGACGTTCGGGTCGTCAGGGTGATCCGGGTTCTTCCCAATTCTTTGTTTCGCTGGAGGATAACCTGATGCGTCTGTTCGGCTCCGACCGGATTGCCAAGCTGATGGATCGCATGGGACTAGAAGAAGGGGAAGTAATTCAGCACTCTATGGTGACCAGCTCCATTGAGCGTGCGCAGCGGAAGGTAGAAGAAAACAATTTCGCCATTCGTAAGCGACTGCTGGAGTACGATAACGTGATGAATCAGCAGCGCGAAGTAATTTATAAGCGTCGTCGTCACGCCCTATTCGGAGAGCGTTTGCAGCTCGATATCATGAATATGCTCTACGATACCTGCGAGGATATTGTACTGAGCACCAAAGGAGTAGGTAACTTCGATAGCTATAAACTCACCGTACTAGGAACGCTGGGTATTGATCATCCGATAGACCAGGATCATTTTACCGCCGTCGGCGAAGCTAACCTAACCGAAGAACTGTATAACTTTGCTTACCAGCAGTACCAGCGCAAAAATGAGCAGTTAGCGCAGCGGGCTATGCCGGTCATTAGCAACGTGTACGAAACTAAGGGAGCTACCATTGAGAATATTGTGGTGCCTTTCACCGATGGTAAAATGCAATTGGCCGTATCGGCGAACCTGAAGAAATCGGTAGAAACCAACTGCGAAGACATGGTACGCACCATGGAAAAAGCCATTGTGCTGGCATTTATCGACCAGAACTGGAAAGAGCATTTACGGGAAATGGATGATCTGAAGCAATCGGTGCAAAACGCGGTATACGAACAGAAAGATCCGCTAATTATTTACAAATTTGAGGGTTTTGAACTCTTCAAGCAGTTCCTGGCTAAGGTAAACGAGGAAACGGTTTCCTTCTTAATGAAAGCGAATCTTCCGGTGCAGCAACCCGGAGAGGTACAGGAAGCTCGCCGTCCGGTCCGTCGTTCGGAGCAGGGAGTGAAGGCTTCCAAAGAAGAATCCGGCTCCATTCTCAATCGGGGACAAGGGCAACCAGCGGCTAATCGCCCTCCGGCCGAACCAGTAAAACCGGCGAAGACCATGAAGATTGCCGGGCGAAATCAGCGGGTAAGTGTACAATATAATGACGGTCGGGTCGTAAAAGATGTAAAATTCAAAACCGTTGAAGACGATATTCGCAACAACCGTTGCGTGATAGTAGAAAATGAATAACTACTGCCAGTTGCCTAAATTAGTCCATTTTCTAAAAACCGATAGTCGTATTACCATCTTGCTGATGTCGCTGGTGCTGCTTCAGTGCACGCCCATTCAGCAGTCAGATCGCTTTGTGCCCGATGGGCTTATTTCCGGTGAACTGGGCTCATTCCACGGTTACACCATGTACTCTTTTCTGTTTGAGGATCGGCAGTGTCGGGTGGTAGTTCCTAATAAGCCCGCCGAGGGGAACCCCTGGCTATGGCGAGCCCGCTTTTTCGGTCACCGCCCAGAAGTAGATTTAGCTCTGCTGCAACGCGGGTTTTACATTGCCTATGTCGATGTGGCTGACCTCTACGGAAGTCCTGCTGCTGTGCAATTGTGGAATGAATTTTATGAGTTACTTAACTCACGCTACTTGTTTGCTGATAAAGTGGCCTTGGAGGGAATGAGCCGGGGTGGATTATCCGTATTTAACTGGGCTGCCGAGAACCCAGAAAAGGTAGCCTGTATCTACGTGGATGCCCCGGTGTGTGATATCAAAAGCTGGCCGGGCGGGCTTCAAAATGGTATGGGCAGTACTGAAGACTGGCAAAAGTGCTTGGCTGCCTATAATTTCACCGAAGAAGAAGCTAAAGAATACCAACAGAACCCAATTAACAAAGTACAGCCATTGGTTGAAAACCAGATTCCTTTGCTGGTAGTGGCTGGCGATCAGGATCGGATTGTTCCCTACGCCGAAAATGCTCAATTGATGGTGGAGCAGTACGAAGAGCACGACGGTGAGGTAAAAGTAATTTTAAAGAAGGGGGAGGGACACGTGCACGGTTTGTCTAATCCTCGTCCAATCATTCAATTTATTCTTAAGAACACCCGCGAACATTTACCTTCGTAGATAGTATGGCCAATTCTCGTAAAAGCCGTCCGAAAAGTAACGCGCTACTCATTACCCTGCTTATCGTTGTCGGACTCATTCTCCTGCTATTATACCTAAAGCGCCGCGATCAGCCGGTTCCGGCTGACTTGAGTGGATTCAATTACTATCCTTCTCTTAACCAGGGAGTGCTAGTGCAGCATCAGCATTACTCCCTATCTTACGTGGAAGAACATGAACAAGCTGAGTGGGTGGCCTATGAACTAACTAAGACTGAGGCACTAACAAATACTGACCGTACCGATGACTTCCGAGAAGACCCTAAGATTTTAACCGGTTCAGCAAGTTTGAATGACTACCGGCGTTCGGGTTACGACCGGGGGCATTTGGCACCAGCAGGCGATATGGGCTTTTCACAAGTAGCGATGAGCGAGAGCTTTTATCTTTCTAATATGAGTCCTCAAGATCGTGCTTTCAATCGAGGAGTGTGGAAAAATTTGGAAGAAAGTGTGCGGGACTGGGCCGTAGCGAACGGTAGTCTGTATGTGATAACTGGACCAGTATTCGGTAATGACCCTAAAAAGATAGGGGAGAACGGAGTGAGCGTTCCTACTTATTACTATAAAGTACTTCTGGATTATCAGCAGCCCGGTATTAAAGCTATTGGTTTTTTGTTGCCGAACGAAGGCACTTCCCAACTTCCTCAGGACTTTATAGAAACCATTGATAACATTGAGGCCTACACTGGACTTGACTTCTTTCCGGAACTTCCTGATGATTTAGAGGAAGAACTCGAGAGCGCTGTAAATACCCGAGGTTGGTATTAGAGAATAACGTCTTTTCAAACGCCCTACGCTCTTATGGCTCTAAACTGGCTTTCTGATTCCAGTAGACTTTAAGGTTCTTGGTAGCGCGGCCAGACGCTATAATATCCAGATCTCCGTCCCGATCCAGGTCGGCTACTTTCAGATCCTCACAAGCCATTCCATCTCCATCTATCCAGAAATGCATCCAGGTATCTCCTTTCTCATCCACTGGCACAAAAATTTTAATGCCTACCTTTCCCTGCTCATTAGGTTCTCGCCAGCCTACTACTACCTGATCACGCCCTAATCCCAGTAGATCAGCACAAGCCAGAGCATGTCCCTGCTTCAGATCATCGTAGAGAACAGATCGATTTTCAAAATCTTTACCTTGGTACAGGGCTAACTGGGTTCCGTGCATCGGCTCCACCGTTACCAAAAACGGGTTGCCCTCGGAAAGAAAGCCCCGGCGTACTTCACCGGCACCCTGAGTTATTTGAGATAGTGGATCAATCCGCCACTGGCCGGTTTGGTAATCAATTCGTTTTACTCCTTCGTTGCCCGCCACAAACATCACCGATTCGCCAACTACATCAAAATTATGGGTGAGATGCATGGTTGAATCTATCACGGTAGTTTCCCACGACTGGTCTACGCCTAAGGCGGGTTGGTAGGCGATAACATTTACTCCTTTGCCTTGGCCGAATCTGTTGCCCCGCCCGTGCAGCGGTAGTACCACTAGCTGATGACCTCCTTCAGTTTCTACCCAGTGCATGCGGTGAACGGTGGGTTCGTGGGGCAACTTTACGGGAGTCCAGGTTTGACTGAGATCATCGGGACGAATTAGGTAGTGTACTGACCCCGAAGCCGATTCGTCACTGGTTTCACCCGGATTCCACTGAGCACCTACGGCTAACTCTACCTTACCATCGCCGTTTATATCGGCGGCGGCCAGACAAACATTGTCCCTTTCGGTCAAATCCTCAATAATCACTGAGCGTTGCCAGTCGCCGTTGCGGTACCAGACAAACTGTTTCTTATCAGCCAGCAGAATGTCATCTCGCTCGTCGCCGTCTACATCTCCAATGGCTAAACCGTAGCCAATGTCAATCGTATCCAGTGTCTGAATAATAAATTCGGGTTGGATGGTTTGAGAGAAGATAAGTTGGGGAACAGCCAAGCAAATTAGAAAAAAGAAGTATCTACCCTGGTACATTATACCTACAAGTTTTTTGGTGTATAGAAAAAATAGTAGTAAAGACAATCTACGGAAAAATATGAAAAACTGCCTCAGAACGTACGTATTTCTGTCTTTTACCAGAATTTGAACATATGCTAATGCTCATTTAATAGCCGGAATACTTAACTACTTTGAATAAATAACATGGCGTTGTACTCATACTAAAAATGCTCTAGTTTTAGAATGTATTACCCTAAAATCAATAACCGCAAATCAAAAAATTATGGCAGTCACTAATTGGAATTTGTACGACGAGCTTCATTACAGCGACATGTATTTTGATGGAGAGCCCTTAGATGAAACTACTCAACCTGAAGTTGAGATCGAAGCAGCAGAACTTGATTTATCGGAGTTGGACGAAGATTTATCGGATATAGACAACTACGGTGAATTTGGCCATATCTACTAAACTAACTAGGCCGCTTAACTTAAAGTGAATCATGCACATGGTTCGCTTTTTTTGTAACAGGCTGAATTTAGAAGATCACTTTATATGCTCAAAACAGATTGGAATGTTTTCCAACCCCAACCGTAATAATCAAAAGTTTTTATTACGAATGATTATCCCCCGAAGGGAACAGTGAGGCTTAGCCAGGGTATTGCGACAAAGGCTCCAGTTGCTACGGGAAGGAATAGCCCATAATCGAAGGAGACTGTTTTAGCTAACGAACGGGCACCGATTGAAATCAATGCAGCTACTTCACCTTCACTGGAGGCGAAGTAATTCTCAGTGAGTAGAAAGGCTCGTTTACCGATGCGGGTAGTACCTCCTACCGTTATTAGCGGAATATCGGACCACTCATCTCCCGCAAAGCCGTAGCCTAACCCAACCGTTATATTCTTATCCCGAGAACCAAAGGTGCTTACCCCGTAGGCAATACCAAAGCTGCTTCCTTCGCCACCGCCAATTACTCTCCCAAAAAGGCCACCAATACCAATATTTACCCGATCGGGACTGACAGGAATAGAGAACTTAGGGGTAAGCCAGACCGGAGTGGGTGTGCCCGCAAATAAAAATAGGGGTATAGTGCCAGCTCCAATGGAAAAGTAGTCGGTGACTCCTACACTTACCTGATTAAGTAGTACCCATGTATTCTGATAATAGCCTTCACCTTCACTGAGGTTATAACCGTTCGGAGAAAAGAAATAGCGGGAAGCGTGAGGGTGCCGCCGCCAGTTTTGCAACTGAAGCATTTTTTCCGGGACTACAGGTTCCATACTAACAATGTCCTCAGTACGAATAGTAATTTCTCCCAGATTTTTGGTGAGCAAACGAACCTCTAGATCGGTCTGTTCAATGAGCTCTCCTACATACTCGTTGCCGTCGGTAGTGGTAATGAGCCATAGGCTTACAAAATCATCAGGAACTTGAGCTAAAAGCGGATGAGAACACAAAAAAACGTGAGTAACTACCAGAATAAGAAATGGTCGCATAGGTTAGAGGTTGTACGGTTTAGTTACCGACAAAGCCTATGCCATTTGATCAAGAAATGGACAGGAAAACAGAAAATAAAAAGCCGGAAGCGTCAGTGGGGCTTCCGGCAAGTAGCTTAAAGAGAAAATGCTAGATTCGACTAGCGAGAAAGTGATAGAAGATCCGCCTGAATATTATAGCGATCCATTAATTCCTTGGTATATTTTTTCTTTCCGTAGGGGACTAAAAGAAAGAATTTGCCATTTTTAATTTGGGCAATATTGGAGAACAACTTCCATTTGCTTACTACTTCCTGCTCGTGTTCTTTGTCTCCCTCAACAACTTTAAAATAATCTTTACCCAACAGCGTTTTACCAGTTAAGTCCGGTACAACCTCTTCATTAGTATCTTGTTGAATAAATTTTCCGGGCTGATCGTAGTCCGGATGATTTGCTTTGATTTGATCATACCCCTTTCGTTCCAGAAGGGTGATGGCCTTTTCGATGAAGTGGCTTTGTTTTTCTTCAGCACTCATAAATTACGTTATTAGATAAAAATGGATAATATCTGCGTGCAAAAAGAGTAGGATAGGTCACTCGGAAAAGCAGCAGACTCAGCAATTGTCAACTAAATAACTTTACTACACTTAGATAAGTTCCTGACCTCAGGTAATTATTTTTTTAGTTTAATGATTAACTAACTAGATCGAATGCTTTCTTCATAGCCGTGGCGGTAGTTGCTACTGCCTTATCGTCGGGCATGTCCCGCAGAGCCTGGTTGAAAGGCTCGGCCCGAACCGGACCATCGAACCCAATCTCTACCAAGGCATCTAAAAACTCTTTTACGTTGATTAATCCCGTAGCCATTGGCAGTTCCCGCTGCCCATCAATTTGCTCTACGGCCGAGCGTCCGGCATGAGCATCGTTAAGGTCCCCGGCCACTACGTCATCGTTGGTAAGCGTCAAAATGTCTTTTACATCTTCTTCGGCGGTGTACCAGTGAAAGCTATCTAGCACTACTCCCACGTTCTTCTGTCCAATCCCATCAATCAGTGCCATCGTTTCTTCTAATGTATGGACGAAAGCATACTTTTTGGCGTGCCGCAAGGTAGTAGGGCCTACGTATTCCAACCCAAAGCGTAAGTCGTGGTCGGCTAAAACTTTGGCAACCTCGCGTAAGCGGGTGGAGTGCTGTTCAAAGTTTTTAAGATAATTTAACTCAGTGTGGTTGGGCATAATCCAGGTGCTTACTCGAGTAACGTTGGCCTTGTGTAAACCTTCAGCAAGTCGGGGAAGCTCTTTCAACTCGGTGCGGAAGCGGTCTTCGTCTTCCCGGAATTGCACCGGAAGTCCGGCCACGCCCCAAACAACATTCTTTTGCTTCATTTTGTCTAACAGCTCGCTACGCTGATCATCTGATAGGTCGGCCAGGTAGTCGGAGTAAGGAGTGATGGCTTCAAAGCCGTATTCAATAGCGTAGTCAAGTAATTGCTGCTGGTCAGCCTTCACGCCGATGGCTCCAGGATCAAGGCTCATAGTGAACTTTCGTTCTTGTGGTTGGGCAGTTGCTGCGGTGGGTATTACGATAGCCTGAGACATAGTAGCTCCGGCAGCTACTGCACTTGATTGTTGCAAAAAACGTCGTCGATTCATAGGTTATTTTTGGTAGTACTAAGCCAGAAAGGTAGGAAATTATTCCGGTAAAGCGATAGAGTGCTCCAGTGTTTGTGTGTTCCAGTGTTCAGGGATAGTGTGATAGTGCTCCAGTGTTCAGGGATAGTGTGATAGTGCTCCAGTGTTTAGGTGTTATCGTACTAGTAGTTTGGTAGTGGGTATAAGTTATAACATATCCGGCACACCTCAAAAGTAGTCACTTAATACCCAGAACTATAAGCCCATATATCAAATAGTATGAACTCTAATACAAAGACATACAAATACTCTAACACAACAATACCATAACACTCCAACACTAGTTCAAACATATGAATACCTGAACATACCAATAAAAAATCTACCTTTGTACAAATATTCAAGTATAGTTTAGTTTATTTGGGTAGTAAACTTGTAAAATGACACTATGGGACTACTCATATTTTTCTTCGTACTATCCATCGCTTTCTCATTTTTATGCTCTATTCTAGAGGCAGTTATTCTGAGCGTAACCCCCTCTTACGTGAATCGGCAGGTACAGGAGGGCACTGCCACTGGAGTGATGCTAAAATTTTATCAGGAAGATATAGACCGACCGTTATCCGCTATTCTGACACTAAATACTATTGCTCATACCGTAGGTGCCATTGGGGTAGGAGCTCAAGCGGGTAAGATTTTTGGCGAAACCGAATTCAGTCTGGGATTTACCAGCATCTCTATGGAATCGGTAATTGCTGCGGTGATGACCCTGGCCATACTGGTACTTTCGGAAATTATTCCTAAAACTATTGGGGCTAACAATTGGCGGACACTGGCTCCTTTCACTGTGCGAGCCCTGAGAATAATGATATTTCTACTACAACCCTTTGTCTGGTTAAGTCAGAACATTACCAAGCGGCTGAAGAAGGAAAAAGGACGTTCGGTGCTGAGCCGGGCCGACTTAACTGCTATGGCTCAGGCCAGCGAAGAAAGCGGAGCGATTGATAAAGAAGAATCTAAGATTATTAAAAATCTGCTTCGCCTACAAAAGCTTACCGTACGCGATGTAATGACTCCTCGAGCGGTAATGGTAATGGCGGATGCTAACCAAACGTTGCAAGAGTATTACGAGCAGTACAAGCCTATGCAGTTTTCCCGTATTCCTATTTTTGAAGAGCAACAGGATAAGATTATCGGTATGGTACTAAAAGATGAAGTGCTAAGCGCCCTAGCGGAAGACCAGCACGAACTCACACTGAAAAAATTGCAACGAGATATTCAGAATGTACGCGATACTGAGATACTACCTAACCTGCTTGATCAACTGGTAAAACAGCGAGTGCATGTTGCCATTGTAAATGACGAATACGGGACAGTAGTAGGGCTAGTAACCCTGGAGGACGTGCTGGAAACGTTATTGGGCATGGAGATTATGGACGAAAGCGACACCATAGAAGATATGCAGCACCACGCCCGCCAACAGTGGGAAAAACGCGCAAAAGAACAAGGACTAACCACATAGGAGGCGAGAGGCTTGGAGCTGGGCGCGGGGGGTAAACTCATTGCGCCTCGCCCCACGCTCCCCGCTATTATCATGCAAACCTTTATCCACTACTTTCTGCACTTAGGCTTTCCGGTAATTATTGCGCTGATATTTTTTAAATCTAACTGGAAGAAAGCTTACGGACTCCTGCTAGCTACCATGCTGGTAGATTTGGACCATCTGCTAGCTACTCCCGTATTTCAGGCCGACCGCTGTAGTATCGGGTTTCACCCTCTTCATACTTTTTACGCTATGGGGGTGTACCTTCTACTATTTTTCTTTTCCGGTCCGTGGCGGATTATTGGCATCGGACTACTACTACACATGACGACTGACTTTATCGACTGCCTGTTTATGTTTAGCCGCTGCCGGGGGTGTATGGAGGGATCGCCCGCCTATAAATTGCTAACGCACGTGGCCGATTGGGTGAATATCTAAATAAACCCAAGGTCGGCCACACTTTTTCGTTTAAAAATGTACCGCAAACCGTAGTTTCCTCAGCATTTCTCTACGAATAAGCGCTACAAACCTAATATTTGGCTGGTAATGGCGAGCTAGCTTGATTTTAATAATGAACTGGCTGATTAAATCAGCCCCTTCTCCTCTAATGACTGTTTCAGGTTTTGATGATCTTCCCAGAAGCGATCTTTGATCTTTTGGATGGTTTCGTCATACTCGGGATGGTTTTTCAGGGGTTTCAAAACGGGGTCCATCTCTAGGAATAATACGATCCAGTACCAGTAATTACCTTGTTCGGCAAATACCTTGAGCTGCTCAATGGCCTGATCGTTCTTCCCTTCATGGGCGTACTTCGCCGCCATACTGGCACTCTGGTAAATAGACTCATCTTGTTCGCAGAATTCAGCGTAGGATTGGAAAAACTCGGCTGCCCGCTCATCTGAGCCCATCTTTTCGTAGACTATGCCAACCTTCATATCCTCGTAGGTGTAAATATCCAAACTGTCTCTGTCTCTAGCCTCAACAAGTTTCTTGTAGTAATGAAAGGCACTGTCATAATCCTCTTGCAGATAAAATAATTTCGCCACATCCTGCAAGATGTCCAAGCGAGTAGTGTCCTTATTCCATTCATTAATTAGTAGTTCCTTAGTTTGCTCAATATTACCGTCTTTGGCGTACAGAATAAATGCCCGTAAATGTGGAGTGTGGTAATTTTCTGGATCGTAATCTAGCGACTGGTTGACATACTCCATAGATTCATCGACAAAGCCATTTTGGATAAGCGCGTTGCTCATCTGCAAGTAGATATAGCTTCTCTGGGTAGAGTCATTGGCAGCGATATCGAGTTGAATGCCTCGGAGGGCGTGCTCCAGGTATTTAGCAGTATTAGGAATAACAGTGCGATAGAATTCCGAGAGCACCTGGATGGCGGCAGATGAGTTAGGGTTATACTCCAGGGCTTTCTCTAGATGCGGTAAGGCTAATCGGTACTCCTTAGTATGCATGTAGTAAAGTGCCTTGGCGATGAGACTTTCGGCCGATCTGGAATCATAAAGCAGTGCCTTGTCGGCGTAATTATTGATCTGCTCGGTGTGCTGTTTCTCTGTCCGGTGGAGGTCGAGAAAGAAGTAGGCTATAGCGATGTTGGCATGGGCCAGAGCAAACTGAGGGTCATGTTTAATAGCCTTCTCAAAGAAGGATATTGCCTTCTCTAAACCCTCATTGGTTCGAGAGAAGAAAGGATCAAGTGCCTGAAGGTAGTAATCATAGGCTTGCAGATTTTCAGTAGGTTTTTTCTCAATCTGTTCTAGTTCGGCTGGGGTTACAATGGCTTCTATCGCCTCGGCAATCTTGGTAGCTACTTCATTTTGTAAGGCAAAAATATCTTCTACTTTACGACTGTACTGTTCCGCCCACAGATGCCGGTCGCTGGAGGCTTCAATTAGCTGAATATTAAGTACGACCTGATCTCCGATCTTTTGGCCACTGCCTTCCACAAAGTAGCTCACATTAAGTTCTCCGGCTATCTCCGGAATGGCCTTGTCTGTATTTCGGTATTTCTCTACGGACGTGCGGCTGATGACCCGCAGGTCTTCAATCTTCTGCAAATTGTTCAGCGTCGATTCCATAAGCCCGTTGATGAAATACACATTGGTAGAATCGCTGCTCTCATTTTTGAAGGGCAAAACGGCAATGGACTTATCCAACTCAGTTTCAGCATCGGGAGGCTTTTGCTGGAAAAGGAAAAACAACCCAACGAGCAGTACTATCGATGCTGCTGTAATGATCGCCCACAGTGTCTGCCTTGAGGACTTAACCTTAGTTGGCGCTTCTTCTACTTCTCTTTTCCCCACCTCGCCGGGTGGATAGCCATAATATTCCCGAAAGCATTTGATAAAGTAAGACGTACTGCCAAAGCCAACTCGGTGAGAAACTTCCGACACCGTTAATGGGGGCTGCTTGAGCAACTCCATCCCTTTTTTCAGACGAAACTGACGAATGAATTGACTGGCGGAAAGCTTGGTGTGTTTCTTAATCTTTCGGAGCAAACTGGAACGGCTCATGTTCATGGCCTTGGCCAATTCAGAAACCCCGAATTGTTCGTCGGAGAAGTTCTCCTGCACGATGGCCTCTATCTGATCGATAAAACCGTCTCCGATGATTGATGTGTCCGACATAGCGTAGGCTAAAATTAGAAAAAATCTACCACAAACGTTTACTAGGGCGTGCTCGCATTTTGCCAGGAAGAAATCACGGTTTGCGTCATAATTTATATGCCTGCGTCATAGTTTTTATCCCTTCCCGCAAACTTGATGCATTTGGCGGCATAGCTGATAAGTCTTGCATCAGCCCTTACCTGACCTTTATACCAAACGAAAACAAAAAGTCAAATCCTAAAAATTAAGATTATGAAAACACTAAAGATTAACTTCCTAAAAACATTGTTCAGCTTTTCATTTATTGCTATTCTACTATCAGCTTGCACGGAGTCCAACAGTAGCACTCAAGAAAAGTCATTAGTAGATAAACCCAAAATGGATATTCAGGCAGCAGTAATATCCGGTAATCTAGAAGTTGTTAAACAACACATTGCGGCCGGAATTGACCTCAACGAGAAAGAGCAATTTAGTGGCTCCACTCCCTTGATATCCGCCGCAACTTTTAATAAACCAGAAATAGCCCAAGCACTGATTGATGCTGGTGCCGACCTGTCCGTGAAAAATAACGACGGATCAACTGCCCTACATTCGGCAGCCTTCTTTGGCCGGGTAGAAATCGTACAAATGTTAATTGATGCCCAAGCCGATAAAACTATACGCAATAACTTCGGGGCTACTGCCCGAGAATCTGTTATCGGTCCTTTTGCTGAGGTAAAGCCTATCTACGAAATGCTGGAGCAGCAACTGAGCCCAATGGGTTTACGGCTTGATATGAGCGAATTGGAAAAGGCCCGTCCGGTGGTGGCGATAATGTTACAGTAGTAAACCCAAAACCAATACCTCGATGATAACTGAAAGAAGACATGATATTGATTGGCTGCGTGTGATTGCGATTGGATTACTACTGGTCTATCACATAGCGATTATTTTCCAGCCCTGGGCTATGCTTATTGGCTTTATCCGAAGCAACGAGCTGATGGAGAGTTTGTGGAAACCCATGACTATGCTAAATATCTGGCGGATTCCTCTACTGTTCTACGTGTCGGGCATGGGTGTTTACTTTGCCACCCGAAAGCGAAACTGGCAGCAATTGATGCTGGAGCGCAGCAAGCGAATTCTTTTACCATTCATCTTTGGCATCATTGCCATTGCCCCGCTACATATATTTATTTTTCAGGGGTACTACAAGTTGCCTCTGGGTTACTACCCGCATCCGGGCCACCTGTGGTTCCTGGGAAATATTTTCGCCTATGTACTGCTGTTGTCTCCGCTCTTCTTCTATCTAAAGAAAAAAGAAGATAGCAAATTCAGCCGATGGTTGTCAGCCTTCATGAGCAATCCGTTGGGCCTGCTATCATTATCGGTCTTTTTTGTCTTAGAAACTGTAATTATCAAACCCCAGGCGTTTGAACTGTACGCCCAGACCTGGCACGGCTTTTTCCTAGGGCTTCTTGCCTTCTTTTTCGGCTTCCTTTTCGTATACAGTGGGAAGGCATTCTGGCAAACTGTTCTGACGTGGAGATGGCTGTATCTAGGGCTAGCGATTGGTTTGTATATCATTCGCTTGCTAGTATTTGAAATGAAAGCACCTGGCTACCTTATGGCCATTGAGTCTAATCTATGGATCTTAGGAGTATTCGGGTTTGGTTACAAGTATTTGAACAGACCAAGTACCACACTGAGCTACATGAGTCAAGCCGCTTATCCGGTGTATATCATTCATATGTTTGTATTGTATGCCGTAGCGGCGATCATCTTGCCATTGGAAATGCCAGTTCTACTAAAATTCATATCCATTGTAGTATTCACTGGTGTAGTATGCTATCTTATTTATGAGTTCATCATTAGAAGGATTAGCCTCTTAAGACCCTTGTTTGGGCTGAAGTGGAAATTTAACCGGGTAGAAAAAGCAAAGATTCTTACAAAACCTGCTAGATTGTAGCGTTTTTAGCCAAATCGTTACTAATCGTTAGATATACAACTGCATGTCAGAGAAATACTTACTTTTGATTATCGATTCCCAAAAAGGGATTGATGATGCTGAATATTGGGGAGGGAATAGAAATAATCCGGATGCTGAAAAAAATATCGTCTTGATATTGGATCTATTTCGCAGATCAGGGCTTCCAGTAATTCATGTTCAACACTGCTCAAACAATTCCCATTCGCCCTTGAGACCAGGTCAGATAGGGCATGCATTCAAAGAATCAAATGAGCCTAGGGAGGAGGAGCTGGTAGTGCAAAAAACAGAAACAGATGCGTTTATTAATACAAATCTAACCGATACGATTTTAGCTCTTGATGTAGAGAGAATCGTAATAACCGGGTTTATCACCAATAACTCGGTGGAAGCTACAGCCAGAATGTCGGGAAATTTAGGGTTTAATACGATAGTGATCTCTGATGCAACTGCAACATTCAATAAGACAGGGCTTAATGGTGAAGTATATGATTCAGAACTTGTACACGCTATGTCATTGGCTAATTTGAATGAAGAATATGCTTCTATCGTAAGTACGCAAGATTTGATTGAGATAATGACTAAGAACATCAAGTAAACAACGTTGAAATGGTTAATAGGCGTAAATAACAAAGAAGTGTCTATCTACTTGCCTACCTAGTACGGTAGATCAAGCTTGTCTAAAACGACAAAATCCATATCTTAAGGCTGACACCAATCAGCTACAAAATGAAATACTACCACCTACTAGCCTTACTTCTATTAACCATCGCTGCTTGTAATAACCCAGAGAGTAATAATCAGACGGAAGCTGATCAGACAGCAGAAGATAATCCTTCAATTGTCATCTCTCGAGATCAGTACCAAAATCAGTTGTACGGATTTTGGTTAGGAGAGTGCATTGCTAACTGGACAGGATTGGTGACGGAAATGGATAAGATTGGCAATATTGGGGAGATAAAAACCGGCGAGTTTTACACCCGTGAAGACTGGGGTCAACCCGATCAGCCCAGTATCTTTAGCGACGGTCAGCCAAGCGATATATCTCCTACCATCGATTTTGTGTTTAGGGGTGAGGGAGAAGTATGGGGTGCCGACGACGATACCGATATTGAGTACATATACCAGCATCTGCTACTTACCCACCAAACCTCTAAACTAACTCCGGAGCAGATTCGGGAGGGCTGGCTAAAGCATATCAAGCAGGAGGAAGAAAACTATCTATGGGTATCAAACCAGCGCGTACTGGATTTAATGATAGCCGGAGTAGTACCACCCGAAACCAGCGATCCCGCTCAGAACGAGCACTACGATATGATTGATGCGCAACTGACGACCGAAATATTCGGCTTGTTCGCGCCCACCCGGCCGGATGTGGCGCTGGAAATGGCTCATTTACCAATTCGCACCTCCGCTCGCCAAGAGGCCGCTGAAATTTCAGAATTTTACGTAGTAATGCACTCATTGGCATCTAAAGTAGATACCAGTGCTTCAATGGATCAGCAACTACACTGGCTAGCCCGTCAGGCCCGTGAAATTTTACCCGATAGTTCCTACACCGCCCGTATGTACGACTACGTGAAAGAAAAGTACGAATCGGGAATTCCTTGGGAGCAGGCCCGAGATTCTATTTATCATCGTTACCAAGTAGATCAGCAAGACGGATACGATGTTACTTCTCGGAATATTTACTGCAACGGCTGCTTTGCCGCCGGGATCAATTATGCGGCTAGTCTAGTTAGCCTGTTCTACGGCGAAGGTGATATTGTAGAGACTATAAAAATCGGCGCCTTAGCTGGTTGGGATTCGGATAACCCCACGGCCACCTGGGGCGGCTTACTGGGTTTTATAATCGGAAAAGACGGAGTAGAACAGGCCTTTGGCCGAGAATTCTCCAATCAATTCAACATCCACCGAACCCGGCAGAACTTCCCCAACGAGGGCATCGACACCTTTGAAAACATGGCTACTAAAGGGCTGGAAATTGTTGACCGGGTGGTACAAGAAGAAATGGGTGGAACTGTGGATGTAGAGCAAAATACCTGGATTATTCCTGCTGGAAAGTTTGACCTAAGTCAGGTGAAGGCAATGGATTGAGTTCGCTCGAATTACCAGCTTCGAGATGATGGGCAAAAGGGCAATGGCCAGGTTTATCAGAGCCAATATAAACCGAGTATTACGTTAACTTGATCAGCTTGCTTTTCCACCAAACCTTCAAGTATGAGAACCATATACGTTACTATTCTACCTCTACTCTTCATGGCTACTTTTTCAATTGCCCAAGACAAATCTATTGAGGAAGAAAGGTTCGTTTCTGTGGGGGGAATAGAACAGTGGGTTACTATTAATGGAGACGATAGAACCAAACCTATTATTCTGTTTATTCACGGCGGTCCGGGCAGCACTATGAGCCAGTTTGATAATGCCATGTACAATGGTTGGGAAAGGGAATTTGTGCTGGTCAATTGGGATCAGAGAGGAGCTGGTAGAACTTACGGACATGATGCACCGGTAGAATTAACGGAAGAATACCTGACGGAGAACCCACTGACGGTAGCGCAGATGACTAAAGATGGTATTGAACTCACCCGATATCTTATTGACTACTTACAGCAGGAAAAAATCATACTCGTCGGAACCTCCTGGGGCTCCATTCTTGGTATCGAGATGGCTTTAAGCAACCCGGAGCTTTTCTATGCCTACGTAGGACATGCCCAGTTCGTTAATTTCTCAGAAAACATTAATTACGCCTATAAGAAAGTCTATAACCTGGCTGAGAGGGGAAATGACCAGGAGGTCATTGAACAGCTTCATTCTTTAGGAAAACCTCCGTACGATAACGCGAAAAATTACGGGCAGCTATTACGGGTTGTTAAACAGTACGAAAGAAAAAGTGCTACCCCCGCACCAGACGCATGGTTTGCCCTGGCACCGGCCTATGACAATGAGAAAGACAGTAAAAACAGATACGATGGGGATGATTATTCATTCATCAATCTGGTTGGGCACAAAAAGTTAGGCATAAAATCGATGGTGGCAGAAGTAGACTTTAGCCAAGACGGCTTGGAGTTTGAAATTCCGGTGTATTTGATACAAGGAGCGGGAGACATATTGACTGCCACTGAGATTAATAAACCTTATTTTGATAAAATAGCAGCCCCCGACAAAGAGTACTTTCTCTTGCCCGATGCAGCCCACGGACATAATCAATCGGTGGTTGATCAACAGTATAAAGTCATAACGGAGTATATTTCCTTTGAGTAGAAGTGA
>CAKZYJ010000288.1 GCA_937884755.1 uncultured Flammeovirgaceae bacterium
TAGAATCGCAAAAGAATCTGATCTCTCGTTATTGTGTGGATCATAAGATTGGTATTGATGAATAGATTGCCTTGGAAATGTCTTCGCGCAATAACTAACGCTAATGCAAGATTCAACCCCTACTAGATAAGCTCACCCCAGATGATACGGTGATTGTATCAGAACTCTCCCACCTAGGCCGCTCCATCAAAGAGGTGCTCTTACATTAATGTGCAGATTATTATCAGCAAACACGGCAGATTTTTATTAAACAGTATTCATACTTGATCTACAAAGCCGTAAGGATGTAAGCAACGAAAAAATAATTTCAAAACTAAATAATGAAATATGGTTACTTCCATTTATTTGGTGTAACTCCAAAATATAAACCTTCAACATCACTCTGAGTTAACTTTTCAGCTTTCTGAATTTTCTTCATCATTTTTATATATCTTTTAGTAGGCTTACCAGCGTAGTACTTTTTAAAATGTTTGCTATATAGTTCTTCATACAGCTTGTCACTTCCGAATACTAATTCAGCCATTTGGCAAAGCGCTCTATTGTTCCCAGAATAGGTTTGTTTTTCATATACTGCATTGAATGCTTCACGGTGTAAAAAGTACTTGCCAAACCGGTAAAGTTTTCGGCATCGTTTGTTAATAGCAGGACATAAGAAATACCAGACTCTGCCTTTGCCTAAGTTTGATGGTAGAGAAACTAACGGAACATCGTATTTAATCTCCTCTTCCTTTTGGTATGTATAATCAAATCGCAAGTAAGGTTGTGAACTGTACATATCAATAAAGATGCTCACACTGCTTGTTGTACGTCCGTGTCGGCTCCAACGAATATTACCGCTTCTCCAAGTGTTGGGTTTTAAATATCCCCACTTCCTAAGATCAGAAATAGAGATAGAATGAGCATCATCGTATAAGTTAGGGATAGTTGATATTCTTGGCATCGTCTTTACTTTACTGTGAAACCTAAATCTTTAGGGAATATGGGTATTTAATCTTCCTATTGCTTCTAATCGGCATCCCAAAGAGTCGGATAACCGTATTTGTTAAGTTCAACATTGATGGTTTTTCCAAAAATGCTAACAAATGCTAACATTTTAGAAAAGTTAAGTTTTGTTAAGTAGTCGGCCAAATCATAGCCTTGTTGCTTATCAATACTTCTAGCTTTACGCTCTAACAAATCCGATACTTGAAAGCCAAGTTGTTTGCCTTTCTGCTGCCATTTGTCATACGCTCCTAAATCGGGAAAAAAAACCACCTTTCGTTTAGCTAAGACCTCACAACGTTTTTCGGTTAAATTACTCAAGCTACCCGAAGCCAACCATAAGAATTTAGGTAAGTAGGCACTGGCAATAATTGCCGTTTTTTCGCTCTCTACAATGCCTACTACTTTGGTAGGTTCTTCCGAAAGTAGATATTCACCAAACAAGCACTGCCTTAGTTTGAAGTCGGTTAACTTTAGTGCTTTGTGTACCCAAGTGATATGATTGTAAGGCTCTTTTACTCGCTTTCCAGTGTTAGCATTATACAGCATAATCTTTCCGCTACGGGCTTGTTTCTGCTGGTCAATTTGCCAAAAGACTGTGGCTCCTTTCCAGTGTCGAGAGGTTCCAATTCGGTACCGTTGGGATAATTCTAAAACGGTATCTTCATCAAACAGCGTAAAAAGGTAATTCACGAAAGCGTTCTGATTGTAAGCGGTTAAGCTTTGCTGAACGATTTTGTCTTCTATGAACGATGCTGAAGAATGTTGAGATCGGAAACTCTGAGCAAAACTTGTACATTCAAATTTCTTAAAAAATTGTGGCCGATTTTGCTTCTGAATGTTAACTTTTGTCAAGTTCTGATTATCATTTTCATAATTTTTGGCTGATAAGATGTTATCTTGAAAGTACTGCTTTGGGGTGTAATGATAACCACATTGTACCTCCCGGTTACATCGTCCAACGGTATCATCAACATAACTTTTGGTTTCAGAGTGAATGTAGCGGGTAAATTGCTTTGGCTTCTCACAGCTTGGGCACTGAAAACGGCTCCGGCCTCCGGAATATGGCTCTAAAATATACTGATACTGGTTCATGGAAATAAAAAGTTTTTCTTTGACTTACATTTTCTACACTTCCTACATGAGATGAACACTTTCAAGTACATGGAGAAACTTCAAAAAACTTCAGTTTTACCTTACGAAACCTTACGGTTTAAGCGTTTGGTATATGTCGTACTACATAAGCTACATTTCCTTCTGATTTACGTTGTACATGAATGCCCAATGCTCGTAAGCGATTGTTGAAGCTTTTGGCACTCACCGCCCGGTAACCGTCCTCACTGCAATAGTCGCGGTATTGCCGATGTAAATCTTTTGTTGTAATCGTATTCTCAGAATGCTTTTGGTAGTGATTGTCTTCCAAAAATATCGCTACGCTATCGGCTTCTTTTCGGTATAGTTTAAGTACGTTATCAGCCTTAGCACAAGGGCTAAATTTCTTTTGGTCTAGCAAACGCCGTAAACCTACTAAAACCCAATTGAATACTCCCGAAAGCTCACTTTTGATAATTTTGGTTGCTAATTCTTTATCCTGTTCCTCTTCAGGAATAGTGACCTCAAAAGGAAGAATAAGAAACCTTCGGAAAAATGCGTTCGTGAATTCTACATCCATCGGCAATTCGTTGGTGTTAAAGATCAATTTAGCGTAGTCTTCCAGTATGAACGGTCTACCGTAAGGTAACCGGGCTTCAACAGGTTCACCGGAGACCATTTGTTTGAAAGTAGAAGCCTCTAACTTTCCATTAATCTCGCTGGCATAGTTAACGAGCTTGTTAGTTAACATTGCCCGTTGGTACCCACTTTCGTTGGTCAAACTCTGTAATGAGTAGTTGGCAAAATTGTCTTTTCCTAGAAGTGCATTGACGATTTCAAAAAATACACTTTTTCCATTGGCGCCCGAACCGTACAATAGCAGTGTTTTCTCTAGCTTTAGAGTACTAGTTTTGATAAAAACGTATCCTAGAAATTCAGCTAAAACTAACTGACATTCTTTGTCGGGAAGCACTCGATTCAGAAATTTTTGAAACAGTGGAGCAGTCGCATGAGGTTCATAAGCAAAAGGGAGCTGGTACGTAAGAAAATCTTGTGTATCAAAAGGCCTGACTTTTTGATCGGACGCCGTAATTTCAAACGTACCATTGAGTAAGTTAATTAGGACAACATCCTTCTCCGCAACTAGGGTGGGAAGAATAGCCGTTGTCAAAAATTGTTTGTAAAGTTCCACTATAAAGCGAAAGTGCTTCGCCTTAAATTCAGGTACTCCCATTTTTAGAGAAGCTTTCCTTAGAAACGCTTTGAGATCGTCTTGTTCTAATACGCTCCAGTAAGCTCCATTGTAGACATAGATAAAATCATAGCGTTTACAAAGATTCCAACTGTATTGTTTGGCACACTGGATTACTTCCTCAATAACGATAATCTGATGTTCGGCCTTACTGACAGACTGCTTTTCAGGGTCTTTACCAGTTCGTTTGTAAAAATCAACTCGCCCTACCTGCTCCAGCAACTTACCTAGAACTTGTTTGGGGTCAACGGGTGTAAATCGATTTTCTAATTGAGTAAGTTCACTATTAAATTCCTCTAGGGAGATTGTTGAATCAATTGGAGTTCTTGAGAAATCTTGCGTACCTTGGGACTGTTCTTTATGTAAAACATTATTAAGGGTGGTGCTCATTGTCGTACCTCCTTTTCTATTTCGGCAACGGTCTTACGACGGCCTGTTTGTATCCATTCGGTTAGCTCATCTTTCAGAAAATAAAGCCGTTTCCCTTTCTTGCTAAACGGTATCTCACGACGGGAGACTAAACCATAGATTGTAGGAACTGCTAGGTTTACAAAATCGGCTGCATCTTGAACGGTGAGGGGAGAGTTGTTTCTTCTATCTGCTCGATCAACAGGAATTACATCATGTTTTAGTTCTAGCAGTAGGAGTTCAATGTTTTTGAGCCGGGCATCAATTGTTTCAAATGGGTTACTCATCGGGACATATTTTTTATTGAAGCCCAATGATAGAATTGCAAGTGTGGTATAACCGGTTACAAGTGGTTACAAATTGGTTACTTTTTAATAGTTTCCGTAAGATTCTTGTTCTACTGAAGCTTTTAAGGTATTTAGTTCATCTTCGGCTCTTTTTCTATATTCATTGCCAAGCAAGGAAATAACCTGCTCAAAAAGCTTTATTTTATTCTCTGACTTCTTTTTAGAAGTTTCAGCACCAATCCTATTCGCTCTTACACTGTAAGAACAATATTCCTGATACAGTTTTGTACTGCCTTTATGACCATGTTTCTGAGAGATGGTTACGGAATTTTCTTTCGTTATTGGTTCGTTCTGGTAAAAATGAAGAAGTGCTATTACTCGTAGCGGTAAGTTTGGTTGTGAACCTTTGCTTTCTATTTTTAGGATAGTCCTGTTCTTAATGAAATCTAAGTAGTAACTAAGCTTTTTTGAGGTGGGTAGATCAACTTTAGGATAGCTGTCTATCTGTTCCATTTCATATTCAATAAAATCCTTTTCCGTAAGATCAAATCCTCCGCTTTTGTAATCTGCCTTTATCGTTTCAGGTGTCGGTTTGAATTCTACTCCGGAAGCAAGTAGTACTTTCTCCATAGGTTTTAGTTCTCTTCCATTCACCCAAACCTTGTCTGAGTTTGAGAGCATCCAACTTTGTAGCCGAGACTGGTAAAAAGCTTCTATGTTATCTGGTTTCAAACCTTTAAACTCAGCCTTCACAACTTTGGTAGAACGATCAGTGTTTTGCTTGATATCAATTACATTATTAGAAAGCTTGCCCTGATCTTTTAATAGCCAATTAAGCAAATCGATTTTATCAAGCAGCACTTTTCTGTTAGCGATATGAGATATGTATTCCTTAATATCCTCGCCTTGCCAAGTATCTATTAGTTGTGAAACTTCATCAAAGACTTTAGTGAGACTTTGTGTATCTCTAATTGATGTATCCGGATACATCATAGGGTGAGGAGGTGCTGAAAAGTTTTTGTGACATTCTCTAAGCTCCTCTTCTATTGTATTAATTTTCATAGAAGGAAAAGCATTAAGCTTTTTTTGAAGGTTGTCCTCGTATTTATCACATTGTAAGGTGCTAAAATTTACTATGTATTCTACTAGATCATCAATGCTATCAAAAGGTACTTTTCTTAAAAACCTTTCAGAACTTCGTTCTCTTCCTGTAATCGTTAGAATCTCTTTGAGTTTGGCTAATTCATCTTGGGCTTGCTGCAAAAAGTAAAGTTCTTCTTCTAACTCTTCACGAGAAAACTCATGCAAAAATTCGTCGATCTGTTGATTGTATTCAATAAGTAAGCGAATTAGTACTCTTCTTTTTCTCAACTCGACATGTTGCTGGCTCTCTTCTAATTCTTGGGTTTGCTCTATCCAATCTTGAAAGTAATGTGTAATATGTACTGTAATTTGGGGCAGATAATCTGAAGGGTAGTGTTTAACCTTAATATTGAGCAGCTTTGCTTGCTCATTTACTGAAAGTGAAGAATTCTGATTTATCCAACTGTTAAGGCATTCTAAACGAAAATCAGTACTGGTTAGCAATAAACTATTTGGATGAAAGTTTTCAATCCATTCGTAGTACTTTGCATAGGATTCTACGATTATAAAATGAGTGTCTCCCGCACCTATTTTAACCTTACAGTTTGGACTATTCGTAAACTGATAATTTCGTGCTCCTTCAATCACTACTCGCTTATAAATATTACGATATTCCCAAACTTTTATACTCGTTAGATTACGTCCTAAAATAGTATGATTATTTGTTTCTGCATTAGATGAAGTAGAATGTGCGAAAAGTTGACTGAAATTATGTAATTCTTGTTCCAGCAACATTTTTGGGTTACCGCTTTGGAAATACCTTTTTTCAAACGCTTTTTTGAAATGCGTAAATTTTGACTCAACCTTTTTCCAATAAAGCTTTTTGCGCTCTTCTTCTATAAGCTGGTATTGGTCAATAGGGAGATATTGGTAGTGTCTTTCCTTTCCTTCAGCACCTTTAACTAGCTCTTTTCCTGGTTTCCAGTTTCCACTTATTATTCCTTCCTCCCAATCTTCGTAGCCATATTCAACGACTTTTACGTTGTCATCGTAATACTCCTTCATACAGTTCTTTATGTAGCTTATGCACCAAATGTAGCTTTAAAAATAACTTATTTTTTTGGTGCTAGGATCTGCTTTTACGAAAGTTGGTAAGGGCACTAGCATATTTCTTTTTGGCTTCGTCTTCAAAGCTATCAAGATAACTTTCAGTTGTCCTCAAATCATGGTGTCCAAGTGATTCGCTGATGAATTCAATAGGGGCACCAGAGCGTTTGAGAATGGTGGAAAAGCTATGCCTTGCCGTATAGGTACTAATGTTGCTGTCAATACCCACATTTTGAGCAATACGTTTTAGGTACTTATTCACTGTTTTCACTCCCTGCTTAATCCGGGCTACCTCCCTTTCAGGGGTTAATCCATCGGTAATAATATCAAAGATTAGCTGATTAGGTTCCGTAGGTTGATTGCCCCACTGCTGAATAACTTCTTTAGCCTCTAGAGTTAATACTGCTACAATAGGCTTTAGATTTTTCTTACTGGTTCGTTCTGTTTTAGCCCGCACAAAAACTACCTTATCCTTCTGAACGTTACGGTAACGAAGTCGGGCAATATCTTTCATGTTAATACCATTACAAAGGTAGCTAAAGAGAAAAAAGTCTCTGGCCTTAGCTTCGGCTTTGGTTTGGGGTTTGTAGTCAAAAATCTTTTGCATGTCTTCGAGGGTAAGTGCCTTTTTGACGTTCTGCCCGGCAGGTATTTGATATTTACGTTTACCAAATGGATAAGAAGCTTTAGGTAATAGCTCCTCTTCAATAGCAAGGTTTAGAATGATACGTAACGATCTAAGGTAGATACCTACAGTAGTAAGACTCTTATCTCTGCTAACCATGTACTGCTCATAGCCTGTTAGCCACTCAGGAGTTACGGTTGTGAAGGGGAGGGTTTTCTTTCCCCAGTACTGTTTTAAAGATTGTAAGGCATTATTGTAACTGATAGCTGTACTAGCTCGCTCTTGCTTGCGTAGTGTAGCTATGTAACTGGAAAAGAGAGAGAATACATCTGTTCCTCTCGGCTGTTGATTGAGGTACGCTTTCTCAAATGCATGAAAGGAAAAGGTAGATAGACTATTGATTATACCAACCGCCTTTTGTTCCCATGCTTCTAGTTTAAGTTTAATATCTTTGTAATGCTTACGAGGCCGTTCACCAAATACTTTTTGATAATCTTCTTTAGTAAGACTGATACCAATAGGGTAGTACTTTCGTTTTCGCTGATAGGTGACTTTAATTTTAACAGGGTAAGTATTGTCCTTTAATGCTCTACGGGTATCATAGAAAATCGTAGTGGTAGCTATCATATATTTGTTCTTTAAGCTGTGTGCAAACTAAATAATTTGCACACAATTTGCACACAAATTTGACAAAAATAATGATAATAACGATAAGATAGAAATCTACAAAACCTGCCAAAAATTGACTAAAAACTTCTTTTAAGATGTTTTCAGATAAATAATGATAAGAAAACAGATAGTAACAACAAGAAAATATTATGACTCATAATCAGGTGGTCGCTGGTTCGAGCCCAGCAGGGCCCACTCCCACAAC
>CAKZYJ010000289.1 GCA_937884755.1 uncultured Flammeovirgaceae bacterium
GAAAGGTTCCATCTGAATGAAAGGTAACAGTCATATCAATGTCAACTGCCTTATACGGCTCTTCAAGCTTACTGTCGATCCACTCACCATCAAATTCATGAAGATTTGTAGCCGTAAATTCATAGAAGGTGAGACGATAAGTTCCTTCAACTTCTGCTATGGATGGTTCCGGATCGTCGTCGGAGGGGCAAGCAGAAAGTGAAACTGCTAACAGCAGAATAAATAAGCATTGGATAAGTTTCATGGGTACGTTTTTCTTTTAATACTCTACAGCATAAGCAGGTAAACATGAATCCCTAAATTTTTCCCTAGCTCAGATATTGGCAAGGCAAATTCATTTTCACCCGAAAATCTGTAAGTTTGCCCACTCAAAAACAACCAAAAACCGTGATTGAACACTTATTTGGACTGATTGGCTATCCCTTAAGCCACTCTTTCTCCAAGCGTTACTTTTCCGAGAAATTCCAACGAGAGAATATTTCAGATTCCCGCTACGAATTGTTTGAGATACAATCGATCGACAATCTTCCAGAGGTGCTAAAGCAACCTAACCTGAGAGGGCTAAACGTTACTATTCCCTACAAGCAGCAAGTGATGCAGTACGTAGACGAACTAGATCCGATAGCCGAACGAATTGGGGCGGTAAATACCGTTCGGATACGGGGTAGCCGAAAAAGTGGCTTTAACTCCGACTACTACGGGTTTCGCAATTCGCTGCTGCCTTGGCTGGATGAAGCTTCTATTTCCCGGGCATTAATTTTAGGAACCGGAGGAGCATCCTTAGCGGTGGTTTGTGTGTTTCAAGACTTAGATATTGATTACACCTACGTTTCTCGAAAGACAAGCGAAAAAGCTATCTCTTACAGTGATTTGAAGAAAGAAGACTTATCTTCCTATCCACTCATTATCAACACCACCCCGCTAGGGATGAGTCCAAATATTAATACGTTTCCGGATTTAGATTATCAACAATTAACTTCAGATCACTTTTGCTATGATCTGGTGTACAACCCGGAAGAAACGGCCTTTATGAAATTGGCGAGAGAGCGAGGTGCTCAAGTAAAAAACGGACTAGAAATGCTCCACTTACAGGCCGAAAAGAGCTGGGAGTTTTGGAACAAAGATGAGTATAAGTACTAAGATAAATCAAAACCTATTTTAGATTCTTAAAATAAGTAATAAGGAAACTTAACATTCGGAGGTAGTTGTTCATTGTACATTGCAACCTGCACATTGATTAAAAATGGATTTCATCCTCACCTCAGATTACCAACCTACCGGCGATCAGCCCGAAGCTATTGAACAGTTAGTACAGGGAGTGGAAGAAGGTGATCGAGCCCAAACGCTACTCGGGGTAACTGGCTCAGGAAAGACCTTTACCGTGGCCAACGTAGTAGCTCAGCTTAATCGACCTACACTAGTTATTAGCCATAACAAAACGCTCGCAGCCCAGCTCTACGGTGAGTTCAAGCAGTTCTTTCCTCAGAATGCCGTTGAGTACTTTATTTCCTACTACGACTATTATCAACCGGAAGCTTACATTCCTACCAATAATTTGTACATCGAGAAGGATTTACAGATTAATGACGAGATTGAGAAGCTTCGACTTAGTGCTACTTCAGCTTTGCTTTCGGGGCGGCGCGATGTGCTGATTGTGGCCTCGGTCTCCTGTATTTACGGTTTGGGAAATCCAGATGAGTTTGGCAAAAACGTGATTAAATTGCAGGAAGGAGATGTGCTCTCGCGGCAGAAACTACTGTACTCACTAGTGGATATTCTCTACAGTCGCACCGAAGCGGAGTTTCGCCGAGGAAACTTCCGGGTGAAGGGTGATACGGTGGATATTTTTATTGCTTACGCTGATTTTGCTTACCGCATTTACTTCTGGGGAGATGAGATTGAAGCCATTCACCGGATTGATCCGCATACCGGAAAAAAACAGGCTGACGAACGATTGATTACTATCTATCCGGCTAATCTGTTTGTAACTGCCAAAGATACCCAGAAGCAGGCTATTTACGAGATTCAGGATGATTTAGTGGCTCAGATTGGCAATTTTGAGAAGGAACAGCGTTACCTAGAGGCCAAACGCATTCAGGAACGTACTGAGTTTGATTTGGAAATGATCCGTGAACTGGGTTATTGTTCGGGCATTGAGAACTATTCTCGCTACTTCGACCGGCGCCAGCCGGGCCAACGTCCCTTCTGCTTACTGGATTACTTCCCCGAAGATTATTTGATGGTGATTGATGAAAGCCACGTAACCGTTCCTCAGGTACGGGCGATGTGGGGTGGTGACCGTTCTCGCAAGGTAAACCTAGTAGACTATGGTTTCCGCTTACCTTCGGCATTAGATAATCGCCCGCTGACGTTCAACGAGTTTGAGATGATGATCAACCAGATCGTTTACGTAAGCGCTACTCCCGGCGATTATGAACTTCGCGAATCAGACGGGGTAGTAGTAGAGCAGGTCATTCGCCCCACTGGTCTGCTTGACCCGGTAATTGAGGTACGCCCGAGTATAAACCAGATTGATGATTTGTTAGGTGAGATTGACGATAGAATTAAGGTAAACGAACGGGTATTGGTCACGACACTCACTAAACGAATGGCAGAAGAGCTACAAAAATTTCTAGAGCGAGCCGGAGTGCAAAGTAAATATATTCACTCGGATGTAAAGCCGCTCGACCGAGTAGAAATTTTGCGAGGCTTACGCTTGGGTGAGTTTGATGTGCTAGTGGGAGTAAACTTACTGCGGGAAGGGCTGGATTTACCCGAAGTTTCACTGGTAGCGATTCTAGATGCGGATAAAGAAGGATTCTTGCGAAATGAACGCTCGCTGGTGCAAACTATTGGCCGGGCTGCCCGGAACGAAAATGGTATGTGTATT
Organism: uncultured Flammeovirgaceae bacterium; assembly: GCA_937884755.1. Taxonomy (GTDB): domain Bacteria; phylum Bacteroidota; class Bacteroidia; order Cytophagales; family Cyclobacteriaceae; genus Tunicatimonas. Next base: position 2,891 of record CAKZYJ010000289.1, read on the forward strand.
ATGTACGCCGATAAAATTACCGGATCAATGCAGGTAGCTATTGATGAAACCAACCGTCGTCGTAATAAGCAGATGGAGTACAATAAGGAGCACGGTATCACCCCGAAAACGGTGCTTAAATCCAAAGAAGCTATCATGGGACAAACGAAGGTAGCAGACTCTAAGAAAGCTCCAGTTAAAGCCTACGCTGGCCCTGACGAAACCAGCATTGCCGCTGATCCGGTAGTTGCCTACATGAACAAACCTGATTTGGAAAAGCTGATGGCACAAACCCAGAAGAGTATGGAAAAGGCCGCTAAAGAATTGAATTTTATGGAAGCGGCTCGCTTGCGCGACGAGCTAAACGATCTGAAGAAACTCTATGAGAACAAAGAATAATTCGTAGCTTTGAGCTTCTTCTTATCCGTATATTTTCATGAAGTGCTTTTTCTGTTCGGTCATTTTTTCAACGCTGTTTGCTATCTCCTCTACCCAGGCTCAGTACCTGATAAATTTTGGCATTGATGCGTATAAAACCGACAACCGAGATCCAGTTGAGGTAGTAGGTAAAGCGCAATTCGGTGCGGAACTTAACTACTTCCTGATCCGACAATTAGCTCTTACCGCTGGAGTAGAATATTGGACAGCGCAAAATCGCCTTAGCGTTATTCCTGGTATGCGGTTGTATCCGATCGATCCGGTTTTTATCCGCTTTCGTCCGCTGATCAGTGGTGAAGTAGATTATGCGGCTGGGGTAGGCTACGCTCGTCGAATTACGGATACGTGGCGCTTGGAAATTATGGGTGATTATTATTTCGAGCGTAGTAATGCTGCTTTACGGGTAGGAGTAGGCTATCGGCTATAAAAAAAGCCACATCTCTTTGAAGAGTGTGGCTTATGAGAAAGTGATGTTACTTTTTACTTTTTCAGGTTCAGAATCACTTCAAGAGTATTCTGGATACCCATACCTTCTATATCCAAATCATCAAATTCACTAGACATAGCTAACGATGCCTCACTGCTTGTTAAAGAGCGCACAGTGAATTCCTGGGTATCATTATCAAATGTTACGATTAATTGCTTACCATCGGCCGCCCAAGTACCGTTCTGCGAACCATCCTCATCAGTTACGATAGCAGTCTTATCGCTAAGGAACTCAATAGTAGTATTTTCAAATTCGCTACTCGGATCAAAATCAGCGAACAAATCTTCTATCTCATCGCCCATTACATCGCTGTAGTTTTCTCCTAACTGTTGCTTAAGCTGGTTGATGGATTCTTCAACGTAGGATTCGTATGACTTTCCGTCAATCATAAGATCAGCCGATTGTACTGTCCATTTACCGATAATACCTACTTCGGTAGATAGTTGCTCGTCTTCTTTGCTACAAGAGAATAGGGTAAAAGTTAGGAGTAGGCCTAGCGCCCACGATGTTACATTCATTTTCATGACTTTGTATTTTAGATTTGTTAATTGATACAAAGCCAAAAGTATTAATCAATGAAGTATTAAAATATTTATATTATTGTGTAACAGCACATTGTAAGCAAACCATTGTTATTCTTTACTGCTTATTCACTGGAGCGATACGTCCAATTTTTTATCTCCTATGAAAAGCAATCGCATTTTGCGTTGGGTGCTAACATTCTGGGTAGCACTATTTTTCATTTTATCCGATCTCCGTGTTGTTCAAGGTCAAGGTTATGAGCTAAGAACCGCCCGGGAGATCACACTACTCTCGGTGGGAGCAGTTGGAACTACCGCTAGCATTCTGCTGCGTAAAAAGCGGGAGCCGCTAAGTCTGGAAGAAATGCGTGAATTAGATACCAATGATATTTTTGCACTCGATAGGATATCGGATGGTAGCTATCGTAAAGGCGCTCAGCTGGCCAGCGACGTATTGCTGAACACCTCCTATGCTTTACCCTTTACTCTGCTGGCTTTTGATGAAACTCGCCCGGATGCAGGAACATTAGGAGTCATTTTGCTGCAAACCATTGCACTCAATGAAACCCTAACGGGTATTACCAAAGCGCTGGTAAAACGTCCTCGTCCGTTTACCTACAACCGCGAGACACCCGAAGAAGTACGAACGAGGCGGGGAAATACTTTCTCGTTTTTCTCCGGCCATACTTCCTACACCGCAGCTTTGTCTTTTTTTACTGCCAAAACCATTTCGGATTACGTGGATAAGTCGAGCGTACGGACAATTGCGTGGACGGGAGCATTTTTGTGGCCAGCAGCCACTGGCTATTTTCGCTACCGGGCCGGTAAGCATTTTCCTTCCGATGTGATTGTGGGGTACTTGGTAGGAGCCTCACTCGGTTACCTAATTCCCCATATACACAAAGCCGACGAATCGAGTACAACACCAGAAACTACTGCCGGTCAGTTGCCAATGATACAACCACTGTTTCAGATCACGTTTATGATATAAATAGTATTAAAGTGTTCGGGTGTTAGAGTGTTCATGTAACTTTGAACACCTGTTATCGATGCGCCCAGTCGTACTGATCGAGAGTTTCTAAGGAAACTTTTAGTAGTTTGATACAGCCGTCAATATCTTCTTTATTGGCCATTTCAATAACCTGGTGCAAGTGGCGGGTGGGGATAGAGATGGCTCCGGCAATCGCTCCCTGCTTACCCATGCGTTGCACTCCGGCCGTATCGGTTCCGCCGGCAGTCAGCACCTCCGGTTGCCACTTGATGTTGTTCTTATCGGCCGTCTGCTTCATAAATTCTACCATGCGGTAATCGCAAATGGTAGAACCATCCATCACCTTAATGGCTGCCCCTTCGCCCAGTGAAGTGATCTTCTGATGGGGTTGCGCTCCTGGCAGGTCAAAAGCGATGGTAGTGTCCAGGCCAATCCCAAAATCAGGGTTGATTGAGTGGGCGGCTACGTTAGCCCCCCGTAGGCCTACTTCTTCCTGCACAGTAAACACTCCATACACATCGTAGGGAACATCGCCCAGTTGACGCAAGGCTTCAATCAGGATAAAAACGGACACTCGGTTATCAATCGATTTACAGTTTACGCAGTCACCCATTTCAATCAGCTCGCGCTCACGGGTAATTGGGTTACCAACACTCACTAGCTCCTTCACATCGTCGGCTTTCATGCCCAGGTCAATGAAGTAGTCGGTGGTTTTAGGGTTTTTATTGCGCTCTTCGGGTGTCATCACGTGAATAGGCTTGCTACCCATCACCCCAATCAGATCTTTTTTGCCGTGTACCGTTACTCGTTGGGCAGTCAGGGTTTTAGGATCGAAGCCGCCGAGGGTATGGAAGCGAACAAACCCGTTATCATCCACGTGGGTAACAATAAACCCGATCTCGTCCATATGGGCAGCTACCATCACCTTTTTGCCGTCGGGATTGTTGGTGCCTTTTTTTACGGTAATTACGCTACCCATATTGTCCACTTCCCACTGATCTACCAGGGGCTCTATTTCTTTTATCACCAGTTGGCGAATGCGTTCTTCGAAGCCCGGTGCTCCGGCTTCTTCACAAATTTTCTTTAGTAGTGCTATGTTCATAAGTATTTGAACTCTAAGATTTTAGTGTATAACTGTAATCTGTATCTTTTTGATACCGTTGGGAGGCTAAAATTACGTAATTTCGCCCGACAATAAAATGAGAGCGTATGCGACAACGGCTACTAAGTGAAGGCGCCAGTGAACTGAGCTATGAGATTCGAGAGATCGTGAAGAAAGCGCATCAGATCCAGGATTTAGGCTATACCATTTTTTGGGAAAATATTGGCGATCCGGTGCAGAAGCACTACCAGTTGCCTGATTGGATTAAAGATACGGTGGTGGAACTGCTACAAGATAACGCTACTTTCGGCTACTGCGACTCTAAAGGAGTGCTGGAAACCCGGCAGTTTTTGGCAGAACTTAATAATCAACGAAACGGAGCCCAGATTACCTCTGACGACGTGCTGTTCTTCAACGGCCTGGGCGACGCTATCTCTAAGTTGTACCAGTATCTGGTGCCTACGTCCCGCGTAATTGGTCCGTCTCCGTCGTACTCCACCCACTCATCGGCGGAAGCATCGCACGCCAATCATCACCCCATTACCTACAATCTTGATCCTAACAACAACTGGTTTCCCGATCTGGATGATCTGTACATGAAGATTAAGTACAATCCAAACATTGTCGGTATTTTGCTGATTAATCCGGATAACCCCACCGGGGTGGTTTACCCGAAAGAAATTCTCGAGGCTATTGTAGAAATAGCCCGGGTCTACGATCTGTTTCTGGTGGCCGACGAAATCTACCTGAATATTACTTATAACGGTGCCAAGGCTTTTGCTTTGGCGGAAGTAATTGACGATGTGCCGGGTATTTCTATGAAAGGAATTTCCAAGGAGCTACCCTGGCCTGGAGCCCGCTGCGGTTGGATGGAATTCTACAATCGCCATCAGTCAGAGGATTTTGATCAGTATTGCTCCACACTGGAGAACGCCAAGATGATAGAGGTTTGCTCTACCAAGCTGCCCCAGTTAGCTATTCCAAAAATTATGAGCGATGCCCGCTATCCGGAGTATCGACAAGGATTTAATGAGGCTATTGGGCGGCGAAGTCGGATCATTAGTGAATTGCTGGCGGATATTCCTTCCATCACTTTCAACCCTACCTACGGAGCGTTTTACAATACCATAATTTTTCAGGATGGGGTACTACAACCCAATCAGCAATTGACGATTGAAGATGAACGGGCTATGGAATTGCTTCAACAGTGGCTGGCGCAGGAGCTGGATATGGCACTGGACAAACGCTTTGTTTACTATCTACTAGCCGCCAAAGGCGTTTGTGTGGTACCCATTTCTTCATTCTGCTCCGATCTTCAGGGCTTCCGCGTAACGCTACTGGAAAACGATGAAGACATTTTACGAGAGACCTTCACCCGCATTCGAGAGGCGGTGATTGAGTTTACTCAGGCGGATGGATAAAAGTTGTTGGTATATACTTGCCGATGTCTGAATAGTATTGACCTGACTTTGATTACACATTTGTGCTATCTATTTTTCGGTAAGCAACTTATACTGCAATGAAAGTAATTCTGGCTATTATTTTCTCGCTTTTAGCACAAACCCTAGAGGCACAACATGTATTTTCCGTGAAGGGAAATAAGACGTATCTAGATGATACTGTATTTCATGACATAGGATTACGATGTTCCAATGCGCTGATAAGTGACCAAGCGGTAGATAGCCTTATCCGCCACTTAGATGAATATCAATCGTACGGACTGAATACGATCAGTGTCTATCTACTGGGCTCTCGATATAGTAATATTTACGGCTATAACCTGGACGGAACTCTGAACCCAGTCTATCAACAAAGGCTAGAGAAGATTATTGAAGCCTGTGATCGGCGAAAAATGGTAGTATTGGTCGGTACACTTTACTGGGGAAGTGGGCAACATGGCCGTTCTAACGAGTACTACGCCGCCTGGGGACAAGAAGAAGTGAATGCTGCCATGCGAAATACGGTACAATGGCTCACTGATAAAGGATATCGTAACGTTTTTATCGATCCTGATAATGAAGGAATGGCAGAACGAGCTGCTTCGTTCAACATTGGTGAGATGATCTGCCAAGGAAAGAAAATTAATCCAGACCTATCAATCGCATATAATGGCAAAGGTTATCCGCCTCCCTGCGCCGACCTAAGTATTCATTTTGCTAATCAAATCGAGCAGTTGCCTTACATAGAAACTGAAGGAACCCCCAGCCAATACTGGGGCGATTACAGTAAAGAAGTAGGATTAAACAAATATATCAACGTAGGTATCTATACCGAAGGAAAAAAAGCACAACAATTAGTGCGGACGCAGGAATTATTAGATCAAGAACATGGCTACTTACTGGCCTCTACCTGGCTTCAGAATGTGCCCCCACGGTTTGATCTTGGTGGAGATGGCACAGCCTGTGATCCCGGAATCAGATGGTGGTGTGAGTTTATCAGAGATCGGTATAAGAATGCGAACCAATAAAAGCTAGCACGCTCAAACTTTACATTCGTTTAGTCACGCTGATTCATTGAGGTGCAAGTATGGCTATTTCTTTTTGTAAGTTAGCATCACCGCACCAGTATCGAAAGGCTCAGTCTTAATCAGATCAAATTTAGTTTCTTTAGGGTGATTGGGGAATAGCTGGATGCCACTACCCAGAATAGTAGGAATTACGCAGAGAATCATCTCGTCAATAGCACCCAGATTGAGAAATTCAGTAATGATCAGCCCACCACCAACTACCCAAACATCCTTTTCACCCGCTGATTTAACTTGGTTGATCGTCTCCTGATCAACTAGGTGGATAACTTCGGTCTTGTTGGTTTTAGGCTGGTAGCCCTCTTTTGACGTTACTACGTAGGTTGTACAATCTTCGTAAGGCCAGTCCACTCCAAATCCCAGCACCTCTTCGTAGGTCTTCCGCCCGATCACTACCTGATCAATAGTAGCGTAGAAATCGGCGTAGCCGTAGTCAATCTGATTGGGATTCGGTAGTTCGTCCAGCCAGTCCAACGAACCATCTTCCCGGGCGATAAACCCATCGATGGTAGTGGCGATGTATAGTTTGATAGTGCTCATGACTCCGCTAGGAGTTATCCTTAATCACCCAGTAATCGTCCATGTAGTGCTCCTTTAGTTCGTAGTTGCGGTTGTCCCAAGTACGTTGCTTTAGCAAAATATTAGGATACTCGTCAGCAAACCAGTATTCGTTTACTTTATCGCTATCGAGTTGCACGCTAACTTTCCATACATCATTCATCTGGTTCAGATCATAGGTGGTAGATAGTTGTACATTTTCGGCGGGTTCTACCGTGAAGGTGGCATTATAGATTTTAGGCTCGGTAGCCTTACTGCTAATTTGTGACTCAGCAACCGGCTGCTGAAAAGATAATCCGTCCGAAAACTTTAGTGCACGTAGCGAGTGGGAGAGTTGGTCTTCAAACATAATTCCTCCCTGGATGGTCATCTCGCCTACACCTTGCCCATCCCAGTAGCTGTTGTAGCCGAATTCGTATTTCTTTCCCTTGGCAAGGAAGTGCTTGGAGGTATTACCGCACCATTCCTGCGAAGAGTTGGTCAGTTTATATACCGTAGCGGGTTGGTTTCGCTCGTAAAAAATGCTCGTCATGAAATGGTAAGGATAATTGTCGGTAGGAATACGGCAGAACTTATTGATCTTCATTACTTCAAACAGATCGTTACGGTCGTAGCTATCCGTTTTCGCATTGTATTGCTCATTGAAGGTTTCCTTCACCAGAATGAAAACGTACTCGAAATTGCGAGGCTTGCCGTAGATGGTACGGGTTGCTTGGTACTTCGCTACCTCGGCTTGGCCCTGGTCCCAAGTAGAATTTTTGGCCCACTCCAAATCAAAGTGCTCCGCTGAGGGTATCCGATCCTGGGCATTACCACCAGTGCAGGCGTACAGAAAACCTAGTAGGCTGGCAAATAGGATAGATATAATAGTACGGGTATCAAGAAACGTTTTCATAGCAAATAGTTGATTAGCTGGCAATAAGAAATCTGTAGTTAGGTACTAAATAGGTCCAGACATCAGAGAGTCTGACAAAAGAATCTATTCTATAACTTTGTTAACGTATTTTTGGCCTAAAGGTGACTGCTTCAGGTCATCAATTGTGTCAATATCGTTTAGTACGGGTAGCTCCTTCAAAGATAGGTTTTGTTGCTCTATGTCTCGGCGCGTATCATCGGCCACCGATTCGGTGCTCCAGTTTTTATTCGCAAACAGTTGGGGATGCAGCCGATTCATACCCAACAGGTAATAACCACCATCCTGCGAAGGCCCCAGCACTACATCATGTTCGCGTAAAGTTTCAAATGCCTGATTTACATACTCAGTCGTCAGGTCCAAACAGTCAGTACCGATGATGCAGATGCGGGAGTAACCCTGCGTAAATCCTTCGGCAAAAGCGAAGCGCATTCGCTTACCTAAATCGCCCTCTGGCTGTAGTGCCTTATGAAATTCACCAGCCTCCCACTGATCGTCAGTAGCAATGTAGGGAGTATAGTACACAACTTTATCTTGCGAAAGTGGTAGCGTAATGCGGCGAGTATGCGCTAGCAATTGTCGGTACACCTCTAATGCTTGCTCATCACCAATGTCGGCCGCTAACCGGGTTTTGGCTTTCCCTAATTCAGGTACTTTGGTAAATATGATAAGAAGTTCTTTCTCTTTTGTCATTGTTCGGGCGTATAGCACCGCGTCCACGGCGGATACGCCCTTAACGCATTGCTCATTATCATACCAGTTTTGCTCAGTAGACTTTCACTCCACTCTTTAACCACTTAGACCAGTTTCGGTTATAGGTGTGTACACTGTCGGTGGGTTGGTTTTGGGAGTTAACTACTTCGTGGCCTTCGTTTTTCCACTGAAAAATGCCGCCGTACAGGTTATACACCTGCTGGAATCCAGCCTCCTTAAGAGCTTCACCTATCCGCTCGCTGCGATAGCCTACTGAACAGTATACTACCACGGTATCTTCTTTAGATAAATGGCTAACATCACCCAATTCAAACGAATCGTAGTCTACAAACTCAGCGTCGGGTAGATGACTTACCCGAAACTCTTCGTGGGCCCGGGTATCCAAAAGCGTAATCTCCGATTGTTGTCGTAGGCTATCTAACGTCCGAGACTGCATTAACGGAACGGAGTTCTCGTACAGGGAGGCCAACTTTTCGTCGTAGTTCTTTTGCCCACAGGCAGGAAACGATAATAGTGCTAGTCCTACTACTAAGTACCCAAAAAATTTCATTCGCGCTTTACTTCTTTTCCGGCAGCCTGCCAACTGCGTACTCCTCCGTTCAGATTCTTCACGTTCTTATAACCAGCGTTCAGTAGTTGTTGGGCTACCCGCCCGCTGCGTCCTCCTGACAGACAGTACACCACTATGGGAGTTTCTTTAGCAAGATCATGAACATCGCTTAGTTGAAAGGTAGCGTAATTGACAAACCGCGCATTTTCCAGATGACCGGCCTGATACTCTTCCGACGAACGGGTATCCAGCACCACTACACTACTATCTTCCTGCAGAAGTTTCTCTAGCACATCCGCCTCAATTAATGGCACAGCCGACTGAGCTAAGCCTTTCATTGAAAAGAAAAACAAAACAAGCGAAAGCTGAAGTGTCATGGCGAATTACAAATTATGTAATTTTACAATCTGTTATTTTCCAATCTAAATAAAAAACGTGTAGTACGGCTCATTGTTAGCGAGGCGGTGCACCAGCAGAGCTACTTCCCGAGCGTGATAGTCGCCCCACATGCTGGATTCGCCGTTAGCGATTTTACTGCCTTCGGGCACATAATCCCAGCCGTTAGGTTGATGATAGATTGAGTGTAGGATCAAACCCTGATGATCCTCGTCGGTGCTCAAGTACGGCTCGCGGAACAACGTATCCAGCACAGTAAGCCCAGCCTGAAAGTATTTCTTGCCGATCTCGTCTTTCCCTTTACTTTGCAGATATTTTCCTAACCGCAGTAACCCTTGTGAAGCAATAGCTGCCGCCGAACTGTCAATCGGCTCGTAGTCGTTGTACGGATCGGAAGGATTATCCAGATAACCATCCAGTTTATAAAGGTGAGGCGCCCCCGTATCCCAGTAGGGAATGCCATCGGTAGGAGTGTTTTCTATGTAGAAATCACAGGTAGCCTTAGCTGCTTTGAGCATAAAATCTTCAATCTCGCCGCGCTCGGCGTAGTCGTTCAGATCCTCGTCGCTGAGTGTATCCAGAAATTCCAGTTCTTCGGCAAAGCCGCACATGGCCCAGGCCAGTCCGCGCGTCCAGGTAGAAAAACCAGTGTAGCCCTGCTGAGAGTTAGGACAGCGGTAGTTACCATCTTTAGTATTGAAAACGCATTCGTGAGCCGTACGTCCGCGCACATCGTAGGTATCCCGTCCTTCACCGTAGAAAACCGAATAGTCAGCCGTAGCTTTCAGATGCTGCAATGCCCGGTGCAACAGATTGATTTTGACGTCGTTTTCGGTTTGCAGCACATGGCCTAACTGATGCGCCACCATCAGTGCCCGGCAAGAACGAATGGTATCCACAAATAGCGAATGCGGTCCGTTAAACGAATGAATAAATCCGCCTCCACCCTTAGTATTGGTCCAGCGGGTAGCTTGGGCGGCACCCGAAGCTTTCAGTGCCATTTCATAAAAATGTTGTTCCCAATCGTTCTGGGGAATTTTACCTTCTCGCATCAGACGGTGCAGATTACCGTAGGTGCTCACATTATTAAAACCGTGGTCATGTACTCCAATATGACTTACGTGCGGAGCCATCTCTTCCACCGTTTTCGTACGGCCAATCGTCAGGAATTGCTCATCGCCGGTAGCGTCAAACTGCAAAACCGCCGAGCCGTACTGAAAGCCTTGCGTCCACTCAGTCCAGCCGCGGGTGGTGTAGCGACCTTTTACGGTAAACACCGGTGATCCTTTGGTCTCGTCGTAATGATTTTCGATATGGAGTATTTTCTGTCCGGATAGTTCCCAGAAGGGTTCTAGCAGTGATTGTAATGATTGAGGGGTAAGTTGGTGATTGATCTTCAGCATGAATAATAAAAATTTGCTTGAAGATAGAGAGAAAGGATAAGAGGGGCAAGCTAAGAATCTTCCGTGTTATATTGTGAGATGAAAACACACTTAGAATGTACGATACTAAATAGTATCCCCACTATTTTGCTCAATCATTCTCCTTTCAAGTAATATCTTATAGTTCAAAATAAAAACTTTAAGCAATAGGATGCCTGATAAAAAAACAGATCAGTATAAAATCACTTCTGAAGATGAGTTTCTAAAATTTACCCAATCTGATGGCCACATAGAAAACATATCTGAAATTCTGGTTACAAATATTACTTTTAAAGGCAATGTCGAGGGAGTTTCCATTTTAAATGTTCCGTCTATTCGCTTTTCACATTGCGCTTTTAATGGTAATCTCGAGGTGGTAAGAATCAAAACAGATAATATGGTTATTGATAACTGTATTTTCTCAGGGACAGCGTATTTCAATGGCATAAGTGCTAATAGCTTGACATTAGATAAGTGCATATTTAGTGGATATTCACCTATTATTTTTAGCAGTATACAGGTCTTAACTATTGAATCCACTTTTGAAAAACTTTTCATTGGTGACAGCGACATCAAAACCCTATTTTTTAATAGTAATATTTCAGGGCAAGTAGATATAGATGAAGGTACTATTGAAACATTGAGATTTTCCAGTACAATTGAAAATAGCGGGGAGGTAAATATAAAACGGTTAAGAGTTAACCATATAGATTTTAAATATTTTACCAATCATGGAATTCTGAATATTCAAACTATTAATAGAAGAGAGAAGCCTGATCAAAACTTATCATCCTCTCTTTCCCTTCTTAGTGCCGATTTGGGTTCTGCTACGTTCCTCGATTTTGATTTTAATTCCTTTAAAGAAATCTGTATTGAGAGCGTGAAGATCAGCAAAATCGGTATTTATGGAATATCGTTTCCAGCTAATAGTAAAAGAATATTTACTGGTGACCTCTTTGAGGAAAAAGGCAAGGATGCTTCTAAACTTTATGAACTCTATAATCAATTGCATGTGATTATGCAGAGGCAAGGACATCGTGTAAACGAATTGTTATACTATGCTGAATTTATGGAGTGGCATTTGAAGGATTTATGGCGTAAAAAGGAAAATTGGCCCATGATAACATCCTTAGTTTTAAATAAAGTTTCTACAAATTACGGACAAAGTTGGCTTCAGGGGGCAGTAGGTACATTCATCATTGCTTGGGCATTCTATTTCCTCTATACTATCTCGCTTCCTGGTGTCAATATTTCCTTGGATAATGCAAATTGGAATGATACAACATTCTTTATAGGTGAATATTTTAATTTTCTGAACCCTGCACACAAAGTTGATTTCATGAAAGATTTACCTCCAAACTGGATAGCTTCAATTTGGGATTTCTTTGGTAGAATTGCAGTAGGATTTATGATCTATCAGACCATTAGTGCATTCCGAAGATTTGGAATACGATGAGCGGATAACGGAAAATTAAATTTTCTGTTAGATTTCAATCAAGTGCTACAGCGCAGATCTGAACCTAGCTATTCCTGTTTCTTTTCGTTAAATCAGCAATCTTTTTGTAGATTAGCCGAGTTTAAAACCTAACTTTTTGTCATGCGGCGCACCTACTTTTCCTTATTCATAGGCGTAATTGCTTTTCTTATTCACGACACTACCCTGGCCCAAAATGGGCAAGCACTCTACACCCAGTACTGTGCCTCCTGTCACGGCGAAGATCTAAAGGGTGGTAATGGCCCTAGCTTTCTAGATGGAGAATGGAAACATGGCTCGGGCCGGAGCCAGATTACCCGAAATATTAAATTTGGTATTGCTCAGGTAGGAATGCCTGCCTACGAAAAAATGCTCGACGATAAGCAACTGAAAAGTATAGTCGACTATGTACTGGATGCCGAGAAGAATGCGATTGCTAGTAACGGCAATATCCCTTCTCAATTACAGACTCTAGAGTATAATGTAGACGTAGAGGTGGTAGCCGAAGGCTTGGAAATTCCTTGGGCAATTGACTTTGTGGACGATAACCGCATGCTGGTGACTGAGAAACCTGGTCGACTACGCATGATTGAAAACGGTAAGCTGTTGGAACCCGTAAAGGGCACGCCTGAAGTATTATTCGAAGGGCAAGGCGGTTTGCTGGACGTAGCTATAGATCCCGAATACGACCAGAATGGTTGGGTGTACTTATCATTTAGTCACGCGTTGGATGATGGTGCAGATAAGCCGGGAGCCATGACCAAGATTGTACGGGGTAAGATTGAAGATAACCAGTGGACGAACGAAGAAGTAGTCTTTGAGGCTCCGCATGAACTCTACCGCACTACCCGCCACCACTACGGCGACCGTATTGTATTTGATCCCGAAGGGCACTTATACTTTAGTATTGGCGACCGCGGCGCCCAGGATCAGGCACAGGACATTACCCGCCCCAACGGGAAAGTACATCGCGTAAACCGCGACGGTAGCATTCCCGAAGACAATCCATTTGTGAATGAGGCGAACGCTATTCCTTCTATCTTCAGCTACGGCAACCGCAACCCGCAGGGACTGGCAGTGCACCCCCAGACCGGCGAAGTTTGGGAAACTGAGCACGGCCCCATGGGTGGCGACGAGGTGAATATCATCCGCAAGGGTAACAACTACGGCTGGCCGGTAATTACCTACGGACGAAACTATAACGGCACCGCTATCACTGACATTACCCGCAAAGAGGGTATGGAGCAACCTATCATCTACTGGAAACCCTCTATTGCAGTCTGCGGCATGGAGTTCTACCAGGGCAATGAGTTTCCCAAGTGGGAGAATAAGCTACTGGTAGGGGCTTTAGCCTACGAAGAAGTGCGGCTACTTACGATTGCTGATAACCGTATTATGCACGACGAGGTGATCATGAAAAACATAGGCCGCGTGCGCGACGTAGCCCCCGGCCCCGATGGTGCCGTCTACATAGTAATGAACGACCCCCACGTAGTACTCAAACTCACTGCCAGCGAAGAACAAGCGACAGTAGATGTAGGGGAGGAGTAACGGGGTTCTCGTATATGGGTAGTATGAATTACTACCTACCTTTACATTGTTGGCTAATTTCAACTTCCCTCTACTCCAGACAAGTATGTGAGGAGTTTTCATTTACAGTAAAACCAGTTTACTAACTCATCTTTTGTTTGCTGTCTGTGGCAGTTTGAGATACTCATTGATGAGTGAATCCGTTTTGCCAACTAAATCATTTTCCCACAGCGTGGTGCGGTTCATAAAGATAGCAAAGGTAACGGGCTTGTTCAGATATCGCTTCACGTACGTATTTGTGCCAAACCAACCGCCTGAGTGGCTGGCGGTGCTGTCGGTTACCCCCCAACCCATCGCGTAGTCTCTGGCTTCGCCGTTCACCTCGTGAGTAGAACTAGGTTTAAAAATTAGCTGATGCGTTTCGCTGGAGAGAATAGTCCCATTGCGTAGCGCCTGATCGTAGTTAAAATAATCATTAACGCTGGTGTACACGGCACCATCGCCCATAACCCCATTCATAAAGAACCCATCTACCTGATTAAACTGACCGAGGCTATCTTTCTGATAACAAAAAGCCCGTTCTGGTATTTCAATAGGCTGAGCCAGATTGAAATAATTAGTCTGCTGCATTCCAGCCTTCGTAAACACCTGTTCCTTAGCGTACTGAGAGAATTCTGTACCGCTCACCTTCTCAACAATCAACGCGAGCATCAGATAAGCGGTGTTTGAATACTCCCATTGCTCGCTTGGGGCAAACACTGGGTCGGGGTTGGTGGCTAGCCAATCCAGCACATCTTTATTTTCCACAATGTTGGATCGATCCCAGTCCGCGTCAAAGTGTTGGTAATAGTCGGGTAGCCCTGAAGTATGGTTTAGCAGATGCTCAATGCTGATACCCTTGAATATCGGATAGGGTAAGTAGCTAAAAGCCTCATCATTGAGTGATAACTTCCCTTGATCTATTAAAGACAGTATGCACAAAGCTGTGAATTGCTTACTTACTGAGGCCATCCGTAAGTTAGTGCTGGCAGTAATCGGCTGACCCGTTTCTGTATCGCGTAAACCGTAGCCTTTTCCAATAAGCATTTCCCCGTTGCTGGCTACCAGCAATGCTGCCCCAGGTTCATCACTGCCTACTTCCGCATTAAACAATGAATCCAAACTTGCTCGAAGCTCTTCTAAACCAACTGGTTCTGTTGCGACTGCTTTATCAGACGAAGGGTTACAAGCGGCAGAGAATACTGCAAGTACGAATAGGAGATTCTTCATAAGGGGTGATTTCAATGAGTGTCAATCCGCGCAGCGAATGATTAGCCGCAACGGCTGGATTAAACTGCGTGTTAATACTATGTAGGATTTGTCAATACCTCTTTTATTTCTTTTCTACTCGCAGAATCTTCTCCATTTTGCGACCTTTCGCCAGTTCATCTACCAGCTTATCCAAATACCGTACTTGTCGGGTTAGAGTATTATCAATTTCCTCAATTCGGTAACCGCATATTACCCCTTTTATTAGGTGAGCATTGGGGTTTATATCTGCTTGCTGAAAGAACACTTCAAACGTTGCTTTTTGACTGATAAGTTCTTGCAATCTGTCTTCATCAAACCCAGTCAGCCACGTTATCACTTGATGAAGCTCTTCTTTGGTTCTGCCCTTTTTTTCCACTTTTGTGATGTAATGGGGATACACCGAGGAAAAGGTCATTTTTGCGATGCGTTGGTTATGCTCAGCGGTTACTTTCATGTTATTCTTTTAATTGCACTCAACGTTTAGTGTAAAAGGCGTTTTAATGTATTTTTACACAGTGTTACTACCTGTTTTTATTAATTCAATTCCACCAGTAGTGATGTCAAATACCATTTGTTGAACAGTTATTCCCATCATTACATTTTCGTCACTTAATATCTTCAAACATTCGTTGTTACTCGAAGGGTTGTTTTGAGAAATCAATTCTTCGGCTTGTTCAAATCGACCACAGGATGTTGACTGTAACTCACTTTCTCCAGCCACGTTATTCTCTATGAGCTTGTAATCATTCGTGACAGTTATAAAATTTTGATTTGGCAATCTTGTTGCATGTCTTTTTGGTGTTCTTTCAATAACGGCCATTTTGTTTTTGCAGGCGCCCGCAATCAACAAAAGGCAATCACTAGCAATTACTGTTTGTTCTAGTTTTCCTTTAGCAGTTTCATAAGAGTCTGCCTGCTCTAAAACATCCCTTAATAGAAATGATACTGGTGTTGCAATTTCAGGCGAATCCTTACTAAGAACAGCATTCAATGTAATGGAAAAGTGTTCCGGTTTAATTCCTGATAATGCCCCAATAAACCCAAACCATCCGACAGTTTTAAAGATCGTTTTATTGTTCTTTTGAAAGTCAAAGATTCTTGAATGGGTACTCAAAATGTTATTATCTGTCCACCAGTCTAAATTCCTGGCATGTAATATTTTTCCATTGGTTTCAACTGCAAAGGCAGTACACCCAAAGTAGAATTTTAAAACATCGTAATACAGATTAGCAATTAAAACTTCATTTGCTGAATAGTTTGATATAGATGCTATAAACTCAATTTCCTTTAAATAATCTTGAGATATAACTTCATTTTTGAATTCCCCGATGCTGTCAAACAAATATTTGGCTCCTTCAAAGTCATTTAGATAGCATTCAAGTAATTCGTTTACTTCTTCTTGAAATCCTACTAAAAAGCTCCATCGTTCTTCAGCAGGCAAGTCTAGGTTAATGATATATTCTTCTTCTCCTTTCATTATTTTATTGGTAACTACCGTATAAACACTATAACAGCCATTATACCCCCACTATCCAGCATATCAATGCTGTGCGTACTAAGTTAAACACTGATCCTGAAAGTTTATCAATTAAATAAGGCTGCCTGATAATTTAATACGTCGTCGAACGGCATTAAGTCTCCGTCAATTGTTCTAGCAAGCGTGCTGACGGTGTCAGGAAGCCGTCAAGTAGTCCAGCAAATGCGCTGACAGTGTCAGGAAGCTGTCAAGTGTCCTAGCAAAGCTGCTGACGCTGTCAGGAGCATGAAAAGTTACTTGGGTAGGGTAAAATCCATTTTAGCGTCATTGCGATGAGTGAGGAACGAACGAAGTGAGCGCCACGCGGAAGTAATCTCACATTGTGGGAGACTGCTTCGCAGTGACGGTAGTAGTACCGGCTTTGTAGTGAGGTGGCGGTAGAGCAGTAGGATGATTTTTTCATTTTTCTAGCTAAGTACCATATCCCATAAAACGGCTTTTTCTTCTAGCGGGGGTAGACCGTACTTTGTGGTTTGCAAGAATTAATCATCATTAACCTGTATTCTTATGTTTGTTACTGCTCTAGTTTTCAATTACCGAATTAAAGAATTCACTCAGTTTATCCGCAACATACTGATTATTGTGAATCAGCATAACCCTACTGAGCTTAAAGTAAAAGCTCAGTACCAGGAACTTGACGGACTATGCCAGCAACTGGAGCGGGCGTACGGGTTAACCGACACTAGCCAGCTATCGCTTCAACTCACTCAGCTAGACGAACGCCGCGACCAGGCCATTATCTGCCTACGCACGCTCAGCGAGGGATACGCTCGTCACCCCAAAACCGCCCAGCAGGAAGCCGGAAAGCAATTATTAGCGTGTATTAACCGCTACGGTAATCGTCTTTATGCCCTAAACTACAGTGCCGAAACGGCTACGCTCAAGCAGTTGCTAGGCGAGTTGCAAAACCGGCCCGAGTGCCAGCAGGCGGTAGCAACCTTGCAAATGGAGGTAGTCGTAAACGAGATGAAGTTGGCTAATCAAGAATTTGAAAAATTGTTTGTACAGCGTCTGGAAGAAAGCATCCAATCGGAAGGCGCCAGTAATCGTGAACTGATGCGGCAAGCCACCGAGGCCTACCGTAAGCTACTAAAGCATGTAGAAGCCCACGCTACGCTAAATCCTTCCAACGAGTACCAGTTGCTGATTGATCATCTGAACGAAAACACTGAGCACTTCAATGAGTTGGTAGAGCGCCGAAAAAGCACTCCCACCTCAGAGCTAGTTACTGCTTCGGATACTGAGAATGCTGCGGAGTAAGAATAAGTGTGGATGCTAACTCTTAGAAATAGAAACACCGCAGATTAAATCCCCCTGTGTCCTCCTTTACAAAGGGGGAGAGGCTCAAGGAAATACCTAAAGCAAAGTCATTCATTCTCACATTAAGTGTTGCTGTTGATTCATTGGTCTCAATTGTTAGTTGAAACTATGCACTTTTAGTGCAAAACTTTCAGCGCCCGGCGCCCGGTTGCTACACACCTTCGTAACTTTACTTGATGATAAAGGAACAAAGGCGTGGTGGACATACGGTATCTTGGTTGACCGCTCATATCGTATGGGTTACAAAATATCGGTACCATGTACTCAAGGGGGATATTCAAATACGCTGTCGTGATCTGATCAAGCAAATTTGTGATGCCGAAGATGTCAGAATACTGAAGGGGGTGGTAAGTAAAGATTATGTGCATATCCATATAGAATATCCTCCATCTAGAAGCATCAGCGATCTTGTAAAACGTTTGAAAGGCCGAACATCTCGAAGGCTTCAAGAAGAATTCCCTCAGCTCAGTAAGCGATACTGGGGAAGGCATTTCTGGGCAATAGGGTGTGGCGTCTGGAGTACAGGCAATATCACTGATGAGATGGTGCAAGAATATCTAGAACATCATCGTGGCCCTTCCAATAGCGATAGTGATAATATTATCCTTGAGTAAGAATTTCATTCTTTAGCAAACCTATGCACTTTCAGTGCATAGTGGTTTAGTCCCCCTTAGAAAAAGGGGGTTAGGGGGATTTGACCATTTTGGCTTGAAAGCCCAGATAGATTTGTAGTTCAGTGTACAATACCAAAATCAGTTCCCATAACGATGGCGCAGCACCTATATAATAAAAAACTCAAATCACTGGCTCGCCAACTTCGCAATAATTCTACACCGGGAGAAATTAAACTGTGGAGCGAAGTACTACGGGCACGAGGTTTCTATGGTTATCAGTTTAATCGGCAGTTTACCATTGGCAACTATATCGTAGATTTTGTTTGCCGGAAGCTCAAGCTGGTGGTTGAGCTAGACGGTCGTTCGCACCAGTTTAAAACCGAGCAAGATACTTTACGCGATCAGTATTTACGCGACGTGGGATACAGAGTAGCCCGCATCGCTGAGTCGGAAGTGATGTATGATCTAAATAACGTGATCCGTACTCTGGAAAGCTACTTGCCTGAGGAAGACTGGTGAAGAACTCCCCCTAGCCCCCTAGCCCCCTTTATAAAGGGGGAGTGGCTCATTGGTACTTTACATGTTTCTTGCTCACTACCGCAGAGGGGATTTTTTTACATGCGAGATGACTTATCGCAACGCTAATGTTACAACTTTCTATTTCCCCCTTGGAAAAAGGGGGCGCAGGGGGATTTCTCGACGATAAGTTTAAAACATGTAGCACATTATGTTATTCCTTGATGAAAAATTCTAAGAAGGTATTGTTTGGTAAGTCATTGTTGATTGCCTTCGTTGGCACTATCCTAGTGACGGTGGTGCTGGTTTATCTGACTGGGTTAACGGTGATGGGTTAAAGTAGTTTTTTAAAAGAAATACAGATTGATAAATCGGCCAAT
>CAKZYJ010000290.1 GCA_937884755.1 uncultured Flammeovirgaceae bacterium
GGCAGCAGAAGAAACCAGTGTTGATGAGACCAATGATTCAATCTATACCCCGGTTTCCAATTTTGCCACCTCCATCATCTTCTACCCGCTATTCAACTTGGGCGGAGTTGACGTTCCTTTTATACTACTCTGGCTTATTATCGGTGCCGTGTTTTTTACGTTCTATCTAAACTTCATTAATATCCGAGGCTTTGGCACTGCGATAGACATTGTTAAGGGAAAGTATACCAATGCCGATGATCCCGGTGAAGTAACTCACTTTCAGGCGTTGGCTACAGCCTTATCGGGTACGGTAGGGCTAGGAAACATTGCGGGAGTTGCAGTGGCGATTTCTATGGGTGGGCCCGGAGCTACCTTCTGGATGATCATTTTCGGCTTGTTTAGTATGTCTTCCAAGTTTGTGGAATGTGCCTTGGGGGTAAAGTTTCGCGATGAGCATGCTGATGGTACAGTCTCGGGTGGAGCTATGTACTATTTAAGGAAGGGGTTAGCCCAGAAAGGTATGGGGCGGTTAGGCATTTTCCTAGCAAGCTTCTTCGCGGTAATGACTATCGGGGCCTCTTTCGCCGGAGGTAATATGTTCCAGATTAATCAGGCCGCCGAACAGATTATTGGTATCACTGGTGGACAGGATACCTATATCGGTCAGAATACCTGGATATTTGGGTTAGTCATTGCCGTGTTTGTAGGAATTGTGATCATCGGTGGAATTCAAAGTATTGCGCGGGTAACTGAGAAGATTGTGCCCTTTATGTGCGGCATTTACATCATTGCCGCCATTGCCGTAATTATCGTAAACATTGGTCAGGTGCCCGAAGCCTTTGCTCGAATTGTGGAGGGTGCTATCGGCGGAAATGCTATGGCCGGGGGACTCATCGGAACACTGATTGTAGGAATGCAGCGAGCTACCTTCTCTAATGAGGCTGGAGTGGGTTCGGCCGCCATTGCTCACTCAGCGGTGAAAACCAGCGAGCCGGTAACTGAAGGCTTCGTCGCTTCTTTAGAACCCTTTGTAGATACGGTAGTGGTTTGTACCATGACCGCACTGGTTATTGTCATCTCAGGATTATACGAAGGAGAAACCGACGGCATCTCTTTGACTTCCGATGCCTTTGCTACTGTAATCAGTTGGTTTCCCTATATACTGGCCATAGCCGTACTTCTGTTCGCATTTTCTACCATGATCTCTTGGTCCTACTACGGGGTAAAGGCCTGGACCTATATATTTGGTGAGTCACCCTTATCAGTAATTGCTTATAAAGTTATTTTCTGTGCATTCATTATCGTTGGGGCTTCGGTTAGCTTAGAACCGGTAATTGGTTTTGGCGACGGAATGCTGTTTGCGATGTCGCTACCCAATATTTTAGGATGCTACATTTTAGCTCCTCTAGTGAAAAAAGATATGCAGTCTTTCCTGAAACGAATTAAACAAGGGGAAATAGAGGTCTATAAGTAGCCAGACTTATTCTTCACAATACAACCGATCGTAAGCATCCGGGTCGTAAGCTTCCCGGTAAATAATTTCACCCTGTTCATCCAGGTAAATCAGCACGTGTAATTTAGCTTCGGATACGTACTTCTCGGTTAAAAACAGGGTTTGAGTCTGTTGCGAATTTTGTACTTGACGAATGTCATCAAAAGTAGGAGATAACAGTTCACCTTGCTGGTTGCTTAATACCCCATACCCACCTGATTTGTAAATCTTAAATAGTAACTCAGGAGATTCGGATTCAAGAGGGGTGAACTCTTCAACGCCTGAATACAAAATGCTGCTTTCGTCAAAACTGAGTCTCCGTTCAGGTTCGTCACTTAAAGGATAAATATGCCACTGACCCTCGTAGCGTACCAGTGCGCTACTGTCGTTCCAATAGCGAACTGACTCGAATGCGAACGGTAATAGAAGCCGCTCTTGTTGATCAATTATTCCGACTTTCCCTCCTTTCTGAGCAATGAACAATGGCGTAGGTACGGAGTCCATCAGAACTGTAGCGTATAAACGTAATGTCGCCTCGTAAGCAGGCTTAATCAGCGTACTGGTTCGGTGATGGTAGAGGCCAAACTTTTTCCGATCAAACAAGCTGAGAATTCCACTGGAGTGATAGCTCCCAATGCGTTGGTACTGTACTGGCACCAGCTCGTTTCCAGCCTGGTCTACTACTCCTTCTTTCCCCTTTTTTTCGATTACGTACAGACCATCCGGGTAAGCGGCAACATCGTCTAGGGAGGTTTCCAGCACCTTATCACTCGACTGGGTAAGCAATAGCTCAGGTTTGTCGGGCTGACTAATCAGTAATGACTCTTGGGTCTGCTCTGAGTTTTCTTTTCCTTGGGTGCGGAGTAGACGAAAGCCTAATTCTGATGATTCAATTCCATCAGGAGCAAAGCGAAGCACGATGGGTTCACTTTGGGAAATTAGGAGGGTGGTGCTATCAATTTTTTGAGAAGGGCCATGAAAGAGAATGGCAAAGTGCTCACTTAAGATTTTGATTGAGTCGTAAGGAGTAGGAGAAAAGTCGGGAGCCTGATTGTCTAACAAGAAGTATTTCTGATTTCCTTTAAGGGCCAGCCACTGATCGTTGTAATAAGCCTGAGAAAATGCTCCAGATTGGGTAGAAGAGAATTCTGGTTGAGAATTAGGGTATAAGGAATAAGTAGACTTTCGCTCGGTGATCAAGCTGTCGTTAACCACTCGTTGTTGTTCCTCGCTGGTTCGGATCAAAAACTGATTGGTTTGAACCAGACGTTGCAATACCGTTTGCTTACCAAGTGGAACCACAGCTTGCAGAGCAGTGTCTAGCACCGTTTCGTAATCCTCAGTATACGCCAGCAAATAATCCTGATCCAGAAGGGTAATATCTTCGTACTGGAAATCAAGCGTTAGGCCTGGATTTTCGGCCTGGTTAATCAGATGTTGCCGGTTAGTAACTGCCAGCTTTTCGTTCTGCTCCAGTATAATAAATTCTCCCTGTTCCTGAATATCATCGTACAGAGGTTCCAGCAGAGTAGTACTAATAAAACTTTTCAGCCCCCACTGATTAGATACACGATATTTAATAAACTGGAAGGGGACACTAGTACCAGGGATTAATTCAACTTCGGCGACATTTTCTTCATCTGAGATAACTACCGTTCCCGAAGCATGGATCACTATTCCAGTATCATCCCATTTTAGCCAGAATAGTCCACCTCCTAGCCCAGTTACCTCCGGTAGTTGCTCATCCACCAAATCAAGCGAACTTACAACTTGCCCACTTTTGGTCAACATTTTAAGTTTAGAACCTTGCGTGGCAAAAACTGAACCTGACTGTACGCCGTAGCATACATATTCAGAAGGCACATCGTCATATTGCGGAGTAATTCTTACCATACCATCAGCGTTAATGAATCCAAATTTGTTCTGTTGTAGGACAGGAATCAGAAAATCTTCTGATACTGCCTCAGTTTGCTGAAGCGAATCCAGAAAAGGAAGCGTAGAATACTGAATGTAAAATGAATCACTCGGATGATTTTCCCGATAGAGGTGGTAAAGCCAGTTTACCGCCTTACGACTCAGTGGGCTATCGGGAAAATCCTGGATAAATGTGGTATAGTTTTCAGGCTTGTTGCCGGCAGTTACTATTCGAAAGATAGCCTCCTCAGCCTGAGGGCGGTAGGTGGAATTAGGAAAAGCATCAATAAATTGGTAGTAGCTTGCTAGGTCGCCGGTTTGGGTTTGGGCGTTAAAGACCAACGTATTGTACCGCTCTTCGGCCTGGGCGTACTGATTAGCTGCCGGATAGGTATCCATAAAATCCCGGTAGGCTTGATAGGTATCTAATTGCTGAGCCGCGGTAAAAGCAAGCTGGTTTCTCAACTGTACTACCGTATCTCGTTGCGGAGCATCCTGATGTTGATCCAGAAAAAACTGATAATCAGAAACGGTAGATAATGCCAGAGAACGCTGAAAAGCTAGACTATCAAGATGCCGTTTTTGGCGGAGTATAGTGGCTTCATTCAGCGGAATGCTTCGGGCTAGCTTTTCTCGCTCCTTCACTGGTGTTAACGGTAAATCTTGTTCAGCTAGCAGTATAAACTGGTAAGCGGTGTCTATCTGATAATGCTGATAAGCTGAATCGGAGTATAAACGCGATAGACCGTAGTAGACATCGGCAAACAGACTATCGTTTTTTTTGATCAGTAACTGCTCTAGGGTAGTTTCGGCCTTCTCCCACTTCTGATCTTTAATTGCTTTGAGCACGGATTGGGTGCTCTGGCAACCGTTTAGTAACATCCAGATTGATAGGGAGAATCCCAGAAATGTAAAAGTACGTTTTACGGTAGAGTCAATTGTCATATGTCGGATCAGATTCTTCGTGGTTTCATCTCAACGCTGGCAAAGATAATGCTAGGGTGTGTTTACATATGAATTAACGAGGGATTTGGAGGCTATTTTTGGACCAATAAAGGCACTTGAGAAGGGCAATGCCTTAGCATTGGCCGCCGAAAGTAACGCATAGTGGTCTAAAAAGAGGCCAAAATTGCCGTTCAAATTTATATGTAAACACACCCTAGATCTACTAACCTATTATCGGTTAGTATCAATGCATAAGATATAAGCTAAACTTTCAATAATATTACTAATCGTAAGGTCTACTTTTAGCTTGGGTAAATTTTAAAAAAAGTAGTAGCGAAGCCATCACAGTAAAACTATTTGATTATTAACTGCAAATTATGTATTGTTACTATAAATAATTTAAAGTTTGCGGGAAAAAGGTAATCATACCGATGACCAGACCATATGGCGGCAGATGCAGCAAGGACAAAACCAAGCCCTAGCTGCTATCTACGACAAATACGTGAATGCCTTATACAACTACGGCCGGGGCTTTACCGCAAAATCAGAAGTCATCGAAGATGCTATTCAGGATTTATTAACTGAAATCTGGACCCGCCGAGACCGACTAGCTACTCCTGAATCGGTTAAAGGTTATTTATTAAGGGCATTCCGGCAAAAGTTGTTGCGGTTGCTTACTCAGGAGAATCGCTGGCAACTGGTAAGTGATTATTCTTACTTCAACCTGGTGGCTTCACCAACAATCACGACTCGCGAAGATTCTGATGAGACACTGCTGTTTAAGCGGAAACTGAAGAAGGTTATCAACAGTCTCAGTGCTCGGCAGCAAGAAGCTATCACCCTCAGATATACCGAAAACTTAACCCATCAGGAGGTAGCCGAGGTAATGGATATAAAAGTCCAAACGCTGTACAACCTATTGCACACGGCCACCCAAAAGCTGGGCAAATCTTTCCAACAAGTACCGCATCCGGTCTACACTTTTCTTTCTTTATTATAACATTTGAGCTTAGAGCTTCACGAATATTTTAATAGATCAGTCATCTACTTGCAGAATTGATAGTTCTTCAGAAGTTTGGCTACCGATATAGAAAAAAATCGAAAATATTGGTGAGAAATACAGTAGATAGTCATTTGCACCGCTTCTACTACTAAAGACCCTAGCCTCAATCCATGAGCGACTCCTTGCTTTTTGAACAGTTACTAGATGATCAGGCTTTCCTTACCTGGGTGCAGTCTGGCGGCCGGGAGGATGACGTATACTGGCTGCAACTACAAGCGCAGTATCCGGAGCAACGACAGATTCTAGAGGAGGTAAAACGAGTGCTGGAAGAACTAATCCAGCGGCACCACCATATGTCGGCTTCTAAAAATGAAGAATTGCGAAGGAAAGTTATGGAAGCCGTTGAGCAGCCAGAACTTAATCAAGCAGAGGTTTCCCTGAATTCCTCTCTTCAGTCAAGATATATGTGGTCAAAGGCTGCCGCTATCCTACTGTTGGTTAGCTTGGGTGGTTGGGTGTTCTGGTGGCTGACAAAAACAAATGATGTTACTATCTACAGTACGTCCTACGGTGAAATAAAAGAAATCTGGCTTCCAGATAGCTCCTTAGTTACCCTGAATGCTAACTCTTCATTAGAGTATAGCTTCAATGCCGAAGAGCAGCAGCGGGAGGTTTGGCTAAGCGGCGAAGCTTTTTTTGATGTACGCCAATATAAGGTATCCACCACAAATAGTTCCTCTCAGACAGTTTCTTTTCTGGTGCACGTCGATGGTGTATCGGTGCGAGTGCTGGGCACACGCTTCAATGTGAAGCACCGGCGAGAACAAACCCAGGTAGTACTGGAAGAGGGTAGTATTCAGCTTAGGATGAAAAAACTAAATGAAACACTACTGATGCAACCTGATGAACTAGTAGAAGTGCAGCAAGGTAGCGGAAAAATAAATCAGCAGTTGGTAGAAACTCAGAACTTTATTGCCTGGAAAGAGGGCTTACTACGGTTCGACGGATCGTCGTTTGAGGAGATTAGCCGGGTGCTGGCGGATAATTATGGATTAGAACTTCAGTTTGCCGATCCGGAAGTAAGCGAGCAAATACAGTTACGAGGAGTGTTTCCGGCAGCTAATGTTGATCTTTTGCTAGAGGCCATAGCCAATGTAACCGGCACCTCCATTACCCGAAATAATGCGTTGGTAGAGTACCGCTAAGAACGAGCGGTAGTGGTGAGTAACTAATTTTCACTATTAATACAACAGCATGAAACGTTACTACAACCGATCCAACTGGATTTGGCTGTTGCTGTTTACTATGCTCTGGACCTACCCGGCCCTGGCGCAGCAACTGGCACTATCCTCACCTCAGCCTCAAGCAAGAACCAGCGGTCAGCTTGAGGGAAAAACGCTGTCCTCAATTCTGGAAGAACTGGAGGAAACGTACAACATTAATTTCTACTATCAGGTACAGGATGTGGAGAACAAGTACGTAGACCGGAAAGTCCGAATTTCCAAGTCGGTTAAGCTATCCAAAACTTTAGATAAAATACTAAAGGAGCACGCGCTGGATTACAAAGAAGTTCAGAAGAACTATTACTATGTTTTCAAGAAAAATTCGGCAGATGCGCCAGAAAAAGTGGATCAACAACCGTCTACTAGTAATTTGTATCAGGAAAATTTCAGAGGAGTTACTGCTCTAGCTTCAATTCATAGTTCCGTTAGTGACCAACCTCATATCATCAAAGAACAAAATATTCGAGGTCAGGTAACCGATTCGGAAAGTAATGAACCATTGCCAGGAGTTAATGTACTGGCCAAAGGTACAGTGACCGGTACCGTAACGGATATTGATGGTAACTACCAAATCAGCGTTGGCGATGATGTAACGGCTTTAGTTTTCTCCTCTATCGGATTCAAAAGCCTGGAAGTACCTATTAATGGACGAAATACTATCGATGTACAACTCTTGGCTGATGTGCAGGCTCTGGAAGAAGTAGTAGTGACCGCTTTAGGTATTACCAAAGAAGCCAAAACACTGGGCTACGCTACCTCTAAAGTAGAACCCGAAGAATTTAATGTTAACCGAACGCCTAACTTTGCTAATGCACTGCAAGGGAAAATTCCTGGCGTAAACATCACCTCAATGGGTTCCGGCCCTCAGGGAAGTACTAAAATTCGTATTCGGGGAGTATCGTCTTTTGGGGGAAATAACTCTCCGCTCATAGTAGTGAACGGGGTTCCGATCGATAATACCAACTTTGGGGTAAGCGGCGATGTGAACGAAGTAGGCCGTAACCGCAGATCGGATAGCGGCGATGGGCTAAGTAGTATCAACCCCGATGATATAACCTCTATGACCGTTCTGAAAGGAGCGGCTGCCTCCGCACTCTACGGTGCTCGAGCTAAAGATGGGGTTATTATGATTACTACCCGCAGTCGAGCGGATGGTAGTGGAATCAAGCTTCAGTATAATACCAATTATACCTTGGACGTTCCGCTAGATTTTACCGATTATCAGTATGAATACGGACAAGGTGAAGGGGGAGTGAGACCTAACGCGCCTCGACCGGTTTCGGGGGTGTGGAGCTTCGGTGAAAGATTTGAACCTGGTATGACTCAGATTCTTTTCGATGGCATTGAAGTACCTTACGTACCTCAGCCGAACAAAGTACGGGACTATTACCGCAATGGTTCTACCTTCTCCAACACGGTAACTATATCCTCGGGAGGAGAAAATGGCGGATTTAGCCTATCGTTGTCTAACATGGATAGTAAAGCGATCTTACCCGGTTCGGAATACAACCGAATTACGGCCAACCTGGGATTTACTCAGAATATGAAGAAGCTGAAGGTTTCGGGTAACTTTAACTACTCTCGAGAAGATCGGACTAATCCACCTAACATTGCCGAGCAAGACTATAGCCCGGTAGTAATTTATACCCTGGCTACTTCCATGCCGATGGACTTACTGGAGGAGTACGCTTTTGATGAAAATGGCGATGAGTTTCCTTATTCCCGATTCACTAACCGTACGAATCCCTACTTTGCCCTGTCTCGCTTCGAGAATAATCTCCGGGATCGGATTTACGGAAATGTTACCGCCCGTTATGATTTCACCGATTGGCTTTATTTGCAGGGTCGGATCGGTCAGGATTACTTCACTCGCGATGTTGAATACAACCTGCCCACCGGTTCTCGTCGCCAGTCAGCACCACCTCCGGGCCTCGTCAACGGACAGTATGTACAGGATATTCGACGTGTTCGGGAAATCAATGCTGATTTCTTAGTGGGGGCTAACAAGACCTTCGGTAATATTGGTGTAGTGCTAAACCTGGGGGGTAACCGAATGTACCGCCGCTTGGACGTGAATACCTTGCTGGGTGAAAATTTCTTCACCCGTGATCTGTATACCATTGGTAATGCCAGTAAGGTTACTCCTAACTACAGCATCTCTGAGCGTCAGGTAAATTCACTGTACGCCAGTACCGAAATATCCTATCGGGAGTTTCTGTACCTGAATGCCACAGCGCGAAACGATTGGTTCTCCACTTTATCTCCCGGAAACCGAAGTATTCTGTATCCATCAGTAACCGGTAGTTTTGTCTTTTCCCAGGCCTTTGCTAACCTTCCCAATTGGATCAATTTTGGTAAAATACGACTGGCTTACGCCGAAGTGGGTAGCGATACTGACGTACAGCCTTACGCCAACAACTTGTTCTACAATATCAACGCTCAGCAATTTCCTAACTCAAATGGCGTAGCCCAACCTGTAGGAAATATCAGTGGCTCAGTGGTTCCTAACGCTGATTTAAAACCCATGCGAGTGACTGAGCAAGAGATTGGACTGGAGTTGCAGTTGTTTGATAATATCCGCTTTGAGGTTTCTTACTACGATAAACTCTCTTCGGATCAAATCCTACGGGCACAGGTTTCTGACGGTTCAGGCTATACTACCCAGTTGATTAATGTAGGGGAAAGCGAAAACCGGGGAGTAGAAATGTTTGCTTCCTTCTCACCAATTATGACTCAAAACTTCAACTGGACGTTCATTGCGAACGCATCCTACAATACTTCTAAGGTACTAAGTTTGGGCGACGATGTGGAAGGATCATTCATTACTGTGGGGAATGCTGAATTTCACGGTGAACTACGACAGGAAG
This sequence comes from uncultured Flammeovirgaceae bacterium, assembly GCA_937884755.1. Lineage (GTDB taxonomy): Bacteria > Bacteroidota > Bacteroidia > Cytophagales > Cyclobacteriaceae > Tunicatimonas. The sequence goes on from CAKZYJ010000290.1 coordinate 9,487, forward strand.
TTGGTAAGCCTATGGCGCAACTCTACGGATGGGGTTATTTACGAGACGACCAGGGGCGGCAGGTATTTGATGCTACTAGCGGACGTCCGCTGCGTTCTACTGAACAACTAAATTTTGGCACTGCGTTACCCATTTGGTGGGGTGGGTTCACCAATAGTTTCAACTATCGTGGGGTTAGCCTTTCGTTCCTGATTGATTTCAAACTAGGCCATAAGCTTATTTCCGGTACGCACACTAATGCCTATCGTCACGGCTTGGATAAAGCTACTTTGGAAGGTAGGGAGCAAGGTTTTGTGGTAGGAGATGGGGTGAATCCTAACGGTGAGATTAATACCGCTCAAGCGCCTATTCAGACGTACTACGAGACTATCCGAGGTGGAAGAATGTCCGAGCAGTCAGTATTTAACGCGGGTTCCTGGCAGTTACGCCAGATCACATTAGGCTATGATTTTAGTCCGCTGCTGCCGGAGAATAAGTACATTCAAGCGGTAAAGCTGAGTTTAGTAGCTAATAACGTAGCCGTTTTGAAGCAATGGGTGCCTCATATCCATCCTGACCAAAACGGAATTATTTCGGACACTAGAGTTGGTTTAGAAGCTACTGGTCTGCCAGTCACTCGCAGCACGGGATTCAACCTGAATATTACCTTCTAATTTATTCCAGCCTATTTGTTTTTAGAATCAAAAATAACACGACCATGAAAAAGTCTTATAAATACCTTTTAAGCCTGGCGGTGGTATTCCTCTTTCTGGCTTCCTGTGAAGAGGGCTACGATGAATTGAATACCAACCCCGTTCGTCTTACTTCACTAGATCCTACGTTTCAGTTGAACTATGCGATTATTGAGAGTGCTCCGGTGTACGGTAACCTGACTTACGAAACCACCATCGTGAAGCATATGATTACTCCATTTCAGGGAGTAGGAACCGGGGGCAATCTAAACCAGGATAACCGATCAGCGACTCAGGCTAACTGGCAGGATGGCTACCGAAGAATCCTAAAAAATGTAATTGATGGAATCGAAACGGTTGAAGGCGATCCGGAGCGCACCAACCTGTACAATATGTTAAGAATCTGGCGCGCCCACGCATTCATTACTTTAACCGATACTTACGGTGAAATTCCTTATACTGAGGCTAGCCGAGGCTATTTAGAAGGAACAATTTTCCCTAAATACGATGAGCAGGAGTTTATCTACCGAGATCTTCTCAATGAATTAGAGGCGGCTTCGGCTGGGCTAGATGCCTCTAAGGACGAAGTACCGCAAGAAATACTCTACAGCGGTAATATTGATCAGTGGAAACGTTTAGGCTACTCGCTACTGCTTCGAGCTGCTATGCGCCTGACTAAAGTAGATCCGGCAGCCGCCCAGGAGTTTGCCAATAAAGCGATCACCGGAGGCGTTATGGAATCTAATGAAGATAATGCTGTAGTACGCCACAACGCTGACTATCGCAATCCGGTAGGAACCAACCTAAACGGTGGACAAGCTCCTTTTTACTATTTGGCAGAAGATTTTGTCGATTATCTTCAGACTAACAATGACCCTCGCTTACCAGTATTTGCCGTTCGCTATATTGGTGCACTAAGTGGTGGTGAGCAGACCGAAGAGATTGCCGACCGTACCGCTGAAGCCCAAATTGGCATGCCGCAGGGATATGATAACACTACAATTGTGCCGGTGGCTGAAGAAGCAGGATTGGCCAGTTTCTACAGCTACAGCCAGCTCGACCGACGACGACTCGGCCATCCGGAAGCACCCAGCTACTTGGTTACCTATTCTCAAACTTCACTACTGGCAGCAGAAGCCGCCTTTAGAGGCTGGGCTCCCGGTAATGCTGCTGACCTTTACGCTCAGGGTATTGAAGCTCATATGCAACAGCTAGCTAACTGGCCCGGAGAAACTGAAATTCCTCAGGAAGAAATTGATGCTTATATTGCTGCTAACCCACTGGGAGCCGGTAGTGAACTTGAGCAGATCAATACGCAATACTGGGTTTCTTCGTTGCTCATTGGCCCCGAAGCCTGGGCAAATTTCCGTCGCAGTGAGTTTCCCGTGCTGGAGCCTAACCCTTATCCGGGTAGTGATCTAAAGACCGAAGATTTTATTCGTCGGCTAACCTATCCCGATTCGGAGTTGACCGTGAACCAGGAGAATGTTGATGTAGCCACTAGCCGACAGGGTCCTGATTTGCTGGATACTCGTATCTGGTGGGATGTAAAGCAGTAATAACTTAATTGTCTATTGAAAAGCTTAAAAGTAAGATTAGCCGAGGGGGAAACCCTGCACGGCTGCTGGTTGAATCTGGGCAGCTCCCTTACCGCTGAGATAGCGGGGCTGGCTGGGTTCGACTGGCTTCTAGTAGATCTGGAGCACGGTATGGGTGACGAACAGGATTTGATACACCAATTACAAGCCATCCGGGCTACGCCAGCTGCGCCACTAGTCAGAGTGGAAAGTCATGACAAACAACGAATCCATCGGGCATTAGACGCCGGGGCTGAAGGGGTAATGTGTCCCCAGATCAGCAACCTGGAAGAAGCGAAAGAAGCAGTATCTGGCTGGCAGTACCCTCCCGATGGAAAGCGGGGAGTATCTTTCATAGTGCCTACTACCCAGTATGGGCCTAATTTTACCGACTATCAACAAGCAGCTAAGGATACTATTCTCGGTATTATTCAAGTAGAAACCGAAGAGGTTTTAAACGATCTGGATGAGATTGCCGCACTAGACGGAGTAGATGTACTCTTTGTCGGTCCGGCTGATCTTTCCATGTCTTTGGGAATATTCCGTCAGTATGATCATCCAAGATTCAAAGAGGCCCTTGCGGCTACGGTGGATGCTACCCAGCGAGCGGGAAAAGTGGCTGGGATCATATTATTTGACCCTGATGATTATCCCACCTACCGAGAAATAGGCTTCCGGTTAATTGGTAGTGGGTCGGACGGTGATTTTATGGCTTATGGTGCCCGAACCATTGCCAGTAAGCTGGCTCAGTTTAGAGATTCTACTAAAAACCAAGATAGTTTATGACCGATCCGCTATTGATATTGCTAGTGGGAATCTTGATTGTAGTTGGCGGAATTATTGGGTTGCGGTTACATCCCTTTCTGGCGTTGCTATTAGGCGCCTTGGCGGTAGCCTACCTCACGCCCGTAGCCGCCATTGAACAGTACGCACTAACTACCGGTGCCTCTGCTGAAGGAGCCCGAAGTCTAGCTAAACAATCTATCGGAGGAAGGATTGCCCAACAGTTTGGTAGCACCGCTGGTAAGATCGGAATTCTGATTGCCATGGCTTCTATTATTGGTAAGTGTTTGCTCGAGAGTGGAGGGGCAGAACGGATTGTTCGTTCTACGCTGAATGTAACCGGGGTGAAGCAAGCTCCGGCTACCTTTCTGGGTAGTAGCTTCTTTTTGGGGATACCAGTTTTTTTCGATACGGTCTTTTATCTGATGATTCCGCTAGCTAAGGCGATGGCTACCCGCATCGGAAAAAATTATCTGTTGCTAGTGCTCTGTATTACGGCCGGGGCCGCCATGGCGAACTCACTAGTTCCGCCCACACCAGGCCCATTGTTTTTGGTTAGTGAAATGAATATTCCCATTGGAATGATGATGATCGGTGGTTTTCTGGTGGGTTTGGCTACCATTGTGGCCGGATACGCCTACGCCGTGTGGGCTAATCGCCGCTGGCCGGTCCCACTGCGCGACTCGGTAGATGCGCCCTTAGAAGATATTAAGGCTTTGGGGGAAAAGGATGATAAATACTTACCTCCGCTGTGGCTTTCGTTATTACCGATCGTACTTCCCATTGTACTTATCACAGCTAAGGCTATTATTGACCTGTCCGAATCGGGCGGCGGTTCCTGGCTGACTGACAGTATCATATTTCTGGGAGAAAAAAATCTGGCACTAATTTTAGGAGGCTTGGCGGCTTTGTTGCTACTAATATTGCAAAAACAAGGCGACAGAAAAGAAATGCTGACCGCCGCACAAGCAGCTCCGAGGACGGCCGGAGTTATTATCCTGATTACCTCCGCCGGCGGGGCTTTTGGTGGAATGCTACAGCAAACTGGCATCAGTGCCCGCATAGGTGAGTTGACGCAGGACTTTCAGATGGCCTTGCTACCGCTGGCTTTTTTCATTGCGGCGGTGGTTCGTACCGCTCAAGGATCAGCCACCGTTTCGATGATCACTGCTTCGGGAATACTGGCCGGAATGGCGGAAGTAGCAGTGTTGCCGTACCACCATCTGTATATTGGCTTAGCCATCGCCTGCGGGTCGAAATTGATTCCCTGGATGAATGATAGTGGATTTTGGATTGTGTGCAAAATGAGTAATCTCACTGAAAAAGAAGCACTCAAGACTTTCTCCCCGCTACTCACCATCATGGGAATCACCGGCCTCATCGTCATCCTGATTGCCGCTAAAGTATTCCCGCTAGTATGACAATCAATGAACAATTAACAGTGTGCAATGAACAATGAGTAATTAACAGTTGACAATTGACAATAAATAATTACTGTGGACCGGGCACCGAGTGCTGTCGACAGTGGACTATGGACTAATAACTCAACAACTTATGAAACGACGAAATTTTTTCAAAGTAAGCGCTGCGGGCTCTATGGGTGCTTTGGCTGCCACCCACGGGTCGGCGAAAGCGGCGACGGTCTCAACTCTTCCAAAGGAAGTCAAGATGCACGTCGGCTGCCAGTCGGGAGGAACTTCTATAGAAAACCTGGAGTTCAAAGCACGGCATGGTGTATTTAATATTGACGGAGGTATGCCCAAATCAATCAAAGGTGTGGGCTGGGATTTAGACGATTCCCTGGCAAAAAGGGAAGCCTGCGAGAAGTATGGTATCAGTCTGGATGCCTACCACCTTCCTTTAACTTCTGCTGGTATTGATAGAGTAGATTATCCGAATATGATGCTCGGTAAAAGCCCCGAACGCGACCGCGAAATTGAAATTATCCAGCAGATGATCCAAGTGGCCGCTAAAACCGGTGTGCATTTGCTGAATTATAATACCACGATTCTGCCAGTATTACGCACCGGCCGCACCATTGACCCCAAACGTGGCAATGCTTCTTACAGCACCTGGAACTATGAGGAAGCAGTCAAACGAGGTATGGATCAGGAAAAAACCGTTGCCGACAATGTCTCCAGCGACCAGATGTTTGAGCGCATTACTTATGTGTTGGACAGAATAATGCCAGTTGCCAAAGAATACAAAGTAAAGCTGGCCAACCACATCGCCGATCCGCCCACGCCCGAAGGATACCGCGGTATTACCAGGTGGAACAGTCCGGATGTATTTGCCGGAATAAAGCGGTTTTCTCAGTTGTACGACAATGAGTATCACGGATTTAATTTCTGTATTGGTTCTATTGCTGAAGGACTCAAAGATCCGAAAAATGAAATTATCCCAATCATCAAATGGGTGGGCGAACGCAATCAGATCTTCAATATACATCTGCGCAACATCAAAGGCGGCTGGAATAATTTTCAGGAAGTATACCCGGATAACGGTGATATGAATTTTCTGCATGTGGTAAGAGCCTTGCGGGATGTTGGGTTTTCGGGTATGGTTATGCCAGATCATGTACCGAAGCATGCGGCGGAGAGTAAGGGAAATCCACAGGCTTTTGCTTTCTCTTATGGGTATATCAAAGGGCTGATACAGGCCGTTTCCGATGAAGCACAGAGTTAAATACAATGAAAGCTGAAACTAGAGAATGGAAGTTAGAGGATAACAGTTCAACCTCTATCTTCCATCCTAAGATGCTTACCAGACGCAAATTACTCGGTACACTAATAGGAGCAGGAACTGCCGCTTTCGGTGCCGGAACCGTAAAATCAAAAACAATTATAGCTGATACAGAAACTAAACCGGGTAAACCGATACTGGGCCAGCCGGTCATCGAGTGGAACGCCCATATCTTCAGTCCGGATACTGAGAAGTATCCCTTCCATCCCCAAGCTACTTATCAGCCGGATGTTTCTGCTCAACCCTCTGATCCGCTGGCTGCCTACCTGCAACGGTTGGACAAAGAAGGAATTGATAAGGCCGTTATTGTGCACCCTGAACCCTACGGCGACGATCACTCATTGATCGTTGATTGCCTGAAACGGGAACCCGAACGGTTAAGAGGTACCAGCCTATTTTATCCCAAAGACCCGTCGGCTTCCCAAAAGCTAGCTAAACTGGTTAAGGAAGAACCTTTGATCGTATCTACCCGATTCCACGCCCACCGAGGCAAGGAATCCTACCTGGATACCTTTGCGGATGCCGGAGTGAGAGCCCTTTGGCAGCAAGCAGTAGACTTAGGTTTAATTATAGAGCTACACATTGGGCCTAGTTACGCTAAGCAGGCTGGAGAGGTAATACGAGCCATTCCCGGAAGCAAAGTCTTAATCGATCATTTGGCGGAGCCTCATCTAGGTTCGGCAGTGGAGTTTGCCGAAGTACTAGAATTAGCTGAGCTGCCTCATGTGTACATGAAACTGTCCGGTTTAAACCATTTTGCCCAGGATGAACCGCTGTACGAAAGTGCTAAACCATTCACAAAACGGGCAATTGAAGCCTTTGGGCTGGAAAGGATGGTTTGGGGCAGTGGTACTCCCAAGATTGTGGATGCACATATGGAGAATTACACCGCCGAAGAGATCGCAATGGTAAAAGGAGGAAACCTAAGTCAGTTGCTGGATTGGTAGCTAAATCCGTCCTATATTTCACCATACATCACTAACCCCGAACAGCTTTCTTTCATGACTTTAGCCAACCCTTCCAAACTTCGTGGTGCCGAAATAGTGGAGATGAGAATTACTCCAATCGCCATTGTTGATCCTCCGTTATTAAATGCTGCTGGGCTACACGCTCCCTACGCCTTGCGGACGGTGCTGGAGCTGGTGACTAAAGACAATATTTCGGGTATCAGCGAAATACCAGGCAACGTGCAAACCAACGATGCTCTAGACGAAGCCAAAAGCATTATTATTGGCCAAGATCCATTTCAGTTAAATCGGTTGAAGAAGAGGCTAGAAGAACATTTTGGCCAAGAATCAGCCGATGAACGTGGCGATGCGCCCTGGGATCAGCGGAAACTGGTGCATATTTTCAGTGCGGTGGAAGTGGCATGTTTGGATATTCAAGGTAAAGTCAGCGGACGCCCGGTAGTTGATTTGCTAGGTGGAAAAATGCGGGATCGAGTGCCCTTTGCGGCCTATTTATTTTATAAGTACGAAGGGGTGGGGGGAGAACTAGGTTTCGATACTGACCCAAATGCCCAAGGCTGGGCTAAAGCCCGGCAAGCCCAGGCATTGAGTCCGGAAGAAATAGTAGCTCAGGCCCAGGCCATGTGCCAGGAATATGGTTTTCAGTCAATTAAATTAAAAGGGGGTGCTTTGGAACCCCAGCGAGAGGTAGATTCCATGCTGGCTCTGCGGGAGGCATTCGGGCCGGAGGTGCCGCTAAGGCTGGACCCTAACGCCATCTGGAAGAAAGAAACGGCTATTGAGGCCGGTAGGCAACTGGAGGGCGTGCTGGAATACCTGGAAGACCCGGTTCGGGGGCAAACGGCAATGGCCGAAGTTCGAAAAGAACTAAATCTTCCGTTGGCTACCAATATGTGCACCACTTCCTTTGAAGATATCCCTTCCAGCATCGCTTTGGGTTCGGAAGACATTATTTTAAGCGATCATCATTTTTGGGGTGGCTTACGCTCCAGCATGGAACTAGCTCGTATCTGTGACACCTTCGGTCGCCGCTTATCTATGCATTCTAACAGTCATTTGGGCATTTCCTTAGCGGCGATGGTGCATTTGGGAGCGGCGCTGCCCACTCCGCCCTACCCACTGGATACGCATTATCCCTGGCAATCGGATGAAGTGATTGTGGGCGGACGAATCAGTTTTGAAGAAGGAGCAGTGAAGGTGCCCGATGGCCCGGGACTAGGTGTAGAACTGGATCGAGAGGCTTTAGAAAAACTGCATCAGAATTTTCTCAAATGTGGGCTAACCTATCGCAATGATGAAATAGAAATGCAGAAAAAGCAGCCCGGCTGGAAATTTCAGGCCACTCGATGGTAAACGAACAACTACAATCCCACCTGAAACAGTACAGGGGTAGAAGCACAAAAAACTAGCCTTGCCGGATGATAATGATTTTAGCAGATTTGCGAAAATGTATATTGAATGCAAAAGATTCTACTAGGATGGTTGTTTTGGTTGGTTGGAGGAGTAGTTTTCGCTTCTGACGATACCTCTCCCTTCGGGAAAGTTACCAAAGCAGAACTATCTGCTACCCATTACCCACTGGATTCAACCGCCGAAGCCGTATTTCTGCGGAACAACGGGAAAGTACATATCAGCTACGAAGAAAATTTGGGCTTCCGGGCGTACTACACCCGGGAAGTGAAAATCAAAATCTACCGCTCATCCGGTTTCAACTGGGCCGATGTGGTGTTGCCCTACTACGTGAAGGAGAAGTATAAGACCGAAATGATCCGGGATATTGAAGGGTTTAGTTACACGCTTCATGAAGATGGAATTCAAAAAAATGGACTAGAGAAGAAAGATATTTTCACCGAGGAAGTGAACGAGGCTTATTCTAAGAAGAAGTTTGCCTTTCCGAATGTGCGGGAAGGCTCCATCATTGAGTACAAGTACACCATGGTGTCGCCCTACATTTTTCAGCTCAATGACTGGAAGTTTCAGTACGAAATTCCGGTGAAGAGGAGTGAGTTTACCGCTAAGATTCCCGCCTTTTACCAGTATCAAATGCTGTTTCAGGGCTACGTACCCTTGGTGAAAAATGAGGCAGAGTTAGAAAAGTGGGAACAGCGATTGGGTCAGTATACCTACAACAATGCCAAGTACGTTTGGGCGGTAGAAAATGTTCCGGCCTTCACTGATGAATCGTTTATCAGCAACAAAGAAGATTACGTGGCTAAACTTACTTTTCAACTGACTAAAGAGAATTTTCCCGGTCGGAGCATGCGAGATTTTATGGAAACCTGGCCCCAGTTAACCGATGATTTATTAAAGTTAACCGACTTTGGCAAATACCTCAAACGCAAGGACGGGAAGGAGACCGTGGAACAACTCACCGCAGGTTTATCTACCGATCTGGAAAAGGCTCAGGCTATTTACGACTACTTAAAGCAGCAATTGCGGTGGAATGGTAAAATAAGTTTGTACCCCAATACTTCGCCTAAAGAACTGCTCGAGACTAAAACCGGTAATAGCACGGACCTCAATATTCTGCTAACAAATTGGCTCAATCTGGCCGGAATAGAAGCCAGTCCGGTGCTGCTTAGTACGCGGGCCCACGGAAGAATTCAAACCAAGTACCCTAAGATTGATCAGTTCAATTACTCGGTAGTCTACACGGAGACAGACGGTAAAGAATACTTATTGGATATTAGCGATCCGGTTCAACCTTTTGGGGTGATTCCCATCTATTGTTTGAATAATCAGGGATTAGTCGTAGATGCTAAAGAAGAGCGGTGGATAGCTTTAGAAAGTGGACAAGTTTATCAGGTAGAGAACTACTACAATGTGGGGTATCAGGAAGATGATGACCAATTTTTTACCAGTGTTAATCAGATATACCGAGGTTACGGAGCACTAACCATGCGACAGCAGTTGCGAGATCAACCCGATAACGTAGCCGGATACCAGCTGAGCGACTTCAAAGTGCTGAATGAACAGGAGTTAAAAGAAAATCTACGGATGAGTTACACTCAGCAGTCCGGTGGCCGGCACTCCGGTATTGAGAAACTTGGAGATTACATCTACATCGAGACGTTTCCCCAATCACCGGTGAGCGAGAACCCGTTTAAAGCCACTGACCGTAAGCACCCCATCGATTACAACTTTCGTCGGGTTTACAAACAGACCCTAAATATTCAGATACCGGAAGGTTACGAAGTAGAAGAGCTTCCTGATTCTCAGTCATTCGTGCTTGACGGAAATACCGCCCAGTTCGTTTTTCAAAGTCAGGTGACAGCCGTATCGGTGCAGGTAGTGAGTTTACTGCGGATTAACCGCTCTCTAATCGCCCCCGAGCAATACCAGCAACTCCGTAAGCTGTACCAAGAAATGCTAGTGAAGCATCAGGAGAAAATTGTGCTGCAAAAAGTGAAAACGGAGTAGCTAGGAGAATAGCTCTTCAATCACTTTTCCCCCGGTTTGAGAAAGCTGTTTGTAGCGTCCTCCGTGGAAGTAAGTGAGTTTATTATCATCTAAACCGAGCAGGCGAAGCAAGGTTACGTGTACATCCTGTAATGGATGCACCACATCCACCGCGCTTTCACCGATCTCATCAGTAGCTCCGATGGTGTGGCCGGCTTTCACTCCGCCTCCGGCAAACCACATCGCCATGGCGTTCGGATTATGATCGCGACCGTAAGCTACTCCTCCGTCGCGAACTCCATTATCGGGGCTACGACCAAACTCACCGCACCAAACAATTAAGGTTTCTTCGAGCATACCCCGTCGCTTTAGATCTTTGATTAGTCCCGCGATGGGTTTATCTACACTGTGGATCAAGCTGCCGTGGGCTCGGGACAGATAATCGTGGGAGTCCCAGCCACCGGAGTAGATTTGTACGAAGCGTACACCTTGCTCAATGAGTCGTCGAGCCAGCAGGCACTTCCGGCCAAAGGCATCGGTGATTTCTTCGCCTACGCCGTATAATTCTTTGGTCTTCTCGTCCTCCTTTTCAATTTCAATAATGTCCGGTACTTCCATCTGCATTCGAAAAGCCAATTCGTAGCTTTCCATGCGAGCCGCCAGGTCATCGTGGGCCGGATGTCTAGCAGCATGATTTTCGTTGAAGGTATTTAGTAGGTCCAGACTTTCCCGCTGGTGATAGCGGCTCACGCCCGGCGGCGGCTGAATATCCAGGATAGGAGATCCTACCGATCGGAGGGGGGTGCCTTGGTAGTAGGCCGGAAGAAATCCGTTCGACCAGTTGGAAGCCCCTCCCTGCGGATAAGCTACTTCGGGCAGCACGATGAAGGCCGGTAAGTTTTCATTTTCGGTTCCCAGGCCGTAAGTAACCCAGGCCCCGATGCCCGGCTCGCCGCCAAACTTATTCCCGGTATTGATGTGGTACATGGCCGTCGGGTGGTTTACCGACTCGGCTTGCGCGCCACGATAGAAGCAGATGTCATCGGCTACATCAGCCAGATGCACAAAGTGCTCGCTCATATCCGCCCCTGACTGCCCTACCTTACGAGTTTTGAACGGACTTTCTACGTAGTAACGGTTTCCCGATGACATGGCTGAAAAGTTCTCGCCCTGACGGGTGAATTTCTGCATATGCAGCTCGTGCAGCTTAGGCTTAGGGTCGAAAGTATCGATGTGGCTGGGACCACCCTCCATCATCAGAAAGATACAGGCTTTGGCTTTAGCCGGAAGCATAGGTGCTTTAAAAGCTAATGGTCCGGTACCGGCTCCCTTCGCTAGCGCAGAGCTACCGAGCATACTACTAAAAGCAACGGTGCCCAGGCTGGCGCCTAAGCCATAGAGAAAATCGCGGCGATTTAGGGAAGATGCTGCCTTCTGGTTAAGTATTCGTTGAATATGGTCGGGACGAAATTTTTTCATGCTAGTAGACGTAAACAAATTCGTTGGCATTGAATAACACCCGGCACAGGTCAGCCAAGGCGCGGGTTTCGGGAGAAACTTCCGAAGGAGCCACATCGTCTACGTAGTTCTCGTACACATCCAATCGTTCGGTGTAGGAAAATTCCTCCCCCGTCATCTCCTCAAACATAGTGCGCTGAATTTCTACCGGATACTCCGGATCAACCGGGTCGTTCTCCTGATGATATTCCACCATTTTGGCCACGAAATCAGCGGAAGCTTGTACTTCTTCACCTTCGGCTGGACGATTCCAGGCCAGTTCCATTGCTCGTTCAATGTTCCTCTTTATTTCTGTTTCCTCCTGCTCCAGGCGTTGAGCCATGGCTAAAGCCCGGTTGTAGCTATTCTGCCCATTAAACAAGGTAAAAACCTGGGGTGTAACGGTGGAAGCAATCCGCTGCTCACAAGAAAGGTCGGAGTTAGGTTGATTGAATACTTCCAGCATGGGATTGGGCAAGCCCCGATAGTGGTAGGAGTAAATGGTTCGTCGATTACGCTCTTCCGGAGTGCGGGACGGCTGGTAGGCCGGGGCAATAGACCCCATAATGTGACGGGGCTGCATAGCTACTTCCCGATTAATTTCGGGTTTGATCGGCAAGCCGCCCATCTCGGTATTCAGCTCACCTGAGACGGCCAGCATGGCATCTCTGAGTTCCTCGGCGGTCAATCGGCGGGGCGTAAAGTAAGCCAGGTAATGATTATTAGGATCAATCTCATTCACTTCCTTAGCATCAGGGTGGGTACTGGCTCGCATATAGGTGTCCGAAGTCATCATCAGCCGGTGCATTTCCTTGAACGACCAGCCGTGTTCAATAAAGTAGTTGGTGAGCCAATCTAGCAACTCGGGATGAGTAGGTTTCTTGCCCATTACCCCAAAATTACTAGCGTTACCCGCAATACCTTGCCCGAAGTGGTACTGCCAGATTCGATTGACAAGGGAGCGG
>CAKZYJ010000291.1 GCA_937884755.1 uncultured Flammeovirgaceae bacterium
AAGTAGGGTTTTCACGGTATCAGAATTTGAAGTTTACACCAATCTGAACGTTGTGGACGGAAGAAGACATCGGTTGACTGCTGTCAACATCCTGGTAGGCAAAGTGGTACTGAGCGGCTAAGCCTATCCATTGGCGTAATTCGTACTCGGCTTGTACCCGTACTTCGGGAGCTACGTAGCTATCCAAGCTGTGCCAATCGCCATTTTTCATACGGAACAGCAGATCACTGCTTTCGGTCGCATCGGTAATGCCTGTATACGGTGGGCGGGAAGCATGCATCAGTACTGGCAAACTTACTTGCCCACTTAGATTCCAGCGGTCTAGCTGATAACTAGCTCGGCCTGTAATCGAAAGCCCGTGAGTACTAAGGTAAGTGTAAGCGGAGCTTAAATTGTTTCCATCCTCCCAGGTAGTGACCTGCGAGCCGATGCTATATTCGGGACCGAGGTGAAATTGCCAGCGAGTGGTTTCTTTCAGTTTCCACAACCACGCAGTTTGTAGTTCAAAACCGATCATCTCGCTTTCAAATTGCTCGCCCGCATCGGGAGTAAGCTTAGCGGCAATGCTTTGGGTTTCTAGCACGAAGATATGACCTCGTCGGGTGGATCGCTCCCAGCCAAACTGCCACAGCGTGCTGCTAACATCGTAGCTAAGAGGTGAATAAAACTGATCTTTCCACTGCCCACCACCAAAGCCAGCCATCAGGCTAATCTGGTTGCGGGGCTGATCGGTTTGCGCCTGAACGTTCAGGACAACGAGTACGAGAATGACTGATAATAAAGCTTTCATCTTTGTAATTGGTTAAATATGAATGTTTGGTTCAAAATTTACTATCGGACTTTAGTAGGCTCATCCGGATTTACTGCTTCAGCCATGATGAGACAAAGATGCGGTATAGCAAAAGGGTAATCGTTCCGTATTATGATTTCGGACGAATGGATGAGATTTAGGACGTGATGCGAGCGGGCGACCCTTTCGCCATCCGATTATATAATGGCCTTTTTGCCCCCAAACGCACCATTCTCGGGCATGAATTTTCGGGGGTAGTAGATTCGGTTGGTAAAGATGTGAAACATTTTAAATCGGGTGACCCCGTTTTTGGGCTAGCCGGAGGTGAAGCTGGAGCCCACGCGGAGTACGTAGTGGTTCCCGCCGATGGTACCGTAGCCCCTAAACCAGCGAGTATTTCTGATGCTACCGCTGCTGCTTTGCCCAACGGCGCCATGACGGCTCTGTTCTTTCTTAAGCAAGCGAATATTCAACCAGGGCAAAAGGTTCTTATCAATGGGGCTTCAGGCAGCGTAGGAACCTATGCGGTGCAACTTGCCAAATACTTCGGAGCAGAAGTAACGGCTGTTTGCAGTACAAGAAATGTAGAACTTGTTCGTTCGTTGGGTGCTGATAACGTGATTGATTATACCCAGTATGACTTCACCAATAACCCTGAGCAGTACCACGTTATTTTTGATGCGGTAGGAAAAGCGTCGTACAACAAAAGTAAAAAAGTGTTGCGTAAGCAAGGTATATTCCTCACTGTAGCGATGAGTATCCCTTTACTTCTTCAATCGGTAGTAGCCTCTTGGGTAGGAAAGAAGAAGTTGATTACCGCCATTGCCAAGATGACTCCAGAAGATCTCCGGTTCGTGATTCAACTAGTTGAAAAAGGACAACTGAGAGTTGTTGTAGACCGAAGGTATTCATTTTCTGATATTAGCAATGCTCATGAGCACGCGCAAACCGGACATAAAATAGGGAACCTAGTGTTAGAATTAGCAAGTTAGAAAGTAGAAACTACCGTGAGATTTAACTTTTCTACTTATTTTCGGGGTTATAATGTGACCTAGTAGCTAATCTGAGTATGATAGCCCCCGAAATAGTCAAAAATTCTATTGCTGTACTTCCTTTAGAGAATTTTAGCGCTGATTCTGAGAATGAGTATTTCAGTGATGGAATGACCGAGGAAATTATCAACGCTCTTAGCAAGATAGAAGGACTAAAAGTAACGGCTCGCACATCTTCTTTTGCCTTTAAAGGGGTGAAAGAAGACGTCCGGGTTATTGGGAATAAACTGGGTGTGGCTACGGTCATTGAAGGCAGCATCAGGAAATCCGGTAAGCGGGTTCGTATCACTGTGCAGCTTATCAGAACCGACAATGGGTTTCACATCTGGTCGCAGAATTTTGATCGCGAGTTAGCAGATATATTTGCTCTACAAGATGAAATCAGTTTGCTGGTAGCCGATAAGATTCGCGAAAACTTTGGGCACATGGAAGTCAGCGACTCACTAGTGACGGAGAAGACTAAGAATACGGAAGCTTACCAACTGCTGCTCAAGGGAATCTATCATTTTAAGCGCAAAGACTTTGATGATATACAACAGGCACTGCGCTATTTCCAACAAGCAGTACAGCTAGACCCGAATTTTGCAGAAGCGTACTCCTACATAGGTGAAACCTATCTTCATTACACGGGCTTTAATCTGATTACTACTAAGGAGGGCTACCAAAAAGCTCGAGAGGCAGTATCGAGAGCCCTTAAGATTAAGACCAGTGAAGCTCGAGCGCATAAAGTTATGGCCTACATTCATCTCTTTTATGATTGGGACTGGGAAGGCACAATTGCATCGTACAATCAGGCGATTGCCAACGGTCTAACTTCGGATAATGAGTTTATCACCTACTATTATATCTTCCTTCAAAAAGACTACGTACGAGCCATAAAGGTAGCCAAAGAGAACATAGCCCGGGATCCACTGCACGTGATCAGTCACTGGCAGCTAGGCCTCTGCTATTACTTTGCTGGGCGATTTGAGGATGCTAGACAAGCCTTTGAACAAAGCCTGCAACAGGATGATATGTTTAGTGAAGCTTGGCGGTGGAAGGGAGTGGTGCTAGGCTATCTGGGACGGTTTGAAGAAGCCTTTGCCGCCATCGATAAAGCACTCGCTATTACGAACGGAGAAGGGTTAGCGGTGCTAGATAGATTAATTGTGAAGATTCTCGCTAACGAACGGGAAGGAATCGTTGAGGTAATAGAACGCACCGAGTACCTAGATCCCTGCGACCCGGCAATACTATACAGCTTACTCAATATGCCGAAAGAAGCAGCAGCCTATCTGGAGCGAGGCTACCAAGAAAAGTCCGTGATGATGGTCACGCTCAAGCACTTCTGGATATGGGATACTATCCGAGATGATGAAGGCTTTCAGCGTATCTACCGAAAGATGGACTTCGATGAACAGCAAGCTCATAAAACTAATCTACATTCAAAGTTGCTTCAAAAGGATAATTCAGCCAGATTATCATCCAATGAAGCAGCTTTGACTACGGATGCGCTCTACGCTTTACTGAATCAGGAAGATGTAGTAGCTAACCAGGAGCTTTCCTTGCGTTCACTGGCGGAAGCAATCGACTTACACCCAAACAAACTCAGCTGGCTGCTCAATCAGCAGATGGGTAAGAACTTCAATGAGTTTATCAACCATTTTCGCTTAGAAATTTTTAAGCGAAAGGCCGTTGATCCGGCCAATCGGCACTTAACCCTACTAGGGCTAGCTTACGAAAGCGGCTTTAGTTCCAAGTCGGTATTCAATGATTATTTTAAAAGAGCTATGGGAATTACCCCTAGAGCCTGGGTGAAAACGCACGCCAACGTCTGATCATATGAATCTCACTACTGTAGCCCCATTTTCTGCCTACCAACGAGTAGTTCTACTGGGTTTAGGAGGACTGTTGTTCACAGTAGTATTGGATTTTATTCTACTTCCAGCCCTGAGTAGTACCTTACTTAATGATTTGCTTACTACCAGCCAATTTGGGTGGGTGCTTCTGCCTACGCATTTAGTGCCGAGATACCGACACTGGTCTCTTCGGGTTTTGCTGATTGCTTTGATCGTAAGAAGTACTTGCCATTCTTCTACGGGGGCTTTCTGATAGGTATTGTACTCTGTGGAATGTCAACCTCCTATTCATTATTGTTTGTGAGTAGAGTGATTACTGGTATTTTTGGTGGGGTGGTTGCTTCCATTGCTTACGCTATCGTCACTGATTTATTTGCGACTGACCAGCGGGGTAGGGCAATGGGGTTACTGCAAGTGGCTTTTGCCACTAGCTTGGTAGGTGGCTTGCCGCTCGCCCTTTACATTTCCTCCCAATTTGATTGGCAGTGGTCATATGCTTTGGTTTTCACGATTGGGTTGAGTTTTATTTTTTGGCTCGGATTTCAGCTTAAACCACTAATACTTCATCTCAACCAACCAGTAAAAAGATCTTCTTGGCAACACTTAGGTAGTACTTTGCTAAATAGCCGTCATGCCTTGGTTTTTATGAACAATACCGCTATCGTTTTTGCCGATGTTCTATTCATGACTTTTTTCGCAGCCTACTGTACCCACAGGGGTAGCTGAAGATGAACTACCATTGCTGTATGGTATTGGTGGGCTTATCACACTAATTAGCGGGCCGCTGTTAGGCCAACTGGTTGATCGATTTGGTCAAGTGCGAGTTTTTGTCGGTGGCACCCTACTAGCTGGTGCTATGGTAATTTCGTACACGCTGATTCAGCATATAAATTGGTGGATATTGATGATTATTCACAGCTTACTGTTCATCGGTACCACCGCCCGAATGGTATCTTCTACCGCCCTAGCCATATTAGTACCTGCCGCTGAGAAGCGGGGTGCGTTTATGTTGCTAGATGCGTCTATCCAACAGCTTACTGCCGGACTATCCGCAGTACTGGCGGGTTGGATAGTTCTTGAAGCAATAGACGGGCAACTAACTACAAAACTTTGATCAAATCGGGTATCTGGTTACGGCGTGTATGCTACTCTCAGTGATATTAATGAAACGCATAAACCAAGGTATTCAAGTCGCTATATCGAATTTATAGCTACCAATAGATGCCTACGGCTTTGTTGCAACGCAACAAAGCCAAACAAAAGTATAAATATAAAATAAAGGTCGCGGCTAAACTGAAAAGATAGTGAGTAGAAATCCACTACTACTCATACACAAGACTAT
>CAKZYJ010000292.1 GCA_937884755.1 uncultured Flammeovirgaceae bacterium
ATGTGTAACCTGATCGCCTTTCCCTCGGATGCCCAAGACTTGCGTAGGTAGCATCCTGGCCAAAATGGTCAGCAAGATGGGATCTTACAAATTCCTTTGTAAAATACTGTTATTCAACAATTTACAACTATATAGTTTTCAACTTAGTTACTTCTGATTTGTAACTGATTGATTATCAAACCTAAAAAAGTTCTTTACCATGAGTACTTCTAAAAAAATCAATGTTTCAAATGCCTTTCATAGACGTCTCGATCAAGAGACTCGTAGGCTCAAGCTTTCCTACAAAGAATACCTGGAAGCGGCAGGTGAATTCTTTATTGCCCGCAAGATAGACCCCAGAAAGTATCAGGCCGGACAGACCGAAGAAGTGGCCAATTTGCTTCGATCAGCCGTAGATCGAATATTCTCGCTACTGATTTTTCAAGAACAGCATGTCCTCAAAGCCATCCATACTGAAGCGAGCAAAGCCCGCATCATGGGTGAGCTATCGGTAAACCATTTGCTGCGCCTGCTCACCGAAGATGAAAGCGGCTTTCAAGCCCTTCAGCAGCAAGATCAGCAGTACCTAACCGAACGCTTACGTCAAGTGGCTGAACAGTTGGACAAGCAAAAAAAGCCTAAATCTCCAACATAAGCTCTTAAGCAGACCTCTACACTTCTTTTCCTTCCAACACTTACCCCGCGTCGCGTAGGCCTACACCATTAACCACTAAAATGATGCACACGAAAATCATTCACCCCAAACGAAACGGTCGCTTTGTGTTTGCCAACCGGGGCTCTTGTCAGAAAACAGTCAGCTATCTAGGCCACGATGCTAAAGCCCGCAATGAAACCGTGCAGTTCTTTGACCGAGATCAAAATGAGATAACTCCGGAAGAAGTAAAAACGGTGATTGACCAAAATGCAAAGGGCTTGAGAAAAGAACAAGAAAAGTTCTACTCACTGGTCATATCTCCCTCACAGGCTGAATTAGAGCATCTGAAGAATGCCCCTTCCAAACTACTAGAATACACCCGAGCAGTCATGCAAAATTATGCGAGGAACTTTAACCTGAAAGATGACATGCGAATAACGCCCTCAGAAGTAGTCTGGTATGCCACCATTCACCACGCCCGAACCGAAAAAGAGGGAGAGCAGAAAGGAACGATCAAAAAAGGCCATCATACCCATGTGCATATCCTAGTGAGTGCCCAGGATAGAAATAGGCAGCACCGCCTAAATCCCAAAGGCTGGAAAAGCCGCTTTACTTTCAAAGACTGGCAGGTACAAAACGGAAAAACCTTTCAGCAGCTATTTGACTATCAGCAGGAGACCACTTCTAAGAAGCTTACTGCCGGTATGCCCGAGGCAACCCAACTTCGTCATCAGGAACGCATTCGCTACAAAGTAGCCTACCTCAATCAGTATTTTACAGGGCACCGGAAACTAGATGAAAACAAGGTCTTATCCATCGCAGGTGAACAGCACTACGGTAAAGGCTTTTTCTTTCGGTTGCACCACCTGACGCAACGCTATCAACTGGGAAAGCTGGTCAATAACCCGTATCGGATGCTAGAAACAGGGAAAGATGAGCCTCTGGCCTTTCCTGAAAGAACTTTGTTGCATTTGGGAAAGCAATCGCTAGAGATGAGTGAGGAAGTAGAGCACACTGATACTGAGAAGCAAAAGAAAAAACAGCAGCAACAGCGTTCTTCTTCGCATCCGCAGATGGAGCGGTAACTGCTCGTAAGAATTCACAGTAATCAGGATGAGTATTTACGATACACTTACGAGGGCAAATTTTTTCTTTTGTAAACAACTACCAAAGCAGATAGTGATCTCGTAAATCATTTATAGATTGAATATACTGCTTACCAAGCAGGGTAATTGCCCTCGTAGTAGTTTACGACCATCAGATGATCAAGGCGTAGATCCCAAGGAAGATAATTTACTCTACTACTAGCAGTGGTTAACGTGCCATTGGTAGTTCGGAATAAATACAAAATCTCCTTTTTATCCATGACTACTCTTGCCACCGGTAGAGGGGCTATCATTCGTGGCGAGTTTCTCCTTCAGTGCTTTCATATCGTTACTTACTTTTTTCTCTACTACTTTAGCATAGATTTGGGTAGTACGCAGGTTTTTGTGCCCTAGCATAGAGCTTACTGATTCAATCGGTACACCGTTAGTTAAAGTAACGGTAGTAGCAAAGGTATGACGGGCAATATGGAAGGTCAACTTTTTGTTAATGCCACAGACATCAGCAATTTCCTTCAAGTAAGCATTAAGTTTCTGGTTGGTAATCACTGGAAGTAACTGTTTACCATTCATCGCTTCGGCATAATTTTCATACTTTTCCAGGATTTCTAAGGCAGGTGGCAATAAGGGTACATTAGAAGAAACACCTGTTTTCCTACGCTCCGTAAATAGCCAGTATTCGCCATCAATACCTCGGGAAATATCAGAGGAGCTGAGTTTGAACACATCAGCATAGGCTAACCCAGTGTAACAACAGAATACAAAGACATCTCTAACGTGAGTAAGCCGTTCGGATGGAAACCGTTTAGCCATTATCTGGTCTAACTCATCTTGCGTTAGGTAGTCTCGTTTTACTTCTCTTAAACTGCATTTATACGCTAAAAAGGGATCGCGCTTCAGCCAGCCATTAACCACGGCAACACGAATAATTTTCTTGAAATTTCTCAGGTATTTACTAGCTGTGTTATGACTATTACCCCGAACCGTTTTGAGAAAAAACTCATAATCGGTGATAAAGCTATATTGAAGCTCCGAAAGGTAAATATCGTCGCGATTGTATTTATGCTTTAGAAATTCCTTGGTTAACTTCAGAGAGGTTTGGTAGCGTTCAAGAGTCCCGGCAGCGTATTCTTTGCCCACTTGCGCTCGCATATCTTCATTATGTTGCTGAAAGATTTGAAGCAAGCTATACTCTAGACTCCCTTTTCCTAGAAAAGTATTTTTAACTGTTTCAGCAGTAACTATACGCTGTTGCTCAGTCAAATCATAGTAGATAGCTTTTATCTTATTTCTGATATTGCTAAGTACAGTGTTGATAGTACGAGCATCTTCCTTGTTTCCTCGCACACTTCCAGTATTTACATTCCAACGTTCAGACTCTGTTTTCTGACCAGTGCTGACTTCTGCTCGCTTACCATCAATAGTTATCCTAGCATAAATAGGCG